>JBFWOF010000040.1:0-57605 GCA_050250665.1 Lysobacterales bacterium | reverse complement strand
GCCGGGCTGCCGAGGTGGAAGGTGGCCAGATCGACCTGGTTGACGCCGTCCTCGTCGTCGGGGCTGCCGGCGTTGTCGTCACCATCGGCGGCGGCAGTGGGCTGGCCTTCGCCTTCAGGATCCACCAGGGCACCGAGGAACAAACCATCGACGATGTCATGCGCCGCGCCGTTGTCGCTCAGCAGCGTCTGGTAATTGCCGGTTCCGGTGCCCACTCCGGCATCGGGCAGATCGCCGAAGTCGCGCCGGGTGATGGTCACCGGGTAGTCCTCGACCTCACCATCGAGGGCCACACCAATCGGGCTGCAGCCGGCATCGGTGCTGAGGCGGAAGCGGGCGTAGCTGCTGCCCACCGGAGCCACCGGTGCGTTGCCGAAGTCCACGGTGACCGCAAGATTGCTGCTGCCGTCAGGCACCGCGACTTGCGCGGCTTCGGAGACGCCACCCACGGTATCGGCAAAATCGCCGTCGCCATTCCAGTCGACAAAGCCGCACAGCGTTGCTGAATTGCCGGTGGTGTTGGTGACAAGCGCGCCGATGCGTGCCGGTAGCGTCGAGATGAAGTCCAGATCACCGAGCGTGATGCCGTCTTCATCGTCATTGGCGAGTGCGCAGCTGCCGAGTGTGCTGTTGCCGGCGGCCAGATCGTCGCCGTTGGCCGCCGTATTTGCTTGCCCGTCGCCCTCGCTGTCGACGCAGGCACCCAGACGCAAACCGGCAACCATGCCGTGGATGGGGCCGCCATCGGCCAGACCGGTCTGATAGTTGCCAGCGCCGGTGCCGGCGCCGGTATCCGGCAGATCGCCGAGATCAGAGGCCCGATCGCGCAACACATAGTCCTCGACTTCGCCATTCGGGAAACTGCCCGGTGCATCACCGCTGGCGGGCATCGCCGCGCAGGCGCTGTTGCCGTAGCGGAAACGGGCATAGCGATCACCCTTGCTGAAGGCCGGAACCGTGCCGAAATTCAGACTCAGTCCGGTGCCGCTGGCGCCGCTGGCCAGTGTGGCGCTGGCGGCTTCGCCGGCGTCGTCAAAATCGCCGTCTGAATTCCAGTCCACATAGCCACACAGATTGGCCGGTGACCCGGTCTGATTGGTGGCGGTGAAGCGGAAGATCGCCGGCAAGTTCTGGAGCTGGATCAGATCGGCCGGGTTGAGGCCGTCTTCGTCATCCGCTGCTCCGTTCAGATCATCGCCATCGGCATTCGTCGTCGGCTGGCCATCTCCTTCAGCATCGACGCCCGCACCCAGGAACAGCGTCGTCGCCGTGGCGGTGAGATCGTGCGCCACGCGGCCGTCGCCGCGCAGGGTCACGTAGTTTCCGGCGCCGGTGCCGATCGCGGTATCCGGGAGATCGCCAAAATCGGCAAGACGGATGCCGACGGTGTAGTCCTCCACCTCGCCGTCACTGGCGGGGCCATCGGGATTGCACGGACCGGCCACATCGGTACTGAGGCGGAAGCGGGCATAGCGTGTGCCCGACTGGGCGACCAGGGCCGGCGCGAACACCAGGCTGATCGCGGCATTGTTGCTGCCGTTGTTCACGGTGGCTGACTGGGTTTCGCCGGCATCGGCGAAATCGCCATCGCCGTTGAAATCGACGAAACCGCACAGTCGCGCCGCCACACCGGTGGTGTTGGTGGCCAGCACCGGGATCGGGTTGTTGCCTCCGGCAATCAGGTGGGACAACTGCGCCAGTGCTGCGCTGTCCAGGCCATCTTCGTCATCACCGGCGTTGGCGCAACTGCCCTGAACGCTGCCACCGGTTCCGAGATCGTCGCCGCTGGCGGCGGGAGCCGGTTGACCGTCGTTCTCGGCATCCACGCAGGCGCCCAGCTGCAGACCCGCACGAATCGGGTGATACGGACCGCCATTGGCCAGCAGCGTCTCATAGTTGGCCGCACCGATGCCGGCGCCGCTATCGGGCAGATCGCCAAAATCGGTGGGGGCGAACAGACTGCCGAGATAGTCCTCCACTTCGCCATTGGGGGCGACGGCATCATTGTCCGGCGTGCACGGGCTCTGGTTGTCGGCGAGCCGGAAGCGGAAGTATCGCGGCGCGTTCGGCGGCAGCAGGTTGTAGACCGCCGGATTCACCGCCAGGGTGCCGAAGCTCAGGGTCACGGTCGCCGCGTTGACGGCACCGCCGACATCGACAGAAGCGCTTTCGTTGGCATCCAGGAAATCACCGTCGGCATTGAGATCGGCAAAACCGCACAAACGCCCGGCGTTGCCGGTGGTGTTGGTGACCAGCGCGCGCACCGTGGCCGGCAGACCGGTCGTGAAGTTGAGATCGGCGAGCGTGATACCGTCTTCATCATCCGGCGTGGCGCCTGCGAGATCGTCGCCATCGGCGGCTGCACCCGGCTGGCCGTCGGCTTCGTTATCGACACCAGCGCCGAGGAACAGGCCGCTGACGATGCGGTGTTGCGGGCCATTGTCGCCAGCACCGCGCAACAGCGTGCGGTAGTTGCTGGCGCCCATCCCGGCCGCGCCATCGGGCAGATCGCCCAGATCGAAGGCCAGAATTTCGGCCTGGTAGTCCTCGACCTCGCCGTCGGCGGCGGCACCGGTGTAACTGGCCACGCCAGCGCTGGACAGACGGAAGCGGAAATTGGCCAGACCGCGACTGGCATTGCAGGGCACCGCCACGGTAAGCGGATTGGCGCCGGCCACCACGGCCAGATTGCTGGCGATGCGTTCGCCGGCATCATCCCAGTCGCCATCGCGATTGAGATCGGCCCAGGCATCGAGCCGCCCGGCGGCGCCAGCGTTGGCACTCATCGTGGTGTTGCGGCAGGCCACGATGGGCTGGAAGCTCACGCCATCCTCGTCATCGCCGGCGACGGCACAGCTGCCCACCGTGGCGCTGCCCGTGTTCAGGTCATCGCCGGTGGCGCCGGCATTGGGCTGGCCGTCGGCCTCGGTGTCGACGCAGGCTCCCAGGCGCAGCGTACTGCCCGGGTCGATGGCATGACGGGCGCCGTTGCCTGCTACCAGCGTGGCGAAGGGCGCGGGGGCATCGCCGAGATCATTGCCGAGCACGGTCACCCGATAGTCCTCGACCTCGCCACTGCCGGCATTCCCGGTGGGCCCAAGCAGGCCCGGGGTTCCGGCGCGGGTCAATCGGAAACGGCTGTAGGTGATCGCCGCGGCGGCATTGCAGGGCACCGCAAAATTCAGCGCATTGGTGCCGGCCAGCAGCGCTTGATTGGCGAAGATCTGTTCGCCCGGATCGCCGAAATCGCCGTCGGCATTGAAATCCATGAAGGCGTCCAGGCGCGCGCCGGCGCTGGCGGTGACGTTCACGGCAGCGTTCGCGCAGGCGGCAATCGGACCGGGGAAGCTGACGCCATCCTCGTCATCGAAGCACAGGCCGACGCGGTCACTGCCCGCGGCCAGATCGTCGCCGGTGGCCGCTGCATTGGGCTGTCCATCGGTTTCGAAATCGACGCAGGCACCCAGGTACACCGCATCCAGCGGATCGACGGCGTGATGGGCAGCGCCGGCGCCGGCGGTGCCGTAGCTGGCCGGCGCATCGGCGTAATCACGGCCCTGGATGCCGATCACATAGTCCTCGACCTCGCCATCGGCGGCCGGACCGGTGGGGCCGTCACCGCCGATGCTGGAACAGCGGAAGCGCGCGTAGCTGCGTCCGGGTGATGCGGTCAAGGGCACCACCGGGGACAACACCGTCGCCGGGCCAATCGGCACATTGAGATTGGTGGCGATCTGCTCGCCGGCCGCATCGCCGAAGACGCCGTTGCGGTTCCAGTCGACCCAGGCATTGAGCACGCAGGCCGCGTTGCCGGCGCTGACCGAGAAGCTGGTCGCGGCGCCGGGAACAAAAGGCCCGGTGAAGCTGACGCCGTCCTCGTCATCGCCGGCGCTGGCGCAAGTGCCGATCACCGAACCAAACCCGGCGGCATCATCGCGATCGGCGCCCAAGCCCTGGTTGAAGCCATCATCGCCGTCCACACAGGCGCCCAGGCGCGGGGCGCCGGGCACGCCGATCCGGTGCGAAGCGCCGGTGTCGAGCACCGTGGTGTTGTAGTCACCCACTGCAGTTCCAGCCACCACATCGGGCGCATCGCCGTAGTCGAATTCCGGCACCGCCGCAGCGCCAGCCGGGATGAAACCGAAGTCCACCGTCAGATTGGTGTTGTTGTCGCCGTCCTCGCTGGTCGGTTCGCCGCCAATGCTCAAGGTTACCGGGCGGGCCCCGATCAGCGCTCCGATATCGGTGCCGTTGTCGTCGCCGTTGAAATCGTCATCCGGATCCGGTGCCGGATCGTTCCCGGTGGCCGTGATCCGCGTGAACAGCTGGCCGCCACCGCCGAAATTCTGCGGTGCGATGACCACAACGTAGTTGCCAGCGGCCAGTCCGCCGAAGCCGTAGCGGCCGGCAAAGCCGCTGGCCGTGGCGGTGGTCGTGGTCGCCAGATACTCGTCCAGGGTCGGGGCGCCGTCATTGTTGACGTCGCGATACAGATCCAGGCGCACGCCATCGACGCCCAGCTCGCCGTTCTCGGGCTCGAACAATCCGTCGTTGTCGGACTCGTTCCAGACCTGATCGCCCAGCGACAGCAGGCCGCCCGGCACGATCAGGCCGGCATCGACCGTCAGATTGACTTCGCTCGGCGCCAGCGTGACCAGCGCGGTGACGCCATTGCTCAGCGCCGCATCCGAATCCACACTGTCATCGCCGCCCAGATTCTGGCCAGTGAAGGCGGTGGCCACGGCGGGGCGAATGAACTGCACGAAATAGGACACGCCCGGAATCAGGCCATCGAAGAGGTAATAGCCGGGCGCACCGTAGAGATCGTTGTCGGTGACCGTGGTCGCCGCCAGAGTGTCACCGGTACCGGGTTCGGCGGTGCCATCGCCATCATCGATCCACAGCCGCACGGTCACCCCATTGGCGCCATCGAAGGGTGATTCGTTCTGGGTGCCGTTGCTGTTGCGGTCAAACCAGACGTAATTGCCGAGCGCGGCCCGCTCGGTGGGCACGATGCCGAAATCGATGGTGGGATTGTTTTCGTTGACGCCAAGCACAGTGATCGGTGCACAGCCAGTGGCCGGATTGGCATCCGAATCCTGAGTGTCCGCGCCAGCATCGGCCGGGCTGAACACGAAAGTCGGCGGCGCGGCGATGCAGACGAAATAGCTGCCTGGCGCCAGACCGGGGAAGTTGTACCAGCCCGGCGCATTGCCCGGCCCATTGCCGGTGATGCTGGAAGACACCGGGACGTCGTCCAGAGTGCCGGCCAGGCCGTCAGTACCCGGTTGCCACAGGAAGACCGGCACGCCGTTGATGCCGGTGGGGCCGTCGTCCTGCAAGCCATTGGCATTATCATCGGCCCACACGAAATCGCCGAGCGAAGCGGCATCACAGGCGCCGATGCTGATGCCGACCTTCTGCGGCTCGGCCGCCAGCGAGCCCAGCCCGTCGGCGCGATCCGCCTGGTAGGCAAAACTGTTGAAAGCCTGCTGGCCGGGCGGCACCGTACCCGGCGTGACCATCAGGAAATTGAAGCTGAGGAAATCGAAGGGCTGCACCACGCGCGAGCCGAACTCGATCTTGTACGAGCGCACGCTGGTGATGGGTACCGGTGGCACCGTGGTCCAGTTCGGCGCATCGCAGCTGCTCGTCGGCCCGCCAACCTCGCCACGGCAGGGATTGCCGCTGGTGGAGTAGTACAGCGTGGTGCCGGCCGGCGGCGTGATCGGTGCCGCCAGCAAGGGCGTCCACAGGGAGCCGCGCGGACTGGTATCGCGCACGCCGGTGTCGCCGACGAAGGGCAGGATGTCGATCAGCACGAAATTCTGCATCGGCACGGTGCCCACGTTCTCCACCCGCAGCGTGTAGTCGATGGCACCGCCGAGCAAGGTGCCATTGGAAGAAGCCACCGAGCCACCATCGCAGGTGCCCTGGATGGTCTTGCTGGAGATCAGCTGGGCAATGCCGGCCACCGTCACGGTACCCGTCGCCCGGCACAGGGTTTCGCCGGTGTCGGCATCGCCGTCCAGATCCAGCGGGTCGCTCTGGCTGCTGCCGGAGCAGCGCAGCGACAGTCCCGGCGCATCGCTGTCCAGGGT
Source organism: Lysobacterales bacterium (assembly GCA_050250665.1). GTDB lineage: Bacteria > Pseudomonadota > Gammaproteobacteria > Xanthomonadales > SZUA-5 > JADKFD01. Next base: position 51,504 of record JBFWOF010000040.1, on the reverse strand, counting down.
GAAATCATTGCTCAGGCTGCCAGAGGGCGTGCCATTGCGGATGCTGGTGTTGAGGTTGATCCAGACCTGCTGATTGACACCCAGATTGCCGCTGCCCGCATTCCAGCGCCAGCGCAGCAGGGTGCGGCCGGTGCCGGCGAAATTGGGGATCTGCTCGAAGACCTGGGGCGCGGGCAGTCCGGTACCCTGAGCGTCGAAGTTCCAGCTGACGAAGTTCAGGTTGATCGGCAGCAGATCGGTCGCGATCTGATCGCTGAGTGCCACCGGATCGCTGGATTGCGCAGCGCTGCGCACGCGCAGGCGCCACGACACCGTTTGTCCGGGATTGAATGGACCGCCACCGGACAAATTGTCCTTGGCCGGATTGAGCTGCACGAAGGGACCGCTGAGCGTGAAGCTGCGACAGGCATTGCGGTTCACATTGGTGGGGCCGGCGCTGTAGACGGCGCTCAGATCCGCACAGTTCTGGATCGTGCTGCCGATGGCGACCGGATTGCCGGCGTTGTCCGGGTTGGTGATGCTTCCGCTCAGCAGGGGCCGGGTGGCGATGCCCATGCCCACGGCGGCCGTGCCCATCTCCCAACGCACGCGGGTGACGTACTCTCCCGCACCCAGACCCGGCGCCGGCGCGCTCAGGGTGGTATTGGTGTTCGTGCCCGGCGACGAGCCCCAGAGCGTGAACACGCCAGGCGCAGTGTTTTTCTCGTAGCTCACGCGCACGCCGACGCCAGCGCCGACATTGGCCAGATTGTTGTAGCTGCCCGTGGTCACGCTGGCGAGCGCAAAGGACAGCGGCAGCGTATCGATGATGGTCAGGTTGTCCAGCGGCACATTGCCGTTGTTGGCGAAATTCAGGTCGTAGCTGAAGCTCTGGTTGAGCGTTGGCGGATTGGGTGTGCCACCGGCCATGTTCTTGCTGAAGTTCATGCTGGGAGAGGCGACAAAGGTCGTCACCGGGTGCGTGACGGTGCCTACACCCAGGCTCTGCGGCGGCTGGCCCAGCGGTGTCGCGGTGGCGGTGAAACTGTTGGTGACATTGGTGCCGCTTGGGAAAGTGGCGGACGGGTACACCACATTGACCGTGATGTCGCAGTTGCTCCCGGCAGCCACCGGCAGACTGCAGGGACTGGTCCAGGTCAGAGTTGCCGGTGTGGTACCCACGCAGCCAGGTTCGCAATCGGCGGCAGGCGTGGCTCCGCTGAACACCGTTCCGGGGGGCAGGGTGTCGACCACCGGACCGACCGCGGTCAGGTTCAATGATCCATTGCTGCCGGAGACGGCGATGCGCAATCGATAGCTTTCTGGCAGATCCAGATTGGCGGGCGAGCTCAGCAGCGTCTTCTGCAGTGTGGTCTGCAGCGATCCGACCGCGGTGACGTTGACTGGCGGGGTGGTAAAGGTGCCGGGCGTAGCCCCCAGATTGATGCCATCGGCCGAGTTGATCGCAACCGTGCCGTTGGGCGTCGACCCGTTGGGAAAGCGCACATTGATGATGAGATCGCCGGAATTGCCGGCGGTGAGCGGTGTCTGCATGACAAAGCGGACGCGGGTGCGTCCACTACCGCCAAAATTCGGGGTGACGGTGATCGAGGCCACGTCGCCGGTCGGGCTGCTCGGCACGGTGGATACGTACTGCACTTCGGCGGGCAGCAGATCGACTACTTCGGCATTCAGACAGGGGCCTGAGGTGCTGCTGCAGTTGTAGGTCAGTCGGTAGCCGAAGGTTGCACCAATGAGTTTGGTGTTCCCGGGATCGACCTGAATGGCAGATTTAGTGAGTGGCTGAGCCGAAACAGCCGACCCCAGCACCATCAGCAACAGCCAGATGGCCGCCGTCTTCAACCGGACCACATTGCGCATGACGCCCCCGTCGCGAAACCCAGACAATAGAAAAGGCGCTCCCCCGTCGGAGGAGGCGCCTCTTCATCCGGCTTCGATTAGAGCGTCTGAGGCCTTGAATCGGACCGAGATTCCCGGGACTCCGTCACAACAATTGTGACGACGGCCCTATCAGCCAGGTTCTCACCAGACCTCCACGCGCTCGATTACCGGAATCCAGGTGGCCTCGTAACGATCATCCAGTTGCGCCGCCAGGGTGTAGGTATGGCCGGCCTCGATCGTGATCGGCAGCTTGACTTCCTTCAGCGCGCCCAGTGCCGTGCGCCGCCGCGGAAAGGCGACCACCTCGGTGGCTGCAGTCAGGCCGAGCACATGCTCGCCGGCATCGAGCATGATGCAGTTGTCGCCCCGGCGCGCACTGAGCTTGCCGTCTATGGACTGCATTTCGACCGGATACAGAGCGCGCTCACGCGAGGCATGAACCTTGCCCAGCGTGGTGCAGACCTTGCCCTGATCAGCGGCTTGCGCGGCATCTGGCGCCAGTACCAGTACAGCGCTGCCCAGCGCGAGCACGGTCGTGATTCGAATCAGCGTATTCATGAGCATGTCCTTGCCAACCTATGTGCCCTCAGTGTGCCACTCCACGGCTGTGATCGGCGTGGCTGGCAGATTAATTCGACTAAAGCTGCAGCCGCCAGGCGCTGTCTTGGGTCAACCAGAGCCAGGGTTCGGGCGCCGGCCCGCCCGGCCTCGAATCCGCTACCGCCAGCCGTTCAAGGTGAACAGAGGCGCAACACCAAGGCGCCCAGGGCCGCTTCAGTGTCCGTCTTAATCGCCGGCTAAGCGGCCCCCGTCAAACTGGGCCTCAGAACCCTGAATACCCTCTTGCAAGGATCGAACCCATGAGCGCACCGAATCAGAGCTACGGAACCGTCGCCCGGGCCTTGCACTGGCTGATGGCACTGCTGCTGATACTGCAGTGGCTGGTCGGGGAGAAGCCGAAGCTGTTCGGCGGCATGTCCCTGCATTTCTCGCTGGGCCTCAGCCTGCTGCTGCTGGTGATGATTCGACTGGCGTGGCGGGTCACGCATCCGGCGCCACCGCCACCCGAGGCCGCTCCGCGCTGGGAGCGCTTCATTGCGCGGGTGATGCATTACGCCTGGTATCTGCTGATGATTGCCCTGCCCGTCAGCGGAATTCTCAACCGCCAGCTGGGCGGCAAGACCACTTCCTGGTTCGGGCTGATTGACTTCCCGGCCTGGCTCAGCCCCGACAAGTACTGGGCGCACCAGCTGGAGGAGCTGCATGAGACCCTGGCCACCGTGTTTCTGGTGCTGCTGGCCCTGCACGTTGCGGCGGCGCTGAAGCACCACTTCATCGACCGGGACGGCGTGTTGCGGGGGATGTTGGCGGGGACCGGCGGCGCAAGACTCCCTGCATCCTGACGTGCCTGCGGGCATGACCCGCCGTATGATTCGGCGCAGCGTCTACCCAGACAATCAGCCTGCAGACATGACCCGTTTGAAAGCGTTCAGAGTGCACTTGCTGGCGAGCGCCTGCATCGGCGCGGTCGTCGCTACGCTGGTGTTCTTCCTCTGGTATCCCGATTTCTATTTCAAGGCTTCCGGTGCGCAGATTCTGATTGCCACACTGATCTTCGTGGATGTGGTGATTGGCCCCGCACTGACCTTGCTACTGTTCAAACCGGGCAAGTGGGGCCTGGCTTTCGACATGACCGTGATCCTGATCCTGCAGCTCTGTGCACTGCTGTATGGCCTCAGTGTCATCATCGGCTCGCGCCCGGTTTTCATGGTGGCGGCGGTCGATCGTTTCGTCGTGGTTTCCGCCAATCAGATCGATTGGGACGAGATGCCCGACGACGCCAATAGCAGCTTCAGCCAGTTGTCCTGGACCGGACCCAGGCTGGTTGGACTGCAACTCCCGGAAGACCTAAAGGAACGCAATCGGCTGACCCTGCTGGATGTGGCGGGTCGCCACTCCGAGGCCATGCCCAAGCTGTATGTGCCCTATTCGGAATCGGCCGATATCCTGATGGCCAGGGCCAAACCCTTCGATGTGCTGCTGCGCAGGCCGCAGCCGGATGCGGAGCTGGCCCGTAACTGGTTGCAGCGATCCGGTCGCCAGGCCGACAGCCTAGTCTGGGTGCCGATGCAGGCTCGCAAGCTGGAGATGGTGATGGTGATCGATCGCGCCAGCAAAGAACCGATAGCCGCGCTGTCAATGGATCCGTGGTAGCTATTCCGGCGTGACGCGGGTGGAACGCGCCTCCTCCGGCGGCAGTTTCCACCAACTCGCCGCGACAAACAGCAGCAGATCGGCGGCGATCATGCTCAGGCGCTGCCCGAGCACGGCGCCGAGCAACGCCGCGTCCGCTGTCCCGCCGCCGAGAAAGCCCACCAGCAGTGCCTCGCGTATGCCGATGCCGCCCGGTGCGCCAATGACGACGTAGCCGCCGATCCAGGACAGCGCCACAGCCGCCATCACTTGCATGGCCGGGACACCGTCGAGGCGGTCACCGGCGAGCAGGCACAGAGCCAGGGTGCTGCCCAGGAAATAGCCCGCTGCGCACAGCAGGTGAACCAGCATCGACGCGAGGACGCGCCTGCGGCGATCACCGAAGCGCAGCAGCACCCAGGCTCCCGTGACTGTCCAGATCAGCGCGGCTGCCAATATCACGCTCACCGATGATGCCCACGAGGCGCCTGACGGTATCAATGTAGCCGCGGCCAGCGAGCCCAGGGCCAATGCCACCGCCACCAGCGAGGCGGACTCCAGCACCGTGGCGGATATCAGATCGGAATGGAGATGGCCGTCGCCGTGCGAGATCCAGTGTCTGGAGGCAAAATGCAACACGTTGCCGGGCAGATACTTCGCCGGTTGGCTCAGGGCATAGGCGCTGAGCGTGCGCCGCAACGACGTCTGCGCTGCCACGCCCCGCACCAGGGCATACCAACCCATGGCGACACTGGTCATCGCGAGCACGCTGGCAGCGGTTGCGCCCAGTGCCTGCCACAGACCCGGCCATTGCAGAGGGGTGGCGCCCGGCGTGTTCAGTGAACGCCACATCAGCCATCCGAGATAGCCGCAGCTGAGCAGTGCCAGCAGCAATCCGAGCCGACGCGCGTATCGATTCAGCGACGCCGACACAAAGCCATCGTCCACGGCAACGGCTGGCGCACTGCGTGCACCTCGAAGCGGCGCTCCAGAAATCGCAGGAAAGCGCTCGTAGACCAGTGATTGACATGGCCGGGCGTGTTTCCGAGCGCACCCAGATAGCGACCGCGGCAGAGGTTCAGGGCACGCCATAGCGGTTCGCGCGGCACGCTCACGAGCAGCCAGGACTCGGTCACCCGGGCCAGATCATCCAGGCCCGCCTGGGGATCATCCAGATGCTCAAGCACTTCGCAGCATACGACCAGCGGCGCCCGCACCCGGCCCGACAGATCACCCAATGCGGCCACCTCCAGCGGGATGGAGAGCCCGGCCTGCGCCACCCGCTGGCGCGCTTCGGCGATGGCTTCCTCGGCAATATCGTAGCCCGTCACCCGAAATCCAGCTTGCGCCAGACGCATGCTCAATTCGCCCTCACCGCATCCCACTTCGACAGCAACCCGCTCGGGCTGCAGCGTTGCCAGTTCCTCGAAGCTGTGCAGAAAGCCATTGACCAGCCAGCGCGCGATCGGATTTCGGGTGTGGTACTTGTCGTAGTAGTTGCCGGCAGGCTGCACGCTCATGGTTGCTCTCGCTTGTCGTGCTGTTCGAGCCGGCGCACACGCCACTCGATACGTTCGAGCAGCCGTCGGTTGACGGAGATCAGATCGGCGAGGAATCCGAGTACAAAGGTCATCAAGCCGATGGTCACGCAGGCAGCTGCCAGGATCACTGACTGCACATGGCCTTCACCAAAACCCATGGCTTTCAGGATCAGATAGCGGATGCCCGCGACCAGGCCGACTCCGGTAAAGGCCAGGCTTACCAGCCAGAAAAAGGTCAGGGAGCGGTAGGTGGCGAAGATGCGGACAATGGTGGTCAGTGACTTGCTGACGTAATCGAACAAGCCTCGTACCAGTCGCGAAGGTCTCAGGTCGGCGTTGGTCCGCACTGGCACTGACAGCACCTTGATGTTGCTGCGACCCGCCTGGATCAGGGTCTCGATGGTGTAGGTATAGGTGTTGAACACGTTCAGGCGCATGGCGACATCCCGGGTCATGGCCCGGAATCCGCTGGGAGCATCTTCCACCTCGGTCCCCGAAGCCTTGCGCACGACATAGCTTCCCAGGCGTTGCAGGCGCTTCTTCAACCAGGAAAAGTGTGCGGTGTCTTCGATCGGGCGAGCACCGACCACCAGGTCGGCCTGCCCGGCCAGAATCGGTGCAATCAGTTGCGGGATGTCGCGGGCGTCGTACTGATTGTCGGCATCGGTATTGAGCACGATGTCGGCACCGAGGGCGATGGACTCTTCCAGCCCGGTCATGAAAGCCGCTGCCAGGCCACGGTTGGTCGGATGGCGGATGACATGATCCACGCCGCAGGAACGAGCCACGGCCGAGGTGTCATCAGCGGAGCCGTCGTCGATCACCAGCCATTCCACCTGATCGCAGCCGGGTAGTTCGCGCGGCAACTGCGACAGGGTGGTGGGCAGCACGGCCGACTCGTTGAAGCAGGGAATCTGGATGATCAGTTTCATGTCTGCTGCCGTCGGCTATCGGAGGTGGACGCTACGCTCGGGACCCAATCGTCGCTGATGCCGCAGCGAGGCAGGTCCCGCAGCCTGACTATACCGAGCCCGGGGCTTCAGGCACCGCAGGGCACATGCACCAACAGGTTCAAGGCCTTTGTCGAAGCAGGTCAGTTTGTGACCAAAAACGGTCGACCTGGCGTCACTTGGCAGCGGCCAAAGGCCTCGAGATTTACAAGGGCTTGTCAACAAACCTATGCTGAGGCTGCAGAAGCTGCGCTGGGATGCGTTTATCGGCGTCTCAGGGGGGCGGAAATTCGGTCCTTGATGTCTGGACCCGTGCCTTGGCACAGCCTTTGCATACTTTCAACAGCGAACTGGCTGTCGTGTCATTCGGAGCGAAGGGACTGTCTCCGGCATTAAGTGCACAGGATTAGCAGCAAGCGGTTCGTTTGTTCTTACCTTTCGCGAAGGAGTTTCAAAATGTCGACGTTGAACAAAGGTTTTACCCTGATCGAACTGATGATCGTGGTTGCGATCATTGCCATCCTGGCCGCCATTGCTCTGCCGGCCTACCAGGATTACACCATCCGCGCTCAGGTCGGCGAAGGCCCGATCAACGCTGCCGCTCTGAAGACCGGCGTGTCCGAGTTCTACGCTGACCGCGGCACCTGGCCGACCGACAATGCCTCCTTGGGCATCACCCAAACGGTCAGCGGTTCGTACGTCTCGGATATCACCAACACCGGTGGTGTGCTGACGATCACCTATGGCAACAATGCCAACTCGAAGATTCTCGGCTCCACCCTGGGTCTGGCTGCCGCTGTCAACGACAATGGAGATATCGCCTGGGTCTGCGGTCAGCGGGTTCAACCGTCTGGCTTCACGCAAGCCGGCGGTGGCGCTGGAGCGGTGACCACCGTTGAGCAGAAGTACCGCGCTGCCAACTGCCGTCCGTAAGCGACAGTCTTCAAAGTTGTTGAACGGCCCGGCTTGTCCGGGCCGTTTTTTTTGCTCCTTCGACGAGCGGGCGCTTGCAGCCGCCAGCGCAAGCATTGTTCGCAATTGGCACGATTGTTGCAGAACTGTATGGGCGTCCGGACCATCAGCGAACGCTCCGAAGCGCTGGTCTTCATGCCAACGCCGTCTTCCAGAGGGACTGTCTCATGCGCAATCTGCACCAAGGCTTCACCCTTATCGAGTTGATGATCGTGGTAGCGATCGTCGCCATCCTGGCAGCCATAGCCTTGCCCGCGTATCAGGATTACACCATTCGCTCGCAAGTCACTGAGGGGCCGATCATCTCTGCCGGAATGCGCGTCTCGGTGCGAGAGTACTTCGGCGACCGCGGCACCTGGCCGACTGACAATGCCTCACTCGGATTGACCAATACCATTGCTGGCAGCTACGTGTCAGACGTGAGCAACACCGCCGGCGTGATCAGGATCGTCTACGGCAACAATGCCAATTCCAAGATTCTCGGATCTACCCTGGGAATCGGCGCAGCCGCCAATGCGAATGGCGATATCGCCTGGGTTTGTGGACAGCGTACGGTACCCAGCGGCTTCACCGAGGCCAGTGTCGGTGGCGCCGCCGCAGCCACCACCGTGCTGCCGAAATATCGAGCGGCCAATTGCCGCCTCTAGGGTCAGCTTGTGCCCTGATTGGGTCAGGGCCCGAGCTCCGAGATACCTCCCTGGGGTGAGTACCTGACCTGCCAGGTGGGCTACAGGTTGGGCTCGAACCCGCGCTGACGTCTAGCCGTATGCTAGGACGCGATCGCAGGAATCCGGAGTTCACCATGCATGTGCCCTTGCAGCAGCGTTCGGGCGTTCTTCTTCTGGCCGCTTTGCTGCTGACGCTGCTGATTTATCTGCCGGGTCTGAATGGTGGCTATGTCTACGACGACATGGTCTTCATCGTGGACAACCTGGCTTTGCATGTCACTACCACCGATTGGGGGGCTTGGGTCGGCGCCGCAGATTCTTTTCCTGCCACCCATCAGGGTCGCTGGCTCGGCATGCTCAGCTTTGCCGGCAACCATTTTCTCCACGGCCTTGACCCCTGGGGCTACAAGCTGACCAATCTGCTGATTCACCTGGTCAATGGCTGTCTGGTCTGGCTGTGCCTGCGTGCGCTGTTCGCGCTGTACCGAGAGGTTCATGAGGAGCAGGTTGTGGCCCGGTCGCGGCATGAGTTGGCCGCGGCCATGCTCGCCGCCCTGTGGCTGGTGCTGCCGATCAATCTCACCGGCGTGCTGTACGTGTTTCAGCGTGTCGAATCGCTGTCCAATACCTTCGTGTTCCTCGGGCTCTGGGCTTATCTGCGCCTCCGACTGCTGGATTGGCGTGGCGTCGACTGCAGCTTTCGGCTGGTGACTGCCGTGGTCGGTGCAACGGCCACCGGGCTGCTGGTCAAGGAGTCGGCGGTGTTGCTGCCGCTGTACATCGCCTGTGTCGAGCTGACCATCACCTCCGGCAAGCGCCGCGATGGCCGCTGGAGCCATGCCATGGGCTGGACCTTCCTGCTGTGCTTTCTGCTGCCCCTGCTGCTCGGTCTGGTCTGGCTGCTGAGTTGGGTAGGCGGTGAGCGCAGCTATGTGCGCACCTTCGGAACCACGGAACGCCTGCTGACGCAGGCGCGCGTTCTGGTCCACTACATCCACTGGACGCTGTTGCCGAACCTGAGCGATCTGACCCTCTACCACGACGACATCGAAGTGTCCCGCGGTCTGCTGCAACCCTGGACCACGCTGCCCTCGCTGCTGCTGATGCTGCTGCTGCCGGCACTTGCGTTGTGGAAGCGGCGGCGCCTGCCACTGATGTCGCTGGGTATCCTCTGGTTCCTCGCTGGCCACTCGCTCACGGCGACAGTGATCCCGCTGATGCTCGCCTTCGAGCATCGCAACTATTTTCCGTCGCTGGGCCTGTTGCTGGCGCTCGCCTCGATATTGGGTCTGGAACAGACCTGGCTCAGGGCGCGTCTGCAAGTGGCGGTGTTTGCCCTGATGTTCCTGTTCCTTGGGGCTACTACCCATCTGCGCGCCCTGGAGTGGAGCAGTCCCCTGCGCCTCGCGGCGAGTGAGGCCAGCAAGCGCCCCAATTCAGCGGATGCCCAGTACGCCTATGCCCGCGCACTCATGCGTGCGTCGGGCGGCAATCTTCAGGACCCGACGATCGACAAGGCACTCGCTTTACTGGAGGCACGGCGCAGCATGCCAGGAGCGGGCATTACCTTTGATCAGGGCATCCTGATCCTCAAAGCCCGCCGCGGCATGCCCATAGATCCTGCCTTGTGGCAATCAATGATTGAAACCCTGACGCGCGAGCCGCCCTCCTCCAGCGATATCTCGGCGATGAGCGCGATCTACAACTGCATGAATGGGGCAGCGTGTCCGCGCCAGTATGCAGAATTGCGCCGGATGCTCGAGGCGGCCCTGGCGCATCCTCAGGCCGATGCCCATGTCTATTCGCTGTACGGTCAGGTGGTATTTCGCGACAGCGGTGAGCTGGCGCCGGCGCTCCGCGCCTTCGACGAAGCCCTGCGCCTTGCGCCAGGCGATCTGCGGATTCGCTATTCCCGAATCGCCACCCTGATCGAAGCCGGGGACCTGATCCGGGCCAGAGACGAGATCGAGCAGATGGCGAATGAGGGCGTGAAAGGCAGCGTTGATCGCTATGTGTTGCCCTTGCGCGATCTGCTCTCGAAGGCCAGGACGGCGCGTGCTGCCTCAGGGCCGAAAGAACCGGATGCAGGATTGGCGCCATCGGTAATTGAACCGGCAGGGCGCTAGGATCTCGCCCGTCCCAGCACACCGCGAGCCAGCAGGCCTGTGTCCAGCAGCGGTCGATCCTGGGCGTAGTGAACGGACTGCCCGAGACGAAGTCGGGCCATGGTGAGCGTAGCGCAACCAGCCGCCGGCCAAGCCCTGGACGCCGCATGGCCTTTGCTATGCTCCTGATGTCGTGGCGCACACGCGCGGAGCCTGGGATTCAACCGATGCGCTCGTCATGGACCTTGCCCAGCGGTGCGACTGGTACGCTTGCTCGACTGGGATTCCTGCTGCTTGCGAGCTGGCTGGTCTGGGCCGTCATCCGGGTCGGGATCGATTTCGACGATGGCTACGGCAACCTCGCCAATGCCGGTCACTTTCTCGGTTGGCGAGCAGAGCATTTCTTCAACAGTGCGCCGTTGATGGCTTTCCTGCTGATCCCGGCGCAGCTGCTGAGCCACTGGCTGGGGCTGCACCCACTGGATCTACGCCCCGCTCACGCGCTGATGGCGCTGCTGCATATCGCCTATCTGACGGGCTGCTGGCGTCTACTTGCAGAAATTCGCGGCCGTGATCTGGCAAGCCTCCTGGCTTTTGCCGCAGCCGTGGCCACGCCGGTCTTCTTCAGCTACGCGCCTTTCATCAACCTCGACATTTTCCCCGGTGTGCTGGTGCTGTGGATGATCGTCCTGGCTCACCGGCAACTGCGCTCGCCATCACCCCGCAAGTTCTGGGCGCTGGTGCTGCTGGGGGCTGGACTGGCATCGCTGAAGCAGGCCTATGCGCTGGTCTGGATTGCCATTGTTCTGAGCCTGCCAGTGCTTTGCTGGATGGAGCGGGCACCACGCGCTCAGTGGCTTGCAGCGCTTCGAATGTTGGGGGCGGCGATACTCAGTGGCCTGATCACCTGGCTGTTCTATGCCGCCGTACTGGTGAACCCCTTCGCCACCGATCCTTTCTGGCTGCGACCCTGGCTGCAGATCCAGGCGATCAATCACATCTACGATGTCGAAGGTGGCGGCTGGCAGGTGTTCTATCCCTGGATCTATCTGCGCAATGTGTCGGCCTACGGCATTCTGGCGATGTTGCTGGTGGTCCCCGGCGTTGTACTTGCGTTCCTGCGGGGGCAGTCGGTCGAGCGGCTGGTGGCATTGGTCTGGCTGTTTCTGCTGCTGGCCCTGCATCTGACACCTTACAAGGAGGTGCGCTACCTCGCTTTCCTGGCGCCGCTGACTGCGGTGCTGATCGCCCCCGTCCTGTACGCGATCTGGCAGCAGCGCCAGATCTATCGATGGCTTGCCCTGATCGTGCTGTCTGCAGGTCTGCTGATGTCGACAGCCGAGGCGCTGCGTCTGGCCAATCCCTACTATCAGACCGCGATGACGGACTTTCTCGAGCCCTTGCCGGTTAACCAGCCACTTCCCGGGAAACTGATCATGGGTGGCCCGCTGAGCTTCGTATCGCCGGAGTCGAATGCCTACTTTGGTGATCGCTATCACCGCATCACGCACATCATGCCGGAGGCGATCATGTCGCTGTACGACTATCCGGCAGAGCGTCTGTTGCGTATCAGGCAGACCACCGATATCCATGCCGACATGATCGAACCGGGCGACATCTGGCTGCTCACCAAGGATCTACTGGTGCGCCAGAAGCCGTTTGTCCGCGGCAATCATGAGGGGCTGGATCCGTCCTTCTTCCAGCTGTACGCCATCGCGGAGTGGATAACGCTGGTGCGGCAGGATGGCAGCTATCGAATTTCCGGCGCTGACCCGCGAGCCGCTTTCGTGCTGGTCAGCGAGATCCCTGGCGGCGCGCCCACACTGGCCAGCGGGAAGGTGGACGAGGCCACAATGGTCAGGCTTTACGGTAGCAGGGATTTTCCGCCGAACACGCGGGTGCTCGGCTTCAGGGTAACGCGTCGCTGCGACTTGACTGCTTGCTGGCGATTGGGTCTGTAGCATTCGTTGCGCTGCGCGCTCGACACAAGGCTTCATTGGCCCGCCCATGATCAATGTCCCAGGAAACGTCCCCGCTGGCGATTTCCTGTGGCAACAACGCAAGGCAGCTAGAATCGAGGTCTGAGCGCAAGCCGCGGCCAGCAACTGGATTCGAAACCGCGGATGCTGGACCGTGGGGGCGCCTTGGTTCCCGGTGCGAAGACACGCGATGGAGTGTCGGCATGAGCTCCGAATCTTGAACGGGACCAGCCCTCGTTTTCCAAACCAGAGGAAGCTGCATGCTTGCCACCCATCCGATCAGCACCAGGCTGGTGACCACGCTCTCCATCGCCATGCTGGCGAGCCTGGGCTTCTGGCTGGCATGGAGCGCCATGACGGTTACTGCCGACAGCCAGGATGGATACGCCACTCTGGTCAACTCCCTATTCTATCTTGAGCGCAGCCATCATTTCCTGATGTATCGCCCACCCTTGATGTCGATCCTGCTGATGCCAGCAGAGTTGCTCAAATCGGCGCTGCAGTTGCAGCCCATGGACATGCGCGCGGCGCACGCAGTCATGGCGCTGTTCAACTTAGGCTATCTGGTGGGTCTTTGGCGCTTGCTGGTTCGCGAGTATGGACAGCAGGTGCCGGTGTTGATGGCCTATACCGCAGCCGTGTTGACGCCGGTCTTTTTCAGCTACGCGCCGTTCCTGAACTTTGACATCTTCCCCGGGTTGCTGGTCCTGTGGATGGTGCGCTTGGCCGCCCGGCACCTGCAGGAGCCGTCCTTTCGTAGCTGGGCTGCATTGGTCGTGCTGGGAACGACCCTGGCCTTGATCAAGCAGACCTTTGCGCTGATCTGGGTCAGTCTGGTGATCGTGACGCCAGTCGCCCTGCTCATGCAGAAGGCGACGCGAGCGCAATGGCTGATCGTTCGTCAGCTACTGTTGGGTGCCGTGCTCAGCGGATTGTTGACCTGGATTGGCTATTCCATGGCGCTCGCCTCGGCAATGAGCGCCGATCCGTTCTGGCTGCGACCGTGGCTGCAAATATCCCTGATCACCGATAACTACCAGAAAGAAGGTGGGGCCTGGGCTGCTTTTTACGCCTGGGTCTACCTGCAGAATCTCTGGGCCTACGGTTTGTTGGCAGTGGCATTGGTCATTCCCGGCCTGGGTCTCTGCCTGATGCGCGGCTCGCTGTTCGAGCGTCTGGTCGGCCTGGTCTGGATCTTCCTGATCATTGCCTTTCACCTGACGCCCTACAAGGAAGTACGCTATCTGTCGATACTGGCGCCGTTGACGGCTGTGCTGCTGGTGCCGGTGTTACGCCTGATCTGGCAAAGGAACGGTAGCTACCGAGCGTTGGCGGCGCTGGTGCTGTTGGCTGGCCTCTGGTTGTCGCTGCTGGAAGCGACACGCATCCGAGATCCCTTCTATTCGCAAGGAATGACAGCTTTTTTCGAACCCCTGCCCCAGCCGGAGGAGTTCAAGGGCAAGTTGATCTTTGATCGGCCGCTCAGCTTCGTATCACCCGAAAGCTCGGCATTCTTCGGTGACCGCTACCACCGCATCATGCACATGACGCTGTCTCCCATTGTCAGTTTTTACGGCTATGTTCCAGGGCAGTATCTCGAGGTCGACAAGATCACCGAGGTGACGGCTGATCGGGTCGGGCGGGGAGACATTGCGATTCTCGCCAGCGGCGCGCTGGGCCGAGTGGCACCTTTCGAGCGCGGAAACAAGTCGCGACTGGCGCAGGATTTTCGTCAGATCGTAGGGTTGGCTGAGACCGTCACCCTGATGCGCAGCCCGGAGGGGTATCGGATTGGCAGTGTCGAGCCAGGTGCGCAGTACCTCATTGTTGCCAGCCAGCCGGACACCCTGCCCAGCCTCGCAACTTCAATCCTGTCCGAAGGTGAGGCCGCGCGTCTGTTCGGCTGGACCCAGCTGCCCGAACGGGCAGAAGTGATCGCATTCCGAGTCATGCGGAGCTGCACGCTGTCGGGCTGCGTCTGATTGAAACCGGTTCCGCCCGGCTTTGCCGATCCGGCTTAGCCCGCCTGTGTTACGCGATCGGAACGAAGTGGCTGGGTCGACCTGCCCAGCCAGCGCCTTGCTGCTCAATCAATCCCCAGCTTCTTCAGCCGGTAGCGCAAGGCCCTGAAGGTGATGCCGAGCTTCTTCGCGGCCGCGGTCTTGTTGTAGCGGCACTCTTCCAGGGCCTTGTTGATGGCCTCGCGTTCGAGGCTGTCGATGTAGTTTTCCAGACCGATGCGCTGGGCGCCGGCCAGGGGGGCCTCGGCGGCCTGGGTGCTGGGTGTCGGGATGCCGGCGGCTGCTGGCGCGTCCGGCACATGCGCCGGACGCGGCGCCAGTTGCAGGTCTTCCGGCAGGATCACGTCACCGTCGCTGAGGGCTACGGCGCGTTCCAGGATGTTTTCGAGTTCGCGCACATTGCCTGCAAAGTCATAGGATTCGAGTGCCTGCAGCGCCGCGGGTGCCAGTCGCGGCCTCGAGATCGACCATTCCGGCGCCAGCTTGTCGAGGTAGCGTTCGGCCAGGGGCGCGATGTCCTCGCGGCGCTCGCGCAGGGGCGGCATACGCAGTTCGATGACGTTGATGCGGTAGTACAGATCCTGTCTGAACTCGCCCATCTCGACCAGACGCGCCAGATCCTTGTGGGTGGCGCTGACCACGCGCACGTCGACCGGAATCTCGGTGCGGGCGCCGATCGGGCGCACGGCCTTCTCCTGAATCACCCGCAGCAGCTTGACCTGCATGTGCTGCGGCAACTCGGCAATTTCATCCAGAAACAGCGTGCCGCCGTGGGCAGCCTGGATCAGGCCGTCCTTGTCACCGTGGGCGCCGGTGAAGCTGCCCTTGCGATGGCCGAAGAACTCGCTCTCCATCAACTCGGTAGGGATGGCGCCACAGTTGACCGGCACGAAGGGCCCGGCAGCGCGTGGGCCCTGCTCATGGATCGAGCGCGCCGCCAGTTCCTTGCCGACGCCCGATTCACCGTAGATCAGCACCGGGGCCTGGCTGCGCGCCAGTTTCTGGATGGTGGCGCGGACCTTGTCCATGGCCAGGGAATCGCCGAACAATCGTGGTTCGCTGTGTCCGGCCGGCATGCGCTCGGCACGCAGCTTGAGCGCGGTCTTGACCAGATTGCGCAGCACGTTCAGATCGACCGGTTTGGAGACGCAGTCGAAGGCGCCGGCCCGCAGCGCCTGCACCGCGGCTTCGGCATTGCCGTAGGCGGTGATCATGGCGACCGGCGTTTCCGGATGCTGTTTGGCCATCAGCTCGATGAATTCATGGCCGTTGCCATCCGGAAGGCGCATATCGGTGAAGCACAGGTCGTAGCTCTGCTCGTCGAGCAGCGAGCGCGCCTCGGCCAGCGTTGCCGCCGCGCGCACGTTGAGACCCAGACGGGTCAGGGTCAAGGTCAACAATTCGCGGATGTCTGCTTCGTCATCGAGTATGAGCGCCTGACCCTTTTCCATAACCCAGCTCCGCGAAAGACCGGGGGAGGATAACGCGCCGGGGCATCGATGGTGCAGGCGAGGCTCGATTTCTGCGGCGTTCTTCGGATTCTGGCGTCATGGCGAGCTACCTGTATCGGCCCGACACTGCGCGCTCGCCATGAACCCGCCTGGTGCGCGTAGCCCGTTGTGCCGCGCAGCGGCTCAGCGGGGCTCTTCGGCGTCAACGCCCGGAGAGCGCTGCGCGCACTTCGGGCTACAGAAGCCGGCTCTTGCCGGAATATCGAAATTCAATTGCTTACGATATGGGTTCATGGCGAGCGCAGCGAAGGACTCCAGGGCTGTCGTGGGTCCGGACTTGTCCGGACGCTGTTCCTGCACGATGCCCAGAGCGTCCAGACAAGTCTGGGCCTACCGAAGCCGGCAAGCCGTAGCCCTTTCCCGTGCCCCGTGCCCCGTGCCCCTCAGCTCACCATGTCCCGCTGTGGTACCGCCAACTGGATGCGGAAGCAACTGCCGCCGCCGGGTACCGGTACGTATTCGATGCTGCCCTGGTTGGCGCCCAGCAGCTGCTTGCAGATATACAAACCCAGACCGGTGCCATCCGCCCGGGTGGTGAAGAAGGGTTCGAACAGCTGGCGCTGATTGGGTGGCGGAATCCCAGGTCCGCGGTCGATGATTTCCACCAGCGCGCCCTGGGTGGGATTGTCCTGGCGTATTCGCAGGGTGATGTCCGCCGGCTTGTCCGGTTGCCGTCCATAGCGGATGGCGTTGCGCAGCAGATTCCACACTACCTGGGTCAGTTGCGAGGGATCCACCAGCGCCCGGGCGTCGCGCTGATCGACCACCAGCCGGATCTGATCCTGGCCCATCGCCTGACCCTGCTTGAAGTCATTGATCATGCCGTAGCCCCAGGAGGCCAGATTGACGCATTCCGGGCGCGAGCGTTCGCGTCGCGACAGCTGCAGCACGTTTTCGACGATGCCGTTCACCCGGGCGCAGTGGTTCATGATGATCTCGATCAGCCGGCGGTCGGCCTCCGGCATCTCTTCAGACTCGGCCAGCAGCTGGGCGGCATGGCTGATGGCCCCGAGCGGATTGCGTACCTCGTGGGCAATGCTGGCGGACAGGCGCCCCAGCGAGGCCAGGGTGAGTTCCTCGGCGCGGCGATAGACCATGCTCTCGTCTTCCAGGAAACACAGCGTCGCGGCGTCGTCCTCACCGCCGAGGCGGGTGAAGCGCGGCACCACCGCAGGCACGCCCTGGGCGATCTGGATCGGTACATTGTTGTGCTTGCCGGTGGTCAGCCAGTAGCGCCAGCGGTCGTACAGGTCCGGCGACAGTTTGCGGACATCGGATTCCTCGCTGGGCGGGGTGCCGAGCAGATACCAGCCCGATTCATTGAAACGGCGCACCCTGCCATCGCCATCGACGACCAGAATGCCGGTACGCATGCGCTGGATGATCAATTCGTTGATCTGCGCCAGATTGGCGATATCCACGCCCTGGCGTTCGACCATTTCCTGACTTTCGCGCGTGAGTCGCGCCAGCCAGTAGAAGATGGCCACGGTCAGGAAGAAGGCAGTGCCCAGCAGCGCCGCCTGCGCCAGATTGCGATCGGTGGCGCGCTCCACGCTCAGCGAATACAGCGATTCCGAGAGCAGTGTGCAGGTGGCGATGGCCGCGGCCAGCAGGGCCAGACGCCCGGGCAGCAGCAGTGCCGCCATGGCCACGGTGATCAGCAGCAGCACGCCGACGCCACTGGAGAGCCCACCGAAGACGAACAGCAGCACGCCGCCCATGATCAGATCGAAACCGACGCCGGCCAGGGTCAGCGAAGTCACCCCCCAGCGCCGCGATTCGCTGACCGCAAACACCCCGGCTGCCGCCAGCATGTAGATCAGCACGCCGACCTGACCCACCGCCAGAATCGGGCCCCGTAGCTCGAAGTAACGTACGCCCAGACTGGACAGCATCAGCAGCCCGAAGACGATCGCCACCAGGATGCGATAGAGGTTGAATAGCCGCAGCTCGTACCAACGCAGCGCTTCGGTGTTGGCAGGAATCTCGTTGCTGCGGACGCTGGAGATGCGCATGGGTGTTGCGCGAAAGAGGAATTTCTGGACTATAACATCGCGATTTCGCTCGTCAGGCGGCGTCTGTAGAGGTAGGCTCCGCCTCGCGCTGGCGCGCGAGCTCGGTGCGGGTGTGCCGGCAGATGCAATCTCTACTTGGCTAGGCGCAGTCCTTTCATCACAATACGCGCCAATTTGCGCGGGGCTCGCGCATTCAGATCATCAACAACGCCCACGCGCGCTAAAGATCAGGAGACAGGATGAACTTCCACGAGTACCAAGCGAAGGAACTGTTCGTACAGTTCGGTATTCCCGTACCACAGGGCACGATCGCCAGTACCCCCGAGGCGGCTGTTGAAGTGGCGCGTCAGATCGGCGGTGACCAGTGGGTGGTGAAAGCCCAGATCCACGCCGGCGGCCGCGGCAAGGCCGGCGGTGTCAAGGTGGTCAAGACGCTCACTCAGGTGCGCGACTCGGCTGCCAAGATGCTGGGTACGCGGATGGAGACCTATCAGAGCGGTGGACGCGCGCTGCCGGTGAACGTGGTGCTGATCACCGAGGCCACCGAGATCAGCAAGGAGCTCTACCTCAGCATGCTGGTCGACCGTGCCAGTCGTGCCGTCACCTTCATCGCTTCGCCGATGGGTGGTGTCGACATCGAGCAGGTCGCCAATGACCATCCCGAGAAGATCTTCACGGTCGAGGTCAACTTCATGCAGAGCCTGCAGCCCTTCGAGTGCCGCAAGCTCGGTTTTTCGATGGGCCTGGGTGCCAAGCAGACGGCGCAGCTGGCGAAGATCATGATGGCCATGTTCAATCTGTTCAATCAGTGCGACATGAGTCTGATCGAGCTGAATCCGCTGGTCATCAACAGCGCCGGCGATCTGGTTGCGCTCGATGGCAAGCTCAACTGCGACGACAACGCACTGTTCCGTCAGGCGAAGCTGGAAGCCATGCGCGATGTCAGTCAGGACGATCCGCTGGAAGCGCAGGCCGCCAAGCACGATCTCAACTATGTGTCGCTGGATGGCAACATCGCCTGCATGGTCAACGGCGCTGGTCTGGCGATGGCGACCATGGACGTGATCAAGCTCTACGGCGGCGAGCCGGCCAACTTCCTGGATGTGGGCGGCGGCGCCACCACCGAACGCGTCACCGAGGCCTTCAAGCTGATTCTCGGCAATGACAACGTCAAGGCGATCCTGGTCAACATCTTCGGCGGCATCGTCCGCTGCGATCTGATCGCCGAAGGCATCATTGCCGCGGTCAAGGAAGTGGGCATCAATATTCCGGTCGTGGTCCGACTCGAAGGCACCAATGTCGAGCGCGGTCGCGAACTGCTTAAATCGAGCAATCTGTCGATCATTCCGGCCAGCGATCTGGCCGATGGTGCACAGAAAGCCGTTGCAGCCGCGAACGGCTGATCACAGGGACGTCGAGGAGCAGACATGGCAGTTTTAGTCAACAAGAAGACGCGGGTGATCTGTCAGGGATTCACCGGCACGCAGGGTACTTTCCATTCCGAGCAGGCGCTGGATTACGGCACCAAACTGGTCGGCGGCGTCACCCCGGGCAAGGCCAACAAGGATCACATTGGTCTGCCGGTGTTCAACACCGTGCAGGATGCGGTCGAGGAAACCGGCGCCGAGGCCAGCATGATCTTCGTGCCGCCGCCGTTCGCGGCAGATGCCATCCTTGAGGCGGCCGATGCCGGCATCAAGGTGATCGTGGCCATCACCGAGGGCATTCCGGTGCTGGACATGCTCAGGGTCAAGCACGTGCTCAGCACCTACTACCCGGATACCTATCTGATCGGGCCCAACTGCCCGGGCATCATCACGCCGGGCGAATGCAAGATCGGCATCATGCCGGGCTTCATCCACAAGCCAGGCAAGATCGGCATCGTCTCGCGCTCGGGCACCTTGACCTACGAGGCGGTCTACCAGACCACCAAGGTAGGCCTGGGTCAGAGCACCTGCATAGGCATCGGTGGTGATCCCATCCAGGGCATGAACTTCGTCGACTGCCTGCGTCTGTTCCAGGAAGATCCGGAAACCGAAGCCATCATCATGGTCGGCGAAATCGGCGGCAACGCTGAGGAAGAAGCCGCCGAGTACATTGCGGAAAACGTGACCAAGCCTGTGGTTGCCTATATCGCGGGTGTTGCTGCACCCCCGGGCAAGCGCATGGGCCATGCCGGCGCCATCATCGCCGGCGGCAAGGGCACGGCCGCAGCCAAGTTTGAAGCGCTGGAGCGAGCCGGAGTGACGACGGTGCGTTCCCCCACCGAATTGGGAGAAGCGGTTCAAAAGCGCCTTTCTGGCGCCAAGCCCAAGTCGTCATCCACGAAGGCGAGTACGATCATGAAAACTGAAACCGTGACCCAGGATGTGCCGGCGAGTTCTGCGGCCGGCGGCAAGAAGGCGTCCTCGAAGAAGGCCGCGGCAAAGCCGGCCACCAAGAAGGCGGCTGCGCCCAAGGCTACACCCGCGAAGAAGGCCCCGGCTCCGAAGGCTGCTGCCCCGGCGAAGAAGGCTGCGGCTCCCAAGGCTGCTGCTCCGAAGGCGGCTGCCCCGGCCAAGAAGGCTGCGGCTCCCAAGGCTGCTGCACCGGCGAAGAAGGCCGCAGCTCCGAAGGCGGCAGCCCCGGCGAAGAAGGCTGCTGCTCCGAAGGCTGCTGCGCCGGCGAAGAAGGCTGCGGCTCCGAAGGCGGCTGCACCGGCGAAGAAGGCCGCGGCTCCGAAGGCGGCTGCACCGGCGAAGAAGGCTGCGGCTCCGAAGGCGGCTGCACCGGCCAAGAAGGCTGTCGCCAAGGCCGCACCGGCGAAGAAGCCGGCAGCCAAGAAAGCCAAGTAAGGGCCCAGGTCACCGATCCCTTCGGTGACTGCAGCCTGACCCGGGGCGGCGCCAGTCGCCGCCCTTGTATCCGCATCAGACCGGACGCCTTCGCCCGTGTACCGTATCGCCATCGCGCAGTACGATTTTCCCGTGGGTGCGGTCGAAAGCAACCGCCAGCTCGCGCAATCCCTGCGCGACCGTGCGGCAGCGCTGGGCGCCGACCTGCTGATCACGCCGGAACTGGCGCTGTCAGGCTATCCGCCCGAGGATCTGCTGTTTCGTCCGGGTTTCCAGGCCCGCATCGAGCAGGCCCTGGAACAACTTGCCGCCGAGCCCAGGTCCACCGATCTGCTGATCGGCCATCCGGCACGCGAAGACGGCCAACTGTACAACTGCGCCAGCTGGTTCGGACCAGCCGGCCTGCAAGCGACGGCCCGCAAGCAGCGCCTGCCCAATTACACCGTCTTTGACGAGAAGCGCTATTTCACCGAGAGCCAGGGCACCTGCGTGGTCAACAGCGGCGGTCTGCGGATCGGCGTGCTGATCTGCGAAGATGCCTGGTTTACCGAGCCGGCCGCCGAAGCAGTGGCTGCTGGGGCCGATCTGCTGCTGGTGCTGAATGCCTCGCCCTATCATCAGGGCAAACACGCCATCCGTGCCGATGTGCTCGGCAAGCGCGCCCGCGCAACCGGATTACCGCTGATCTACTGCAACCTCGTGGGCGGTCAGGACGATCTGCTGTTCGATGGATCCAGCCTGCTGTTTGATGCCGATGGCCAGGTGCAGGCCCGGGCGCCGGCATTTGACGAGCATCTGCTGATCGTAGAGGTCGACCGGGACGCAAGCGGCACCCGTTGCCGCGCGCTGGACTGGCCGGCACTGGTGGACGAGCCTCCCGAGGCCGAGGTCTATCGCGCGCTGGTGCGTGCGACCGCAGACTATGTGCGCAAGAATGGGTTTTCACGGGTGCTGCTGGGCCTGTCCGGCGGCATCGATTCGGCATTGACGCTGGCCATCGCCGTGGATGCGCTGGGCCCCGATCGGGTCATGGCGCTGCTGATGCCCTCGCGCTACACCGCCGAACTCAGCAATCAGGAAGCCTGGGCGCAGGCGAAACTGCAGGGTGTTCGGGCCGAGATGTTGCCGATCGAGCTGCCGTTCAATGCCTTCATCGAGACCCTCGCGCCGCTGTTTGCCGAGCTTCCCGCAGATACCACCGAAGAAAATCTGCAGTCGCGCTGTCGCGGCGTGCTGTTGATGGCGCTGAGCAACAAGTTCGGCAGCCTGCTGCTGACCACCGGCAACAAGAGCGAGATGGCGGTGGGGTACGCCACCATCTATGGCGATATGTGTGGCGGCTTTGCGCCGCTGAAGGACATCTACAAGACCCAGGTCTACGCCCTGGCGCGCTGGCGGAACACCTTGTCGCCGGTGATTCCGCAGGCGGTCATCGACCGCCCGCCCTCGGCCGAACTGCGCGAGAACCAGACCGATCAGGATTCGCTGCCGGCCTATGCCGAACTCGATGACATCCTGCGGCGTTTCATCGAGCACGATGAGCCCCGGCCGCAGATCGTCGCCGCCGGCCATGATCCCGATACCGTCGCCCGGGTGGCCGCGCTGGTGCTGCGCAACGAGTACAAGCGCCGGCAATCGGCACCAGGCCCGCGCGTCACCGCCCGTTCCTTCGGTCGCGACCGCCGTTTCCCGATCAGCTCCGGTTACCGGTAGGGCGGATCCCGCCTGCAACAAGGTGCGAGGAAGCGATCGGCCGCGATGGCGGAATCCGCCGTCAGCAAATGACCGAGTGTGGGAGCGGATTCATCCGCGACGGTTCCATGCGGCCATGATCGCGGACAGAGTCCGCTCCACAGGCTCAGAGTCCTCCATCGGCTCTGCGCCGGACGCACGATTGCCGATTGACCACGAATCCTCAGCTTCCCCGTTGGCGGATTCTTCGCCTGCGGCGAAGGATCCGCCCTACGAGAGCTTCACCCGCCGGAAGTGCCGCTTGCCCAGCTGCAGCACGAATTCGGTAGCCTGGGTGAAGCAGAGATCCTTGTCCGACACCACTTCGCCGTCAATGCGAACGCCGTTCTCGGCAATCTTGCGCATGGCCTCGCCGGTGCTCGGGGTGAGTCCGCTCTGCTTGAGCAACTGGGTGATGCGAATGCCACCCTCGACCAGTTCGATCTCCACCTGCTCGATGTCGGCCGGAATCACGCCGTCCTGCACCCGCTTGTGCCAGGCCTCGACCGCAGCGTCGGCCGCTTCCTTGCCGGCAAAACGTTCGGCGATCTCGTGGGCCAGCCGGATCTTCAGATCGCGCGGATTGAGCTGGCCGGCGGCGGCATCGGCGCGCAGATTCTTCAGTTCGGCGGTGCCGATGTTGAAGGACAGCAGTTCGATGTAGCGCCACATCAGATCATCGCTGATCGACATGGTCTTGCCGAAAATCTCGCTGGCGGGCTCGTTGATGCCGATGTAATTGCCCAGCGACTTGCTCATCTTGTTGACGCCGTCGGTGCCTTCCAGCAGCGGTGTGGTCAACACGATCTGAGGCGCCTGACCGTAATCGGCCTGCAGCGAACGCCCGACCAGCAGATTGAATTTCTGGTCGGTGCCGCCGAGCTCGACATCGGCATTCAGCGCCACCGAGTCGTAGCCCTGAACCAGCGGGTACAGGAACTCGTGCACGGCGATCGGCTGTTCGCCCTTGAAGCGCTTGTTGAAATCATCGCGTTCGAGCATGCGCGCCACGGTGTACTTGCCGGCAATCTTGATCAGGCCGGAGGCGCCCATGGTGTCGAACCATTCGGAGTTGAAGCGCACTTCGGTGAGCTTGGGGTCGAGAATCTTGAACACCTGCTCCTGGTAGGTGATCGCGTTCTCCTTGACGTCTTCCCGGGTCAGCGGCTTGCGCGTGATGTTGCGGCCGGTGGGGTCGCCGATCATCCCGGTGAAGTCACCGATCAGGAAGATCACCTGATGCCCCAGCATCTGGAACTGCCGCATCTTGTTGATCAGCACGGTATGGCCGATATGCAGGTCTGGCGCGGTCGGATCGAATCCGGCCTTCACGCGCAGGGTCTTGCCGGCCTTCAGACGCGCTTCGAGTTCCTCCAGCTTGAGGATTTCCTCGGCGCCGCGGGCGATCAGATCTAGGGATTCTTGCAGGGTGGACATGGCAATTCGGGCAGGCAGCAGCAAAGCTGACCAAGATAACCGAAGTTGACCCCTGCGCGCGCGGCCTGCGCCTCTGGTAGGCGCCACCTCGCTCGCGACCCACGGTCCTGGACGCCCCGCGAAACTCGATTCCCGGCGTTGAGCATGCTTCAGAAGCGGGACGCGAAGGGCACGAAGGAAAGGCAGAAAGGTCACGAAGAGAAACCTTGGTCGCGAGCTCAATGCGCCAGCGCGACAAAGGTCCACACCCGCCATTGCCGTGCGCCCGGTGGCCAGACCAGCAAATGCCTGTTCTCTACTTTGCGTCCTTTCTGCTTTTCCTTCGCGTTCTTGGCGTCCTGCTTCTGCCATCGGTATCGCGCCGCAGCCGTAGCCGCGGCGCGATCTAGGCTACGGTGCGGCTACTGCCCCTGCCAGCGCAGCGTGACGATCAGCTCGCGGCCAGGGGTCGCGAAGTCGCGGGCGAAGCTGTACTCGCGGTCGAAGGCATTGCTGAGGCGTGCGCCGAGGTTCCAGGACGGGGCGAAGGACCATTCGGCGCGCACGCCGGCCAACGTGTAGGGGTGCAGATCGCCGGAGAAATCGCGACGTTCGGAGACGTAGTTGAGATCGCCCGAGAGCACGATGGCGGTCTCGAAGCGATAGCTGCCGGTCACGCCGAGCTTCAGATTCGGGCGCCGCAACAAATCGAGGCCGGTATCGGCATCGCGCGCATCCTGCCAGGTGGCGTTGGCGCCGAGCTGCAGTGCATCGTAGGCACGATCGATGGTCAGTTCCAGGCCATCAATGGCGGCGCGGGCCACGTTGACCGCCTGAAAGCTGTCGTTACCCTGGAAGGCCACCAGATCGCGGATGCGGGTGCGATAGAGGTTGGCGCCGAAGCGGGCCTCACCGATCTGGGTGTCGAAACCCAGTTCCAGTGAATTCGAGCGCTCGGGATCGAGTTCCGGGTTGCCGGCGAACAGACCGCCGAATCCGGGCGAGTACAGCTCGTTGAGGTTGGGTGCGCGGAAACCCTGACCCCAGGACAGATAGACCCGGCCGGAATCCAGGCGCCAGCCCAGAGCGGCCTGGGCCGTGGCTTTGCCGCCGAAGGTGTCGTGCTCGTCATGGCGCAGCGCCAGTTCGTGTTCCAGTGCGCCATGGTGTCCCTGCCAGCCCAGAAACGCCGCCTGATGCTGCAGGCTGGCGCGGTAGGTGGACTCGCCGCTGAAGGTGTCGATGCTGTTGCCGCGTTCGCGCTGGGCGCTGAGGCCGAAGACCAGATGCTGGGAAGTGTTCAGCGCCAGATCGTGCACCCAGTCCAGATTCTCGCGGCGGGTGATGAAGCGCGAGAAGAACACCGGGGTGGTCAGATCGTCGCGGGCGCCACCCAGGGTCAAACGATGGTTCCAGTCCTGAGCCAGCGGCCCCTCCAGCGTCAACGCCGTGGCGTGTTGGCGCACATCGGTCAGGCCCTGATCGAATTCCACGTCCTGCTGGGTCGCCAGGCCGCTGAAACTCAGCTGCTGATTGCCGAGCTGATGGCGCGCCCGCAGCCCGAGATTGCGATGGCGGTAGCCGTCATTATCCGGGTCGTAGCTGAAATTGCCGGGCAGCGTGGCCGAAAAGCCATCGTAATGTTCGCCACCCACTTGCACGCTGAGACTGCTCAGGTCGCCGGCGTATCCGTAGCCGACGGCACCGGCCTGACGGCCGTCGCTGCCCAGACGCAACAGGGCGCTGGCACCGCGCAGCTCGCGGGTGGTGATCGAAATCACGCCGCCGATGGCGTCGGATCCGTAATAACTGGCGCGCGGACCACGGACGATCTCGATGCGCTCGATCTGGTCCAGCGGCAGGTGTTCCCAGGCGGTAGCCCCGGTGTTGCTGCTGGCGACGCGCACGCCGTCGACCAGAAACAGCACCTGATTGGAATTGGTGCCGCGCAGGAACAGGCTGCTGGCCTGACCGCTGCCGCCGGTGCGCGACAGATCCACGCCCGGCTGCAGGCGCAGCAGATCCAGCAGATCCGGGGCCTGACTGGCCTCGATTTCGGCTCTTTCGATGACACTGACATCGGCCAGCGTTTCCGCCACCGGACGTGGGCGGCGACTGGCGGTGACCGTCACCGCATCCAGGGTTTCCGGGGTAGCCAGCGGCAAGGCGGCCGCGATGGCCGCACTCAGAATCAGACTCATGACAACTCTCCATAGTGAATAACGCACACCCGCGGCAGCTGCACGGCGGTCTGGAGAGGCAAAGATTCGTGGCGCCGACGACCAGGCGACGGCGAACGAACACGCAGTCGCCCTCCGCGACGCCGATCGACGACCCGCGGCGGGAAGCTGCGGGTCCTCGTGAAGGCCGGTCTCCGGACTCATCGCCGATACCAGTGGGGTATCGACCGCATCGCCTTCCCACATCCAGCGTGGATGCAGTGGTATTCGATGCGGACCAGGACGCGGGGCGCCTGGCGATCTACCGTTGCGGGGGCAGTGCCGGATTCAGACCGGCTTCCCGTTTCACCCGCCGTTTCCAGTTTCGGAAGCGGCGGACACCTTCAGAGCAGCGCGGAGCATAACTGAAGAGCGGGTGAAGCTTGTTGGTGTCGGTGTCGGAAAGAGCAATCGATGCAAGTGCAGTGAAAGGGAAAAGGGAAAAGACCAGTGAGTTCTCGTCGTTCCCGCGAAAGCGGGAACCCAGGGGGGGCTATGCCAGTATCTGAAGGCGCTGGATTCCCGCTTTCGCGCGCTTTCGCGGGAATGACGGTCTGCCGGGGCGCTCCCGCAGGAGCAGACGGGCGAGGATGCCAGGGTCAGGAATCTTGCTCTTCTCCGCGATCTCCGCGCCTCCACGTGATCCGGCTCTCGCCGACTCCGACAACCGACAACCGCCAACCGACAACCGACAACCGACAACCGACAACCGACAACCGACAACCGACAACCTGCTATTCCGCTATCGTCACGCACCCTCTCCGAAGCCGATCCCGCCCATGAAACTCGCCCTGACCGCCTTGCTGGTGCGTGATTACGATGAGGCGATCGCCTTTTTCACCGGCGTGCTGGGTTTTGCGCTGGTCAGCGATGAGCCGCGCGGTGAGGGCAAACGCTGGGTGGTGGTGGCGCCGGCCGAGGGCGGCGCCTTGTTGCTGGCGCGGGCGGTGACCGACGAGCAGCGCGCCGCGGTGGGCCGGCAAAGCGGCGGTCGGGTCGGCTGGTTTCTGCATGTCGACGATTTCCAGGCCGACTACGCCCGTCTGCGCGCGGCCGGCGTGCGCTTCTGCGAGGAACCCAGGCATGAGCCCTATGGCTGGGTGGTGGTGTTCGAGGATCTGTACGGCAACCGCTGGGATCTGCTGCAGGCGCCATCGGCATGAACGCGATCCTGTTGCTGAAGCTGCTGCTGGTGCCGACACTGATCTGGGTGGTGACCCTGGCTGGACGCCGCTGGGGCCCCGGCGTGGCCGGCTGGCTGTCGGCGTTTCCGATCGTGTCCGGGCCGATCCTGCTGATCCTGGCGCTGGAACAGGGCCCGGACTTCGCGGCGCAGGCCGCTCACGGCACGCTGCTGGCGGTGCTGGCCATCCTGGTGTTCTCGATCGCCTATGCCTGGGCCTCGCGGCGGCGTTCCTGGCCAGATTGTCTATTCATCGCCCTGTGCTGCTATGCCCTGGCCGTGTTGGGGCTGCGCTATGTCGGCGGGACGCTGACGGTGGCCTACAGCAGCGTCATTGCTGCCCTGGTGCTGGTACCGGTGATTTTCCCGAGCGTGCCGCGCTGGACCCCAACGGCCCGCCGCGGCAATGATCTGCCCTGGCGTCTGATCAGTGCTGCGCTGCTGGTGTTGCTGGTCAGCTTCGGCGCACCCGTCCTCGGTCCTCGCTGGAGCGGTCTGCTGGCGATGTTTCCGGTGATGAGCACGGTGCTGGTGGCTTTCTCGCATCGCCAGTCGGGTGCCGATTTTGCCGTGCGCTTGCTGCGCGGCATGGTCTACGGCTACTACGCCTTCGCCACCTTCTGTCTGGTGCTGGCGCTGGCGCTGCCCGAATTCGGTATCGCCACCGCCTTTGCGCTGGCATTGGCCGCCGCCTTGCCAGTGCACGCGCTGGCCCACCGGCTGATGCCGCGGTAGCGGTCCAGTTGTCCGCGGTTGCGAGCTTTGCTTTGGTCCGCAAAAGACGCAAAGGGCGCAATGATCAGCGAATGTCGGGTCGGGGGCCCGCATTCACGAATGCGGCTTGGACCTTCTCCGCGTCCTCCGCGTCTCCGCGTGAGACATCGTCTTCAATCGCGCAGCCTTGATTGATCGGCCCGGTGGCGCGATCCTGATTCCTGCTCCGAATGAAATCCGAGGCTTGGAATGACTGCTGCGAACTCGGTTGAAGCCTACCTGGCTGCCTTGCCGCCGGATCGTCGCGAGGCCCTGAGCGCGGTGCGCGAGGTGGTGCGGGCCAATCTGGACAGCGACTACGAAGAGGGCATCCAGTACGGAATGATCGCCTGGTTCGTTCCGCACCGGGTGTTCGCGCCGGGCTATCACTGCGATCCCAAGCAACCGCTGCCCTTCGTGCAGCTGGCCTCGCAGAAGAACCACATGGCGCTGTATCTGTGCGGACTCTACTTTGGCCCACCGGAAGGCGATTCCGGCGAATCGGCCGAGACCCGCTGGTTCCGCGAGGCCTGGGCTGCCAGCGGCAAGAAGCTCGACATGGGCAAGTCCTGCCTGCGCTTCAAGAAGCTCGACAACCTGGCTCTGGACGTCATCGCCGAAGCCATCCGCCGGGTTCCAGCCAGGCTTCACATCGAACGCTACCAGCAGGGGTTGGCGCAGCCGCGTGTGAGCAAGGGCAAGTCGGCCTGAGCAGATGGCCGGATGGGGTCTCGGGCAGCGTTTTCGATGTTTCGGAACCGGAGCTGGTTGAAGCGTCATTGCGAGGAGCGCAGCGACGAAGCAATCCAGAGCGTCGCCGCACGGTGACGCTAAAGTGCCCCGCTGAGCCGCTGCGCGGCACAACGGGCTACGCACGACCGCTTTTAGGGCATCTCGAAGATATTCACGCTCTTCTTCGTGTTCTCTCTGCCTTTCCTTTGTGTTCTCTGCGTCCGGCTTCTGGCCGCTACCTGCCTCAGGACGGGGTCGTCGCGGTGCCGGTGGTGTAGCCGGTCGCGACGCGAGGTCGCTCCTACAACCCGCGGTTCATGGTCCGTAGGCAGTGTCGGGCCGAATCAGGTGGCCGGTGGTCATGGGATTCTCGGAGCATCTTGAAGGTCCGAACGCTCTCCTTCGCGTCCTTTCTGCTTTTCCTTTGCGTACTTCGCGTCCGGCTTCTGGCAACAACCAGCCTTGGCGTTGGATCGGCGCGTCGCCGGTCGCGCCGCAAGGGCGCTCCTACAGTCGGGACGCTTCTGGCAACAACCTGCCTCTGAATTCGATCGTCGCGTCGCAAGGGCGTTCTTGCGGACCGGGCCGGATTTCACCTGACCATGACTTTCTCCCCATGTGCGCAACGGTGTAGTGGTTCACTATCACACCACACCACAGAACGGAGTTCCGATCATGTACCGCACCCTGTCACTGGCTCTTGCCGCCGCTCTGCTCACGCCGCTGTCGCAAGCCATGGCTGAAGTCCATGTCGAGACGCATTGCGAAATCGACAGTGCCTACGATCTAAGCATCGAGCCCGAGCGCCTGATCTTCGCGCGCACCGGCAGCGAGATTGTCTTCGCCCAGGGCAGGCTCTATCTGGATGGCAATGCCGTGGTTCTGAGTCGCGCCGATTCCGAGCGGGTCGCGGCCTTCGAACGAGAAGTCCGGGCGCTGATTCCGGAAGTCAGGAAGATCGCGACCGACGCCGTCGACATTGCCTTTGTGGCGCTGCAGCGCGTGGTGGAAACCTTTGCCAGCGAAGCCAATCGCGCTGGTTTCATCGCCGAGCTCGACGGCATGCGCAGCGAAATCAGCACTGCGGTGGCGCAGGCGCAGAGCTCAAGAGCGCTGGACGAAAGCGCGCTTCAGGGTCGCATCGAGGGTTTTGTTTCACGCATTGCCCCGCGCATTGCCGGCGAATTCGCCGCCCAGGCCGTCAGCGCCGCCTTGAGTGGCGACGAGAACGCAGCCAATGCCATCGAAGAGCGCGCCAATCGCCTGGAAAAGGAAATCGAGGCTTCGGTGGAAGCCCCGGCCCGGGCCCTGGAGTCGCGGGTGAATGCGCTGTGCCCGCGGGTCGAGGAACTCGATCGTCTGGAGAATCAGCTGGAACTGCGGCTGCCCAACGGCGATCCGCTCAATCTGCTCGAGGTGCAGCGCAAGGTCTAGGGCCGATGAGCGAGCGGAACGGCGTCACGTAGGCCCAATGGGCCAACGTGACCTACACCGAAGTAGCGATCGACAGGCAGAGCAAGCTAGCGGGCAAAGCCCTCGGCACAGGCCTGCAGTCGATCGTACTGCAGGCGCTTCTGGTCGGGCGAGGCAAAGCTGGCCTCGAAGCTGTTGCGCGCCAGGGTCAGCGCATCGCTGGCGCTGAGCGGCAGGGCTTCGAAAGTCTCGACGAAATTCTGGTTCAGGTAGCCGCCGAAATAGGCCGGATCATCGGAATTGACGGTCGCTACCAGACCCAGGTCCAGCATCTGCTTGAGATTGTGCTGGGCCAGATGTTCGAACACGCAGAGCTTGACATTGGACAGCGGACAGACGGTCAGCGGCACGCGTTCGCGCACCAGGCGGGCTACCAGATCGGGGTCCTTCAGTGACTGTACGCCGTGGTCGATGCGCTCGACCTTGAGCACATCGAGCGCACTCCAGATGTAGGCCGGCGGACCTTCTTCGCCCGCGTGCGCGACCGCGCGCAGCCCGAGAGTGCGGGCCTCCGCAAAGACCCGCGCGAATTTCTCCGGCGGATGTCCGACTTCGCTGGAATCCAGGCCCACGCCGATGAACTTGCCCAGGTGCGGACGGGCTTCCTCCAGCGTGGCAAAGGCTGAGGCTTCATCCAGATGACGCAGAAAACACAGAATCAATTCGGCCTGGATGTTGAGCTCACGCTGGGCCTGGTCGCAGGCCCGGCGCAAGCCGTCGATGACGGCGCTGAAGGGCACGCCGCGGTCGGTGTGCGTCTGCGGATCGAAGAACAGCTCGGCATGGGTGATGTGGTCGGCCTTGGCCCGCAGGAAATAGGCCCAGGCCATGTCGTAGAAGTCCTGCTCGGTGAGCAGCACACTGGCGCCGGCGTAGTAGATGTCGAGGAAACTCTGCAGATTGCTGAAGGCATAGGCCGCGCGCAGGGCGTCGACACTGGCGTAGGGTAGTGACACCCGGTTGCGTTCGGCCAGGGCGAAGATCAGCTCCGGCTCCAGCGAGCCTTCGATGTGGATATGCAGCTCAGCCTTGGGCATGCCGCGGACAAAGGCCGACAACTGCTCCGGCGCCATTTGCAATTCGCTCATCGACGACTCCGCTGTAGGTTCTTCAATGGTCCGAGGATGCCGGATGGTGCGCGGAGCAACCAGCCCCGCGCACCAGCGCTATCCAGACCGGGATCAGACCGTACCCGGATTCGGGCGCTCGGCGTCGATGCCGTACCTGGCGATGGCATCGGCGACCAGCTTGCGTTCGACCGTGCCTTCGTCGGCCAATGCCGACAGCGCGGCCACCGCGATCTGGTAGCGGTCGACCTCGAAGAAACGCCGCAGATTGTCGCGGGTATCGGAACGACCGAAGCCGTCGGTACCGAGCACGGTGTAGCGCATGCCGTGCGGCAGATAGGGGCGGATCTGCTCACCGTAGGCGCGCACATAGTCGGTCGCCGCCACGGTAGGCCCGCTGGCCTTGGCCAGCACCTGCGCGACATAGGGCACCCGCGGCTTGGCCAGCGGATGCAGGCGGTTGTGACGCTCGACATCCACACCATCGCGGCGCAGCTCGTTGAAGCTGGGACAGCTGTAGATGTCCGCGGCCACGCCGAAGTCTTTGGCCAGCAACTCCGCCGCCGCCATCGCTTCCCGCAGGATCGTGCCCGACCCCAACAGATTGACGCGCGGCTGCGACTTCTTGCTCTTGCTCTTCGAGTCCCGAGTCCCGAGTCCCGAGTCCCGCAAGAGGTACATCCCCTTGATGATCCCCTCGGCCGCGCCCTCCGGCATCTCCGGGTGCACGTAGTTCTCGTTCATCAGGGTGATGTAGTAGTACTCGTCCTGTTGCTCGGTGAGCATGCGCTGCATGCCGTACTGCAGGATCACGGCCACTTCGAAGGCGAAGGTCGGGTCGTAGCTCTTGCAGTTGGGGATCGCGCCGGCGAGCAGATGCGAATGCCCGTCTTCATGCTGCAGGCCTTCGCCGTTGAGCGTGGTGCGACCGGCGGTGGCGCCGAGCAGGAAGCCGCGGGCGCGCATGTCGCCGGCCAGCCAGGCCAGATCACCGACGCGCTGCATGCCGAACATCGAGTAGAAGATGAAGAAGGGCAGCATCTGCAGATTGTTGGTGCTGTAACTGGTCGCTGCTGCCAGCCAGGAGCTGAAGGCGCCAGCTTCGGTGATGCCTTCCTGCAGCACCTGACCGGCCTGATCCTCGCGGTAGTACATCAGCTGATCGGCATCCATCGGCTTGTACTTCTGACCGAAGGGCGCATAGATGCCGATCTGCCGGAACAGGCCTTCCATGCCGAAGGTGCGGGCCTCGTCGGCGACGATGGGCACCACGCGCGGACCCACGGCCTTGTCGCGCAGAATCACGTTCAGGGCCTGCACAAAGGCCATCGTGGTGCTGATTTCGCGCTCGCCCGACGCCTTCAGCAGGCGCTCGAACACGCTCAGCGGCGGCGTCGGCAGCGATTCATCGGTCTTGCGCCGGCGCTGCGGCAGATAGCCACCGAGCGCGGCCCGGCGTTCCTGCAGATACTTGATCTCCGGTGAGTCTGCGCCCGGATGGTAGTAGGGCACCTGTTCCAGCTGGTCATCCGGAATCGGAATGTTGAAGCGGTCGCGGAAGGCCCGGATCGAATCCAGATCCATCTTCTTCTGCTGATGGGTGATGTTCTGGGCCTCGCCAGCCTTGCCCATGCCATAACCCTTGACGGTCTTGGCCAGGATCACCGTTGGCTGACCCTCGTGGTGGGTGGCGGCGTAATAGGCGGCGTAGACCTTGTGCGGATCGTGGCCGCCGCGGTTCAGATGCCAGATGTCGTTGTCGGACATATTCGCCACCATCGCGGCGGTCTCCGGTGTCTTGCCGAAGAACTGCTCACGGGTGTAGCTGCCGCCCTTGGCCTTGTAGTTCTGGTACTCGCCGTCGACGGTCTCCATCATGATCTTGCGCAGCATGCCCTTGGAATCACGCCCGAACAGCGCATCCCAGTAGCCGCCCCAGAGCACCTTGAGCACATTCCAGCCGCCGCCGCGGAACACGCCCTCCAGCTCCTGCACGATCTTGCCGTTGCCGCGCACCGGTCCGTCCAGGCGCTGCAGATTGCAGTTGACCACGAAGATCAGATTGTCCAGGCCTTCGCGACCGGCCAGGGCGATGGCGCCCAGCGATTCCGGCTCGTCGGTTTCGCCGTCGCCGAGGAAACACCAGATCTTGCGATTGCTCGGCGGAATCAGGCCGCGGTGTTCAAGGTACTTCCAGAAGCGGGCCTGGTAGATCGCCGTGATCGGACCCAGACCCATAGACACTGTCGGGGTCTGCCAGAAATCCGGCATCAGCCAGGGGTGTGGATAGGAGCTGATGCCCTTGCCGTCGACTTCCATGCGGAAGTGGTCGAGCTGATCCTCGCTCAACCGGCCTTCGAGATAGGCGCGGGCATACACGCCGGGCGAGGAATGCCCCTGGATGTAGAGCAGATCGCCGGGGTGGGTGTCGGTGGGCGCGTGGAAGAAATGGTTGAAGCCGACATCGTAGAGCGTCGCCGAGGAGGCAAAGCTGGCGATATGGCCACCGAGCTCACCGGGCTTGCGATTGGCGCGCACCACCATGGCCATGGCGTTCCTGCGCAGGATGGTGCGGATACGCCACTCCAGCGCATTGTCGCCGGGCATCGGCTCCTGCAGATGCGCCGGGAGGGTGTTGATGGATTCGGTGGTGGGGTCGAAGGGCAGCAACGCGCCAGCGCGGCGGCTGACTTCCACCATGCGGTCGAGCAGAAAATGCGCGCGCTCGGCGCCATCGCGCTCGAGCACCGTTTCCAGGGCATCCAGCCATTCCTGGGTCTCGACTGCGTCGATATCAGTCTTGGTGACATCGATCTTCTGGTCCATGCGCCCTCCCGCGGCTGTCGTTCGTCGTCTCAAGACCGCCGATTATGGACCGTGCCGGGTGTGTTTGAGTGACATACGCAAAGGTATGCATCGGCTTGGATTCGACGGCCGGGCTGGATCCTGACCTGCGGCCGCAGATTCGAGCAGCGGCCCCGGCGAGCATCCCTCAGTGCAGCTCCCCTGCCATCAGTTGGGGTCTGAAGTCGGGAACTTGTGCGGCGGCGCGCCGGCCCAAGCATGCGCTGGTCCACAGGCCGCGCAGATAACCTCAACCAACAAGGAAGCACGAATCCATGAATTCCCGACATACCCTTGGCGCGGCGCTGGCGCTCGTGATCTCGACCGCGGCAGCCGCCAGGGCGCCATTGACCTCCGGCGTCAACGACGTGCAGTTCGCCAGTGCCAGGGAACAGGCCTTTCTGGGCAGCGGCTTCGTCATCGAGCATCAGGGACGCCTCTTCGGTGTCACTGCCAAGCACGTGCTGCTGATGCGCGAGGGCGGCCCGCCCGAGCACACCGACATCCAGCCGCAACTCGAACACTGGCGTCTGCGCGATCCCCGCAGCCGTGAGACGCTGGAGTTCGGCCGCCTGCTGAATGGCAGTGCCACCGAAGCGGTGGATCTGGAAGTACTCAAGCGCGATACCCTGGTCTTTGAACTGGGCAGCGCCGGGCCCTTCAAGCCCTTGCACCTTGCGAGCAGCGCGCCCAAACCGGGCGAGCGCCTGCATGCGGTGGGCTGCTCCTACGCCACCGAGACCTCGTGCGCCCAGGATGTGTACGCCGGCGAGATGCTGGAGCGCCAGGGCGTCAATCTGCTCATCGATCTAGGGGCACAATCGCTGGAGACCATGTTTGGTCTTTCGGGCGCCCCGGTGCTGAACGAGGCAGGAGAGCTCGTCGGCATCGTTTCCAATGTGCTCCCGGATGCGTCAGGCAAGCCGCGCTTTGCGCCCGTCGACATCAGCTACTTGCGCAGGATCATCGAAACCCAAGCCACTGGCTGAGGCCAGTACTTGATCGTTTCACCCGTGCCTTCGCGCGCCAGCGCACAGCTCACATATCAAACTTGCGCACATCAAAGCCACGCTTGCGATATTCGGCCCAGCGCTTGCGTGAGCCCTCGCGTTCGTCGGGATTGGCTGCGACCACTTCCTTGACCGACTCGAACTGGCCTTCGGCGCATTCCTCGCGCAGATTGATCAGCATCGGCCGATCGGCCGCCTCGGCTCCCGGCGGCACGATCAGAATCGCGGTGACCTCGTCTTCATCGTCGCCAGCGATCTGGTGCGGAATGAAGGCGTCGGGGTCGAAGGACCAGAGCAGATCATCCACCGCCTCGGCCTCATCCAGCGTGCGCGTCAGGATAAGCGTCGGAATCTGCGCGTTGTAGGCCTTGCGCGCAAGTTCACACACCAGCAGCAGCGGCTGCTCGCGAAAGCGCGGTTTGTCGATCAGGTAGAAGTCGGCTTGGGGCATAGGAGAGCGGTCAATATGTAAAACGGAAAACGTCAATCAAGCCTTGCAAGCCTGATTGACGTTTCACCTTTGACGTTTTACTGCTTCTGGCCCATCAACCACTGCACCATCAGCGCCACCGGGCGGCCGGTGGCGGTGCCCTTGCGGCCGGCGTCCCAGGCGCTGCCGGCGATGTCCAGATGGGCCCAGCGCTGGCCTTCGGTGAAGCGGCTGAGGAAACAGCCGGCGGTGATGGCGCCGGCATATTTGCCGCCGAGGTTGGCGAAATCGGCGTAGCCGGTTTCCAGCTGGCTCTGATAGTCCTCCCACAGCGGCAGGCGCCAGGCGCGGTCCATGGTGGTTTCGCCAGCAGCCAGCAACTCATTGGCCAGTTCGTCGTCGTGACTCATCAGACCGGTCGCATGCGAACCCAGGGCGACGACGCAGGCACCGGTGAGGGTAGCGATGTCGATCAGCGTGTGCGGGTCGTAGCGCAGCGCGTAGGTCAGCGCATCGCACAGGATCAAGCGGCCTTCGGCGTCGGTGTTGAGCACTTCCACCTGATGACCGGCCATGGTCTTGAGCACGTCGGAGGGCCGGTAGCTCTTGCCGTCGGGCATGTTTTCCACCGCCGGGGTGATGCCGACCACGCGGATCGGCAGCTTCAGGCGGGCGACGGCTTCCATCAGGCCGAACACCGAGGCGGCGCCGCACATGTCGAATTTCATCTCTTCCATGCCGGCGGCCGGCTTGATGTCGATGCCGCCGGTGTCGAAGGTGATGCCCTTGCCGACGAACACATAAGGCTTGCCGCTGCCACCCTTGTAGTCCATGACCACCAGCTTGGGGGCGTTTTCGCTGCCGGCTGCCACCGCCAGCAGGGCGCCCATGCCCAGGGTTTCCATCTCGGCGCGTTCCAGCACTTCCACGCCGATATCCGGATAGCGGCGTGACAGCTCGTGGGCCTGATCGGCAAGGTAGGCCGGATTGCAGATGTTCGGCGGCAGATTGCCGAGTTCGCGGGCCAGACGCACGCCGGCGGCGATGCCGCTGGCGCGATCCAGCGCGTCACCGTCGTAGCTGGCCGAGCTGAAATGCACCTCGCGCAGTTCCACGCGCTCGGCGCGGGCCTTCAGCGTGGCGGTGTACTTGTAGGCCGCATAGTCGGCAGCCAGCGCCGACTGCGTGAGTTTCCAGGCGATGTCCTTCTTCGGCACTTCGACTTCCGTGAGATAGGAGGCCACGGCCTCGACCGGCAGACCCTTGAGCGCCTTGTGGGCTTCGCGGGTGGCGCGCAGGAAGCGGGCGGCATCGAACTTGCGTTGTTCACCGAGGCCGACCACGAGCACCCGCGGCGCCGACAGGCCGGCCAGCTGGTGCAGCAGCGCGGTGGCGCCCAGACGCCCGGTGATGTCGCCGCTCTCCATCAGGCGCTTCAACAGGCCGTCGCTGGCGGTGTCGAGTTCGGCGGCGGCGCTGGTCAACATGCGCTCTTCATAAACGCCGACAATGATCAACGAGGCGGCAACTTCCTTGGGGCGAACGGTGAGGCGCTTGAACTCCAGCATGAACGGTCTCCGGATCGGATTGGCAAAGTAGGCGGTGCGGCGGGCAGAATGCGCAGCATCGAGCTCTCCGGCATGACGCCGGTGGCTAGCAGACCTGGAAGTCTAACCCGGATGGTCCCTGACCGAGAGTGCCAAGTCCCAGGCGGTAGGCGCCCGCTGCCCTCAAGCTGGCCGCATCGGGCCGTTTGCCGTGTGGGCGGGAAGGCATGAGCCGGCGGGTAGATCGCTATCTGGAGCGCGAGGTGCGCTACGCCCTGGCCGGCGTGTTGATCGTGCTGC
Source organism: Lysobacterales bacterium (assembly GCA_050250665.1). GTDB lineage: Bacteria > Pseudomonadota > Gammaproteobacteria > Xanthomonadales > SZUA-5 > JADKFD01. The sequence continues at coordinate 14,129 of JBFWOF010000040.1, read as the reverse complement.
TGCTGGTGGTGCTGGGGGGCTTGCTGACCGATGTGCTGAACAAGATCGCGCGCGGTCGGATTCCGCCGGTGTTGCTGCTCAGCCAGATCGGCTTGCGCATTCCCGATGCGATGACCCTGCTGCTGCCGCTGGGCAGCCTGATCGCGGTCTTGCTGGCCTATGGCCGCCTCTACCGGGACAGCGAGATGGCGGTACTGGCGGCCTCGGGCTACGGGCCGCTGCGCACGCTGCGTCCCTTGCTGCGGCTGGGTGGGCTGCTGGTGCTGCTGCAGGCGGCGCTGGCCTTCTACATTGCGCCGTTCGGACGCGAAGTGGCGGCGAAGATGATCACCGAGACCCAACGCTCGGTCGCAGTCGCCGGGCTGTCCTCAGGGCGTTTCGTGGAGCTGCCCGGAAATGCCGGGGTGCTGTACGTCTCCAGAGTCAGTCCCGACCAGAGATCGGTCGAGGAAATCATGCTGGTGCGCGAACGCGATGGACACCGGCTGCTGCTGACCGCCCGCACCGGCACCATCGAGATCGACGAGACCAGCGACGAGGTCGTGCTGAAGCTGGACACCGGCGAGCGCGTCGATGGCAAGCCCGGCGAGCCCAATTACCGGCGCATCAACTTCGCCCAGGCCGATATCGCGTTTCCGCGCACCCAGACCGACAGTGGCGACGATCCGCGACAGTCCAAGCGCACGGCCGCCTTGTGGCGCGCCGACGACGTCGATTCCCGAGCCGAACTGATGCGCAGGCTGGCGCAGCCGGTGGTACTGCTGTTGTTGCTGACGCTGGCACCGATCATGGCCCAGAGCGCACCGCGGCAACCGCGTTTTGACAAGATGGTGGTGGCCATCCTGCTGTATCTGACCTACACCAACATGGTCGAGCTGGCGCGAGTATGGGCAGTCGCCGGCACGCTGCCGGCCTGGCTCGGCACCTGGTGGGTGCACGCGGCCTTCGTGGCCGTGGTGTTCCTGGCCTGGGGTCGCGAGCTGCTGGCGTGGCGGCGCGGCCGGCAGGCTCTGGCGCAACTGGGCATCAAGCCGTGAAGCGCCTCGATCTGCTGGTGTTCAAGGCGGTGATGCCGGCCGTGATCCTGACCTGCGTGGTCTTCGCCGGTTTCGACAGCCTGCTGGCCCTGCTCAATGAGCTGGACGAGATCGGCATCGGCGAGTACGACATGCTGCGGGTGCTGGAATACGTGGCGCTGACGGTGCCGCGTCGCCTGTACCAGATGTTTTCGACCGCCGCGATTGTCGGCACGATGATGGGTCTGGGCGCGCTGGCGGCGCGCAGCGAACTGGTGGCGCTGCAGGCGGCCGGCGCCAGTCGCACCCGCATTGGCGTATCGGCCGTTTATGCCGTGGCCTGTCTGCTGGTGGTGGCCTTGCTGCTGGGTGAATGGATAGGTCCGCGAGCCGACCGCATGGCTCAGGATCTGGCGGCGCAATCCAAGTCCGAAGGTGTGGCCTTCAGCGGCAGTGGCCTGTGGCTGCGCGACGGCAAGGCGGTCTGGAACGCCAAACGCATCGTCATCACCGGGCCCGGGCAACTCGAACTTTGGGAGGTCTGGCGCTACCAGTTCGGTGAGGACGCGCGGCTGCAGGAAGTGATCAAAGCCGAACGCGCCAGCTTTGGCGCCGGCCAGTTCGAATTGCGCAAGCTCAGCCGCGACAGCATCAGCGACGAACAGATCGTCAGCGTCCAGGAGGACAGCCATCAGGTCCAGACCCTGCTCGATCCTGCGCTGATCGAGTCCCACACCGTGCGGCCGCGCCAGCAGGGCACCGCCGACCTGGCCGAGACCATCCGCTATGCGCGGGTCAACCAGCTCGACGCGCTGGAATTCGAGAGTGCCTACTGGTTCCGCCTGTTCTATCCGCTGGTGTGTCTGGCACTGGCTTTTGCCGCCGTGCCCTTTGCCTTCGGCAATCTGCGCAGCGGCGGCGCCGGTCAGCGCCTGCTGCTGGGCATGGCCCTGGGCATCGGCTTCTACTTCGGTCAGCGCACCCTGATCAATCTGGCCGAGACCAATCAGGACGGCCTGATCCTGGTCAACGCGGTACCGCCGCTGGTGCTGATCGCCCTCAGCTGGTGGGCGCTGCGGCGACCGGCCCGGTGAGGGTTGGTTGTCGGTTGTCGGTTGTCGGTTGTCGGAAAAAGCAGGCCTGCAACTGTGGGAGCGGACTCTGTCCGCGACGCCTTTCATTGCGAGCCACCTGTATCTGTCCGACGCTGCACGCTGGCCATGATCCCGCTCGGTGCGCGTAGCCTGGTGTGCCGCGCAGCGGCTCACCGGGGCTTTTTCGCGTCACCGCCCGGAGAGCGCTGCGCGCACTTCGGGCTACAAAAGCTGGCTCTTGCCGGAATGTGGGAATTCAATGACTTGCCATATGGGTTCACGGAGAGCGCAGCGACGCAATCGAGGAGCAGCGTCGCCAATTGCTGGATTGCTTCGTCGCTACGCTCCTCGCAATGACGCCGGCTCTTGTGGGTCCCGCTTTTTCCAGCACCGACACCAACAACCAGCAACCATCAACCAGCATCCCCGCTAGAATCCCCCACCCACGCACCACCTTCTGGCCCACCCCATGTCCAAGCACGCTCTGGCGACTCGCGCCATTCACGCGGGTCAGTCGCCTGACCCCTCCACCGGCGCGGTGATGACGCCGATCTATGCCACCAGCACTTATGTGCAGCAGAGTCCGGGTGTGCATCAGGGTTTCGAGTATTCGCGCTCGCACAATCCCACCCGCTTCGCCTGGGAGCGCTGCATTGCCGATCTTGAAGGCGGCAGCAAGGGTTATGCCTTCGCCTCCGGCCTGGCGGCCACCAGCACCGTGCTCGACATGCTCGATGCCGGCAGCCATGTGGTCTGCATGGACGATGTCTACGGCGGCACCTACCGCTTGTTCGAGCGCGTGCGTCGGCGTTCGGCCGGCTTGCAGTTCGACTTTGTCGATCTCAATGACTTCGAGGCGCTGGCCGCTGCAGTTCGTCCCGACACCAGGCTGATCTGGGCGGAAACGCCGACCAATCCGATGCTGAAGATCGTCGACCTCAGCCGGCTGGGTGAGTTCGCCCGCAGTCGCGGCATCATTCTGGTGGTCGACAACACCTTCTGTTCGCCGATGGTGCAGCGGCCACTGGAACACGGCGCGCACATGGTCATGCATTCGGCCACCAAATATCTGAACGGTCATTCCGACATGGTCGGCGGCGTGATCGTGGTCGGCGACGAGCCGGCGCTGGCCGAGCAGATGACCTTCCTGCAGAACTCGGTCGGCGGCATCCAGGGCCCCTTCGACAGCTTCCTGGCGCTGCGCGGCGTCAAGACCCTGCATCTGCGCATGGAACGCACCTGCGCCAATGCCATGGCCATCGCCGAGCACCTGCAAGGTCATCCGGGCATCGAAAAGGTCATCTACCCCGGCCTGCAGAGCCACCCGCAGCACGCGCTGGCGGCGCGCCAGATGCATGGCTTCGGCGGCATCGTCAGCGTCTACGTCAAGGGCGGCCTCGCCGCGGCCACACGCATGATGGAACGCTGCGAACTGTTTGCACTGGCCGAGTCCCTGGGCGGCGTCGAGAGCCTGGCCAACCATCCGGCGATCATGACCCATGCCTCGGTACCGATCGAACGCCGTCAGGTGCTCGGTATCCACGACAATCTGGTGCGCCTGTCGGTGGGTATCGAGGATGTCGGTGACCTGATTGCCGAACTGGACGCAGCGCTGGCATAGTCTTGGCGGGACTCGGGACTCGGGACTCGGGACTCGGGACTCGGGACTCGGGACTCGGGACTCGGGACTCGGGACTCGGGACTCGGGACTCGGAAGGGCGCAGCGCCGGGTTCCTCCAGGGACGTAGGTCACGTTGGCCCGCAGGGCCTACGTGACACGGTGAAGCCGCGGTCTTCTCTTGCGCCCCGATTCGCGTCTGAAGGGGCAAGGGAAAAGCCCCTGTGGGAGCGGACTCTGTCCGCGATGGCCACGCCCGCAGCTTCCCAGAACCGAAAAGCGCCGAGTGCAACTCGGCGATCCGGCCGAGCATGAGGATTATCTGCAGGGTGGGTAGCCGCACCCTTTGATTTTTGCGCGGCGACCCCATGACTGCTACTCCAGTCTGCTCAGAACCTGACCATGCGCGAGTCCTATCACGGCACCACCATTGTTTCCGTCCGCCGCGGTGCGGAGGTCGTCATGGGCGGCGACGGTCAGGTCTCGCTCGGCAACACCGTGGTCAAGGGCAATGCCCGCAAGGTACGGCGCCTGGGCAAGGGCAATGTGCTGGCCGGATTCGCCGGCGCCACCGCCGATGCCTTCACCCTGTTCGAGCTGTTCGACGCCAAGCTGGAAAAGCACGGCGGCAACCTCACCCGCGCCGCGGTGGAACTGGCCAAGGACTGGCGTACCGAGCGCCGCCTGCAGAAGCTGGAAGCGTTGCTGGCCGTGGCCGACAAGGAAGCCAGCCTGCTGATCACCGGCAACGGCGATGTGCTCGAACCCGAGAACGGATTGATCGCGATCGGCTCGGGCGGCAACTACGCCCAGGCCGCCGCCAAGGCCCTGCTCGACCACACCGACCTCACCCCCCGTTTGATCGTCGAACACGCGCTGCATATCGCTGCGGATATCTGTGTGTTCACCAATCACAACCTCACGATTGAGGAGTTGTGAAGTGGCTGGCGAAGTAAAACGTGAAACGTCAAACGTCAATTTCGGCGCTGGCAGCTTCAGGCCTGCGCATTACGATCTTGAGCTGTGGAAGGAGTCGATGCGCCTTGCCGTGACGGTCTTTCGCTTGACGGCTGAGTTCCCGGCGGACGAGAAGTTTGGAATCTCCAGCCAGCTGCGTAGAAGCGCGATCAGCGTCCCATCAAACATTGCCGAGGGCTCCGCCAGGGGATCCCGTGCCGAACTGCGGCGCTTCCTGCTCATTGCACGCGGCTCACTCTCGGAACTGGACACGCAGCTCTGGCTCGCGCGCGAGGTAGGCCTCGTTGAAGACATCGGACCCATCCAGGAGCGCATGTACAAGGTTTTCGGCCTGCTCAATGGCCTGATGAAGTCGCCAGGATCGAAGGTCTAGTCGTATTGCCGACCCGCTGGTCGGTGCCGCAACCCAATTGACGTTTTACGTTTCACGTTTTACCTCCCACCAAGAGCCTCAAATGACCCCTACAGACATAGTCTCGGCCCTAGACCAATACATCATCGGCCAGCACGCCGCGAAGCGTGCCGTGGCCATTGCCCTGCGCAATCGCTGGCGCCGGATGCAGCTGGAACCGGCTATGCGTGAGGAGGTCATGCCCAAGAACATCCTGATGATCGGGCCTACCGGGGTCGGCAAGACCGAGATCGCGCGACGGCTGGCGACGCTGGCCAACGCGCCCTTCGTGAAGGTCGAGGCGACCAAATTCACCGAGGTCGGCTATGTCGGCAAGGATGTCGAACAGATCATCCGTGATCTGGCCGATGCGGCGGTCAAGCTGACCCGCGACCAGGCCATGTCCAAGGTGCGCACGCAGGCAGAGGAGCGCGCCGAAGAGCGCATCCTCGATGCGCTGGTGCCGCGCCGAACCGGTCTGTCCTTCGACCATAACCCCAGTGACTCGGTCGATCGCGACAACGAGACCCGCAACAAGCTGCGCCAGCGCCTGCGCGACGGTCAGCTCGATGACCGCGAGATCGAGATCGAGCTCAGCCAGCAGATTGGCGTCGAAATCGCCGCGCCCCCGGGCATGGAGGAAATGACCAGTCAGCTCAAGGGGCTGTTCCAGGGGCTGGCCAATCAGAAGACGTCCAAGCGCAAGTTGCTCATCGCCAAGGCCCGCCAGCTGCTGATCGACGAGGAGGCGGCCAAGCTGGTCAATGACGAGGACATCAAGCTGCAGGCGGTCAACAACGTCGAGCAGAACGGCATCGTCTTCATCGACGAGATCGACAAGGTCTGCCGGCGCGCCGAGTACGCCGGCGCCGATGTCAGCCGCGAAGGCGTGCAGCGCGATCTGCTGCCGCTGGTGGAGGGATCCACCGTGTCCACCCGTTACGGACCGATCAAGACCGACCACATCCTGTTCATCGCCTCCGGGGCCTTCCACATGGCCAAGCCCTCGGATCTGATCCCGGAACTGCAGGGGCGCTTCCCGATCCGGGTCGAACTGCAGGCGCTGTCGGTGGACGATTTCGAGAAGATCCTGTCGGAGCCGTCGAATGCTCTGACCCGCCAGTACACGGCGCTGATGGATACCGAAGGCCTGAAGCTGGAGTTCACCGCCGCAGGCATCCGCCGTCTCGCCGAGATTGCCGCCCACGTCAACGAGCGCATGGAGAACATCGGTGCGCGACGGCTGCACACGGTGCTGGAGAAGCTGCTGGAGACCTTGTCCTTCGATGCCTCCGAGCGCGCCGGCGACGAGGTCATCATCGACACCGCATTCGTCGACCAGCAACTGTCCGATCTGGTCCAGAACGAGGATCTGAGTCGGTACATCCTGTAGGGCAGCCCGGCCGCGCCAGCCCTGTGGGAGCGGACTCTGTCCGCGATGCTGTTGGCGGAGACCGGCCCCTTGTAGGAGCGACCTTGCGTCGCGACCGTATACGCCGGAAGCCGCCGGTCGCGACACAAGGTCGCTCCTACCAAGGCCGTTGTCTGGGTGGCAATCCGCCAGGCACCCGTCGCGGCTGAAGCCGCTCCCACAGTCAGTAGCCCGGGTAAGCGCCAGCGCACCCGGGGGCTCTACCGTGAAACCTCCCGGGTGCGCCTTCGGCTTACCCGGGCTACTCGCTGCCGCGGTTTGCGACGGCGGAATCCGCCTGTGGAAGATTGCGCATGTTGCGGTATTGCGGCAGGCGGGTTCCGCCCTACTCGAAGCCGTTGGCAAACAAACCCGGTGGCTGCACCTCAAACGCGCCCATGTCGACCGCGCCGAAACGCGGTAATCCGCGCTGGTCGGTGGTCGGTGCGCCGGTGGCGCTGCCGCTGTTGATGGCCGGTGATCCGCTCATCAAGGCCATGGTCTGGGTGGGCCCGCCGTTGTCGGCCAGCGCCGACAGCAAGGCATCGGCAAATACCGAGTCCGGCGTGACCGGCAGTTCCTGCTGACCGAAGCTGTTCGGGCGTACCTGCGGAAACTGGATGTTGTTGGAGCCGCCCTGCACCGGATTGAGCAGCGCCCAGGGGTTGAAGGCGTTGCCGCCGGTGTTGTCGAAGAAGATGCTGTTGCGCAGCGTGATCGGCCGGTTCGATCCATTGGCAATGCCGCCAGCAAAACACACGCTGCACGATGCGCGATTGCCGGCGATGGTCAGGTTCTGCAGCAGCAGCGGCGCGGTGCCCTGCAGGTTCATGGCGCCGCCCAGGCCATCGCGGGCGATGTTGCCAACGAAGGTGCTGGAGACGATTTCACCGCCGCTGGTGATCAGGCCAGCGCCGGTCTGATGGTCAAAGAGCGACAGTCCGCCGTAGCCATTGGCGCTGTTGTTGGCGAAGGTGCTGTCGCGGATCGACACCGGCCCGCCCTGGATGTACGCGCCCCCGGTGTGCTGGTCGCTGCCGTCCTGGATGTTTCCGATCAGGCTGGATTGCCAGATGCGGGTCACGCTGGTCTGGTCGTACACGGTGGTGAACAGACCGGCGCCAAAGGCGTTGGCGTGATTGCCGGCCAGCGAGGTGCGGCACAGGCTGAGTTCGCGCGTCGCGCCATCCACGGCCATGCCGCCGCCATTGCCGCCATTGCCCGGATTGCCGCCATCGCCGGTGGTCAGATTGCCGACGAACTGGCTGTCGTAGAAGCGGATGGTCTGGGTGCCGAGCCCATAGAAACCGGCGCCATTGCTGCCCTGGTTGCCCTCGAATCGGCAGCGCACGCAGACAAACTCGCGATGCCCGAGCAGATAGACGCCGCCACCACCGCCGTCCTGAGCCACATCGATGGCCCGGTTGGCGATGAACTGCACATCGAAGGCCTGCAGGCCCACGGCACGCCAGGGCTCGCTGCCATGGTCGTTGAGGATGGCGCCACCGGAGCGTGCAAACTCGTCGCCACTGGCGCTGCGGGCATCGCCGTCACGCAGGATCAGGTTCTTCAGCAGGATGTCGTAGCTGCTCAGTTGCGGATTGCTGATCTCGATCACCCGTCGCGCATTGCCGCCCGAGAGCGTGGCGCCTCCGCCATCGATCTGAACCGCGCGGGTGATCTGCAGCGTGGCATCCAGCACCAGCGTGGCGTTGCCGATGTTGAGCTGGATGGCGCCGCCTGCGTTCAACGCCGCCTGCAGCTGCGCACGGCTTACGCTGCCGGCCGAACCATTCCCGAGCACCGTGGGATTGTTCAAGCCTGGTGTGGCCGGTGTGTTGCAGTCGAAGCCCTGGGCGTGCGCGGCGGCGGTCAGGTTTACCAACATCAGGAACAGGGTCAGACGCGATTGCATCCAGCGCTCCAGGTAGGTCACGTTGGACGCGCAGCGGCCTACGTGACGTCGGTGGCCATCGGTCTTGCGCTGACGACTTTTTCGTCGGCGGGGTCAGACAGGCCCAATTTCAACACGATGAGTCTGTGGTCATGGTGGTGGACTTGGCATTTCCAGACATCGGCGGAACATGGACATGACCTGGCATCACCGCGTCACGTAGTCCGCTGCGCGGACAACGTGACCTACCAGGGCGATGCCACGCCTACGATTCCTTCTTCAACAGCGCTCCCAGCGCCGCAAAGGGATTGTGGCCGCTGCTGGCAGCGACCTCGCCGCCGCCCAGACTGCCGTACTGGGCATCGGTGTAGCGCGAATGCTCGTTGTCATGGCAGTAGACGCACAGCAGTTCCCAGTTGCTGCCGTCGGGCGGGTTGTAGTCGTGATCGTGATTGCGGTGATGCACGGTCAGTTCCATCAGATTCACCCGGGTGAACTCGCGGGCACAGCGGCCGCAGATCCAGGGGTACATCTTCAGGGCCTGTTCGCGATAGCCGTGGCCACGCTGCTCGGCGGCCTTGCGGCTCTGGGCGACGATCTGGTCGAGCTTGTTCTGGTTCAGGGGCTTGGGTGCCATGGCGATCTGCAGAATCTTTCAGAGGTGGTGACGACGGTCGCGCCGCGAGGGCGCTCCTACCAATGCCCGGGGGCTTCGCGCAGGAGCGACCTGCGTCGCGACCGCTACGCGACAGCCTTCATTGTACGCCGGCTCCCATTCGCCTCGCCTGCATCCGTCGTTCACTGCAGCGCGCTCAGGCCAGCGGTCGACGCCGTCCCAGCAGGCTGACTGCGGCAGAACCGCCGACCACGGCGAGCGCGCCGGTCCAGCCGAGCACGCCGATGTGCTCGGGCGCGATCAGCCCGGGCACGAAGGCAGCGCCGACGCTGACCGTGGCCACGGTCAGCAGCGGGGTCATGGCCAGAATGGCGCTGACCCGCGAGGCCTCCCAGTGCGCCAGGGCTTCGGCGAATGCACCATAGGCGCCGAGGGTGTTGACCGCGCAATAGAGGATCGCGAACCAGTGCAGTCCGTCGATATGCAGCAGATGTGCGGGTTGGGCCAGGGGCAGCAGGACTACCGCGGCGCTGGCGTAGATCACCCACAGCACGGCTTGCGAATCGAGCCGTCGCAGCAGCTGTTTCTGCGCCAGCGCGTAGATGGCCCAGGCGCCGGCAGCGCCCAGGATCAGGCTGGCGCCGAAGGTGAAGTCCAGCGGCTCGGCGGCGCGTCCGCGCTGCTCGAAAAAGAACAGCAACAGGCCGATGGCGACCGCGCCGTAGCCCAGCCATTGGGCTGGCCGGAGCTGCTCCTTGAAGACCACGACGCCTCCCGCCGCCATCAGCAGCGGCGCCAGCTGGATCAGCAACTGCGCGTTCGCCGGGGTGGTGTAGTTGAGCCCCAGCAGGTAGCCGAGGTAATTGCCGATCAGGCCCACGGCGGCGATGGTCAGCAACAGCCAGCTGTTTCGCGACAGGCCGGAGAACTGCCGGAACTGGCCACGCACGGCCATGAATACCCCCAGTGCCAGGGTGGCAAACAGGAAGCGGAACCAGGTCAGGGTGTAGGCGTCGACCGCCTCCAGCGCCAGCTTCAGCGCCACCGGCAGCGTGGCCCACATCAATGCAGTGGCGATGGCCAGGGCCAGACCCAGCTTCCAGCGACCGGACGGGGAATGCAGAGTCATGGATGGGGTCGCCGGGTCAGATTGATGTTGGATTGGCTCTTGGTCTGCCGGACGATGCCACATCAGATCCAGAGCGTGACCGCGACGCTGGCCTCGAGCTAGCGCGGCTTCGGGGCGCGGAGCATTGGATCGTGCGGCCGGGACGTTCGCGCCGGCGGCCGCGGCTCAACGTGACCGACGCATCGTGCTGGCCCCAACTGCGTCCATCCCCAGCCGCCGGGCGAGCGGACCCGGCTTGGGTCAGCGCTGCATTCCCCCATGAGCGCGCCGGTAACTACCCCGGGTCTTTCAGCGTCCCATGGCCTCCCGCTCGGCCCTGAACTCGGTTCCTTCGTACCAGTTCGGCCAAGTGCTGCCATCGGCCAGTTCGCGGGAGACCGCATACAGCAACTCTGTGTCCTGCTGATTGCCGGACAGATCCCAGTTCGGATCGTATTCATCCGAGGGCTTGTGGTAACGGGTGGCGACATAGTCCGAAGCGACCTGCCGGCCATAGGCTTCACCCTTCTCGACATGATCGATGCCGTTCTTGATGTAGAGCGCAGGCACGCCGGCGCGGGCGAAATTGAAGTGATCCGATCGGTAGTAGAAACCGTTCTCCGGTGTCGGTTCCGGCACGATGATGCGGCCCTGCTCTGCCGCCTTGCGCTTGAGGATGTCCTCCAGTTCCGAGTTGCCGAAGCCGATGACGACCACATCGCGGGTCTTGCCGATCACCTGGATGGCGTCCATGTTGATCGTGGCCACGGTGTCCTTGAGCGGCACCAGCGGATTCTGCACATAGTACTTGGAGCCAAGCAGTCCGGATTCCTCCAAGGTCACCGCCAGGAACATCAGCGAACGCTTCGGTGGGGTCGGCGATTTGGCAAAAGCCTCGGCCAGTTCCAGCAGCGTGGCGACGCCGACGGCATTGTCGATGGCGCCGTTGAAGATGCCATCGCCCGGGGTCTGGAAATTGCGTCCCAGATGGTCCCAGTGGGCGGTGAAGATGATGAACTCCTCCGGGCGCTCGCTGCCGGGGATGACGGCAACCACATTGTCTGACTTGGCGTGGCGCACGCGGCTGGCCACGGCCATGCTGGCCTTGGCGTCGAGCGCGACGGCCTGGAAGCCGGGTTGGTTGGCGGCCTTGCGCAGGGCCGGGAAATCGTGCCCGAGCTTGCTGAAGATGCGTACGGCGGCGGCGGAGCTGATCCAGCCGCGGATGGCCAGCGGCTGCGGCGCGCCAGGAGCTGCCGGCAGATCGAACTCGGCGCCGCTGAATCCGTTGCGCACCACTTCCCAACCGTAGGCGGCGCCAGCGTCATCGTGCACGATCAGCGCGGCGGCCGCGCCTTGACGCAGGGCCTCCTCGTACTTGTAGGTCCAGCGGCCGTAGTAGGTCATCGCCTTGCCGCGGAACAGGGCATCGTTGCCGGTCTCGAAGCCCGGGTCATTGACCAGCAGGACCACGGTCTTGCCCTTGACGTCGATGCCGGCGTAATCGTTCCAGCCCAGCTCTGGCGCGTTCACGCCAAAGCCGACGAAGACCATGTCGCTGGCGTTGACTTCTGCCACCGGATCCTCGCGCAGCGTCTGGATGACCGCATCTTCGCCAATGGCCAGACTGTCACTGCTGCCGTCGGCGTAGGTGATGGTCACCGGGCCCCGGGCTTCGGACACGATTTCGACCATGTCCACGCTCTGCGCATAGCTGTCGCCATTGCCGGGCTTGAGACCGAGGCGCTGGAACTCCTGGGTCAGGTAACCCACGGTCTTGCGTTCGCCCGGACCGCCCGGCTGACGGCCGGCAAATTCGTCAGAGGCCAGAATCTGGATTTGTGCACCCAGATCCTCGGCGCGAATGGCGGCCTCGGTCGCCGGTGGCGCTGGCAGTCTGGTCCCGGCAGCTTCGGTGCTCGCCGGCTTGCTTTCGGGCGCGGCGGCGATGCTGTCCGCCGGCGCGGGTGCTTCGCCGCAGGCAACGAGCGCCATGGCCAGCGAGAGCAGGATCAATCTGGATGGGAACAAGACGGACTCCAGCGGGTGTGACAAGCCGACAAGAATATCAATACGAATGTGCTCATCAGGTCATGCCTGGCGATACCAAAACCGAATTGTCGCAGGTCATGGACGTATACTCCGGCGATTAGCCTTTCAACACAGGATTGCGCCATGGACATCCAGGATCTCGCCGATATTGCCCGCCAGATGGTCGCCCCGGGCAAGGGCATCATCGCCATCGATGAGTCGAACAAGACCATCAAGAAGCGCTTTGACGGGGTTGGCATCGAGTGCACCGAGGAGAATCGTCGCGCCTATCGCGAGATGCTGCTGACCACGCCCAATCTGGGCGATCACATCTCGGGCGCCATCCTCTACGACGAAACCCTGCGGCAGTCGACCAAGGCCGGCAAGCGTTTTGTCGATGTCATGGCGGCGGCCGGCATCCTGCCCGGGATCAAGGTCGATCTGGGCCCGGTAGGCCTGGCCGGATTTCCCGGCGAAATGGTCACCGAGGGCCTGGACGGACTGCGTCAGCGTCTCAAGGAATACGTGAGCCTGGGCGCCAGGTTCGCCAAGTGGCGGGCGGTGATCACCATCGGCGAAGACATGCCTTCTGCGGCCTGCATCGATGCCAACTGCCATGCGCTGGCTCGCTACGCGGCGCTGTGTCAGGAAGCCGGCATCGTGCCGATGGTGGAGCCCGAGGTGCTGATGGATGGCGATCACGACATCGAAACCTGCTACGACGTCACCGAAGCCACGCTGCGCTCCCTGTACAACGCATTGTATGAGCACAATGTGGTTCTCGAAGGCACCATCCTCAAGGCCAGCATGGTCATTGCCGGCAAGGACTGCGAAGAGCAGGCCGACGCCGAGGAAGTGGCCGAAGCCACGCTGATGTGCCTGCGCGCTGCGGTGCCGGCCTCGGTGCCGGGCATCGTGTTCCTGTCCGGTGGTCAGAGCGATGCCGATGCCACCGCGCATCTCAATGTCATGAACCAGATGGGCCCGCACCCGTGGCCGCTGTCCTTCTCCTACGGTCGCGCCATGCAGTCGGCGGCGCTGAAGCTGTGGGCCAAGGACATCGTTGGCAATATTGCCGCAGCCCAGGAAACCGTGGCCCTGCGCGCCCGGGAAAATGGTCTGGCGGCGCTCGGCAAGTGGTCCAAGGAACTGGCGGCCTGAGGCTAAGCGGATTCAGGTAACAGGGGCAGGTGGGCGAGCTTTCCGCAGGGTAATTTTCGTGGGACAAGATCGACCTCTTGCCCCTCAGCACATCCTGCCGAGCAAGCTCGGCACTACAACAGCCTCGTACACCGATGCTTTGGTAGAGCGGAGCTTGCTCCGCTGCTTCTGCCGGGCTTGTCTGCTTTTGGTTGACGCGAGCCGCACTTCCTGCCGAGCAAGCTCGGCACTACCAAAGCCTCGTACACCGACGCTCTCGTACAGCGGAGCTTGCTCCGCTGCTTCTGCTCGGCTTTGGCTTTTCACGCATGCCGAAGAGCCGCACAACCTGCCGAGCAAGCTCGGCACTACAACAGCCTCGTACACCGATGCTTTGGTAGATCGGAGCTTGCTCCCCTGCTACTGCCGGGCTTGTCTGCTTGGGCTGGGAGCGAAGAGCCGCACTTCCTGCCGAGCAAGCTCGGCACTACAACAGCCTCGTACACCGATGCTTTGGTAGAGCGGAGCTTGCTCCGCTGCTACTGTCGGGCTTGTCTGCTTGGGCTGGGCGCGAAGAGCCGCGCTTCCTGCCGAGCAAGCTCGGCACTACAACAGCCTCGTACACCGATGCTTTGGTAGCGCGGAGCTTGCTCCGCTGCTACTGCCGGGCTTGTCTGCTTGGGCTGGGAGCGAAGAGCCGCACAACCTGCCGAGCAAGCTCGGCACTACAACAGCCTCGTACACCGATGCTTTGGTAGAGCGGAGCTTGCTCCGCTGCTACTGTCGGGCTTGTCTGCTTGGGCTGGGCGCGAAGAGCCGCGCTTCCTGCCGA
>JBFWOF010000039.1:0-59445 GCA_050250665.1 Lysobacterales bacterium | reverse complement strand
CCAAAATCCCGATCTTCCACTTCTTCATCGACAACTCGATCGCCACGCACAGCACCGGAAGCGTGATGTTGAAAGTGGTAGCGTTTGCAGCGAGGGTCGTGGACATCAGCGTAGCTCCTTGAGGTTTAGGCACCGCAGAGGATCTCGCGTCCACGGCCCTCATGGCATCTACGTCTGGATGGTACAGAAGCGTCCAGACAAGTCTGGACCCACCAGAGCGGGCCGCACCGGTGTCACGTTGATGGGCTGTCTCGGACGTCTCCCGTGACGGCCAAGAGCGCCGAGTACAACCCGGCGATCCCGGAAGGCAGTCACCTTCTTCCCGCTCTGGGTTGATTGCACACCACACTGTCTTCACTCTAGCCTCGCCGTGCGGCTCCTTTTCCATTTTCCCTCCCCCACTTCCGGCTCCTCATGCGCCCCCTTTCCGAACTCCGTGCTGAACTCGACAGCGTCGATGCCGACCTGATTGCCGCGATCGCCAAACGCCAGGCACTGGTGGCCGAGATCGGGCGCTGGAAACACTCCCAGGGCAAGCAACTACGCGATTTCCAGCGCGAGCGGGAGGTGCTGGCGCATGTGCGTGGCCGCGCCCAGAAGGTCGGCCTCGATCCGGAGATCGCAGAGCAGGTACTGAAGCTGCTGATCGAGTCCTCGCTGACCACCCAGGAGCAGGATCGAGTGCGCCTGGCGGGGCAAGGCGGCGGACGCCGGGCATTGATCATTGGCGGCAATGGCCGCATGGGTCGCTGGTTCGTGCGTTTTCTGGCGGCACAGGGCTTCGATGTCGAGGTCGCCGATCCCAGTGGCGCCCCCGTCGGCGCCCTGTCGCGGCCGGACTGGAAGGAAGGTGCTCTGGATCACGACCTCATCGTGGTCGCCGCGCCCTTGCGGCGCAGCAATGAGGTGCTGCTGGGCTTGGCCGAGCGCAAGCCCGCCGGCCTGATCTTCGACATCGGCTCGCTGAAAACGCCGCTGACCGAAGGCCTGAAGGCCTGCGCCGCTGCCGGACTGCGGGTGTGCTCGGTGCATCCGATGTTTGGTCCGGACACCGAGTTGCTGTCCGACCGCCACGTGATCTTCATGCCGGTCGGCGCGCCGGAAGTGGTCAAGGACGCCCGCGCACTGTTCACCGAGACCATGGCCCAGGCGGTGGAGATGCCACTGGCCGATCACGACCATCTGATCGCCTATGTGCTGGGACTCAGCCACGCCCTGAACATCGCCTTCTTCAGCGCCCTCGCCAACTCCGGCGAAGCCGCGCCCAAGCTGGCCCAGATGTCGAGTACCACCTTCGACAATCAGCTCAAGATCGCCATGGGCGTGGCCAACGAGAATCCCCGGCTGTACTACGAGATCCAGAGCCTGAACGCCCATCGCGGCGAGGCCCTGGGCGCGCTCAAGCGCTCGGTGGAAGAGCTTACCCGCTGCATCGAGGAAGGCGACGAGATCGGCTTTGTGGCGCTGATGGAACGCGGCCGCGGCTATCTGAGTGCGCGCGGCAAGGCGGGTCGCTGATGCAGGTCATGTAGCGCGCAGCGCGCGCTACGTGACGGTCGGCGCCTCGGGTCGCAGCGTTGAAGGTTGTTGCACCTGTCAGTCCCGAGCGCAGGTCGTTGCTCCGGCGCTTCACCGTGTCACGTAGCGCGCTGTGCGCGCAACGTGACCTACGAGCCAGGCTTGATCGCGGATAAATCCGCTCCCACAGGCGCGGCATCACGCTGGCTGCAAAGTGCCCCGCTCTTCCCTTTTTCCTTTTCCCCTTTTCCCTTTTCCCGCTTCTTCAAAACCTGCGCCGCAGCTTGACCAGCAGCTGATCGGCATCGCGCAGGGAAAAGGCATCGTCGAGCAGATCGCCCAGATCGCGCTCGCCTTGTTCTTCGACGAAACCGCCGCGTCCGTAGACCACATACAGGTCGGACTGCGGCGCAAATTCCCAGCGGTAGCGGATCTGCACGCCGAAGTTGTTGACCGAAAAATCGGAGAGTGTGTCGTTCGAGGCCCGCAGCCGCCCACCGGCGCCAATCCTGGCCGCGCGCGGGTCCTGGGCGGTGATCGCCAGCCATTGCAGTTTCAGCCGCAGTTCGTGCTGCGGCGCGGGGAACCAGTCCAGGTTCAGGGCGCTGCTGATCCGCTGGCGCTGGTACAGGCCGAACAGCTCATCAGACTCCCACAGCAGCCAGTCCTTGCTGTCCAGCGCATAGCTGCTGATCTGTGCCGTCAGCGTGTTGCTGGCAAAGAAGCTCAGCTGGCCGCCGGCCTCCAGACCGTAGCCACCCTGGCTCTCCTGGAAACTGCGTCCGGACAGATACAGCTGCCAGCGCCCTACCCTGGGCGCGCTGTACTCGGCGTAATACTGCTGGCGCGTGGGGAGTCGCACCAGACCATTACCGCGAGATATCAGATCGTCGAAACCGACACTCTGGAGATAGGCATTGGCTAGAAACTCGCCGCCGTTCCGGAATTGCAGGATGTAATCGAGAGACAGGGTCGTTTGCAGATTGTCCCCGGAATCGTTGTGGCGATTGGTGACTCTCGCGCGCAGCAGTCTGCCGCGCAGGCTGGACTCCGGGTCTTCCACCTGCTGCTGCCTTTCCCACAACCAGCGCGCCTCGTTGAGACTGGGGCGGCGCTGAAAGCCGACATCGTTGAAATCCAGCTGCCGGTCAAAGTGCGTCAGCTCCAGTTGCTGTCGGTGCGCGGAGTCGGGCGCATAGTCGATGCGCGCCCAGGCGCCGCCGCCATTCTGATGGGCGCCAGGCTGGTCGATCTGGCTGGCGATGAGCTGACCGGCCACGGTCCAGCGCGGATCCGGTCGCCAGCTGGCATCGATGGCGTGCACGCTGGATTCTCGGGTCAGAAAGGGCCGATCGGCATAAGTGCCTAGATAGCCGATGCTGACCTGATCGCCCGGGCGCAACAGCCGCTGCGCCAGGAACAGACTGCCCAGATCGTCGGCGTAATCGCTTTCCTGGGCAGCGAGCACGCCGTAGTTGAAGCCCAGCGCGGAGCCATTGAGCTTCAGCGCCACATCGATGTCAGCCGCCAGCCCCGAATTGTCGTCGCGTGGGCCGCCGATGCGGCGCGTATAGATCAGCTGGCCACCGTCGCTGCTGCGCACGTCGAACAGACTCTGGTTCTCGGTGAAGAAGGGTCGGCGATCGGAGAAGAAGGTCTCGATGGCATCGAAATTGACCACCAGTTCGTCGGCCTCGACCTGACCGAAATCCGGATTCAGCGCCGCCGTGAGCTGCAGATCGCCGGAGGGTTTCCAGTACAGATCGGCACCGCCCTTGGTTTCGTTGCGACTGCCGACGAAAGCACGGCTGGCGGTGGCATAGGGAAACACGTGGAAGACCGATGCCTGGTACTGGTCTATGTCCACCTTGGCAAACTCGGAGATGAAGCGCGGCCGCCTGAAACTGGCCGCCGGATAACCACTGCGTTCCTTGGTGCTGCCGAGCACGCGGTCGAACATGATCGCAATCGTGCGCCGTGGTGCCGAGCTGTCGCGCATCGGCGCCACCGTCCACGGCAGCAGGAATTCGGCGCTCCAGCCCTCGTCGGTCTCCGCCACCCGGTGTTTCCAGTCGCCATCCCAGTCCGGACTGAAGTTGTTCTCGTTGGTGATGGTGGCGTCCTGGGTCGAGCCGGACAGGGCGATGGTGAAGTTGTAGCCGGTTTCACCATCGGCATTGAAATCGATGAAGACATTGACCCGATCCCCCGGAATATCGGCATCCCGCGGCGTGCGCGCACGCAGCCGCGGCACGCCCTCAGGCTGACTGCAGCGAAAACCGATGACGATGCCCGCCGGCGTGGACAGCAACAGCGCTTCCGTTTCGTACGAAGCTTGAGTCAGTGTGTAGGGCTCGACCACCACAAAATCGCGGAACACCTGCGCGCCAGCCCAGGCGGCGTCGTCCAGATGACCGTCGATCTTGATCTCGGGTGCTTCGGCCAAGGCAAGATTGCCGATGAGCAGCAGAACGCCGCCGGCAAGCGCGCGGGTGGGACTGGCAACAGACATGGGCAGCGCGTTGAGGACGGGCGCGCGATTGTATGAGCGCAGCCCCGCCCATCGCAGTGCCAGAAGGCAGGGCGTTCGCCGGGAGCGCCGAGTTGTGCGGCGCTGTGGCGCTTGCCCGGGATCGCCGAGTTGCACTCGGCGCACTGGCTCTTGCTTCACAAGGCCAAGGCGAGATCAAAAGCGCCGAGTGCAACTCGGCGATCCCGGCGGCTGCCGGTTTCCGGCAAGGTGCCAGCCCCGGCCGACGCTCTGTCACCTCACCCCCGCAATCAGGGTTGACAGCTCCAGCCCGGCGCATGCACTCTCGCGTCCATGAAATTTCTGCCGCACCGCAACATGAACGCAGCCGCAGCGCTCCTGGCGCTTCGACTTCTACTGCGCTCATGCGAGGTGTGCGGCTGCCAACGGGGCTAGAGCCCTCAGGCAACAGGAAGCGACAAACCTGAAAGCCCCGCACCTCGTCATGAGGGCGGGGCTTTTGCTTTATTGGCACTGGAGAAGCACATGACAGCTATAGACCCCAATCGCGTCATCGTCTTTGACACCAGCCTGCGTGATGGCGAGCAGGCGCCCGGATTTTCGATGAATCCGCGCGGCAAGCGCCGCCTGGCGCACGCTCTGGCTGAGCTCGGCGTGGACGTGATCGAGGCCGGCTTCCCTTCGGCCAGTCCCGATGATTTCTCGGCCGTGGCCGGCATTGCCCGCGAAGTCCGCGGCGCCTCCATCGCCGGTCTGGCCCGCGCCACCCGTGGCGACATCGAGGCCTGCGCCCGTGCCATCGAGCACGCCGAGCGCCCGCGCATCCACACTTTCATCTCCACCAGTCCGCTGCACCGGCTGCACAAACTGAACATGGACAAGGCCCAGGTGCTGGAATCAGCCGTCGCGGCCGTCGAATTGGCCAAACGTTACGTTGATGACGTCGAGTTCTCGGCCGAGGATGCGATCCGCACCGAGCCCGAGTATCTGGTCGAGATTTTCAGCGCCGTGATCGCCGCCGGCGCCCGTACCGTGAACGTGCCCGATACCGTCGGCTACAGCACGCCGACGGAAGTCCGCGAGCTGTTCGCACGCCTGAAGCGCGAGGTGGCCGGCGCCGACAACGTGATCTTCAGCTGCCACTGCCACAACGATCTGGGTCTGGCCGTGGCCAACTCACTGGCGGCCTTGGAAGGCGGTGCTCGGCAGGTGGAATGCACCATCAACGGCATCGGCGAGCGCGCCGGTAACGCCGCGCTGGAAGAACTGGTGATGGTGCTGCGCACCCGCCAGGAGCGCTACGGCCTGAGCACCGGCATCAACACCCAGAAGCTCTATCCCACCTCGCGCCTGCTGCAGAGCATCACCGGCCAGGAAGTGCAGCGCAACAAGGCCATCATCGGCGAGAACGCCTTTGCCCATGAGGCCGGCATCCATCAGCACGGCATGCTCAAGCACCGCGCCACCTACGAGATCATGCATCCCGAGGATGTGGGCATCACCAAGTCCGAACTGGTGCTGGGCAAGCACAGTGGCCGGCACGCGCTGAAGGATCGACTGACGCGCATGGGCTACACGCTGGATGAAGCCGAAACCGACAAGGTCTTCGCCTCCTTCAAGGCTCTGGCCGACAAGAAGAAGGAAATCTACGACGCCGATCTGGAGGCCCTGGTCCTGGCGGTCACCGGCGGCAACTCCTCCAGCTACCAGCTGCTGAGCCTGTCGATCCAGAGCGCCACCGGCGAGTCACGCATGCCCACCGCCAGCGTGCGCCTGAGCACGCCCGACGGCGGCGAAGTCTGCGAAGCCGCGGTCGGCGACGGCCCGGTCGACGCCCTGTTCCGCGCCCTGTCGCGCGCCATCGGCGCCGAGATCATCCTGCGCAGCTTCCATATCCGCAGCATCTCCTACGGCAGCGACGCCATGGGCCAGGCCACCGTGGAAGCCGTCTGGGACGGCAAGGAGCACATCGGCCGCGGCACCAGCACCGACATCCTCGAATCCAGCGCCCTGGCCTGGCTCGATGTCGCCAACCGCCTGCTCAAGGCCCGCGCCCGCGCGGCAGCGGCCGTCGAAGAGGTGGCGGGGGTATGAGGGGCCAGGACTTCGCCGGGACTGGGGATACGGGTGGATTGGACGGGACCCGGGACCCGGGACCCGGGACCCGGGAAAAGCGGGAACCTCGCGAGGCATTGGTCTCCCGCATTGAAGCTCGATTCACGTTTCCGGGTTGGCCCAGATCCGTTGTCTGGCAGGCCCTGGGTAACGCCGATCACGATGCCACCTACAACTTGCGGGCTGGTGCGTCACCGGGTCCCGGGTCCCGGGTCCCCGGTCCCGACCTTCGCTGTCCCCCAGTCCGCCGCCAGAATGAGACAGCGCCCCACACGGAGCCCCAGGCATGACCACTCCCCGCACCCTCTTCGACAAACTCTGGGACGCCCACGTGGTCGTGGCGGAAACGCCGGAGGCGCCGGCGGTGCTGTACGTGGATCTGCATCTGGTGCACGAGGTGACTTCGCCGCAGGCTTTCACCGAGCTGCGCAGCCGCGGATTGCCGGTGCGGCGTACCGATCGCACGCTGGCGACGCTGGATCATTCGACGCCGACGCTGCCGGCAGACGCCAGCGGTGAACTGCCCTATTACACCGCCGAGGCCAAGTCGCAGGTGGAAACCCTGCGTCGCAACGCGGCTGAATTCGGCGTCAAATTGCTGGATTTCGACTCGGGTCAGCGCGGCATCGTCCATGTGATCGGACCGGAGCTCGGCGCCACCCAGCCGGGCATGACCATCGTCTGCGGCGACAGCCATACCAGTACCCATGGGGCTTTCGGCGCCATGGCCTTCGGCATCGGCACCAGCGAGGTCGGCTATGTGCTGGCCAGCCAGTGCCTGCTGCAGCGCAAGCCCAAAGCCATGGCCATCGAGGTCGAGGGCACGCTGGCGCCGGGCATCAGCGCCAAGGACGTGATCCTGCACATCATCCGCGAGATCGGGGTCGAGGGCGGCACCGGCTACGCCATCGAATATCGCGGCAGCGCCATCCGCGGCCTCGATATGGAAGGCCGGATGACCCTTTGCAATATGTCGATCGAGGCCGGTGCCCGCTGCGGCATGGTGGCCCCGGATCAGACCACCTTCGACTATCTGCGCGGACGGCCGATGGCCCCGCAGGGCGCTGATTTCGACGCCGCCGTCGCGCGCTGGAGCAATCTGGTCACCGATGAGGGTGCACGCTTCGATCGCGTCGTGCGCATCAATGCCGCCGACATCAAGCCCACCATCACCTGGGGCACCCATCCGGGCATGGGCGCGGCCATCGACGAGTCGGTGCCGGCCGGTAACGATGCCCAGCTGAGCAAGGCCCGCGCCTACATGGGCTTTGATGCCGGCGAGGCCTTGATCGGCCATCCCATCGACGTGGTGTTTGTGGGCTCATGCACCAACGGCCGTCTGTCGGATCTGCGTACCACCGCCGCCCTGCTGCGTGGGCGCAAGGTGCATCCGCGCGTACGCATGCTGGTGGTGCCGGGCTCCGATGCGGTCAAGCGCGACGCCGAAGCGGAAGGCCTGGACCAGATCTTCGTCGCCGCCGGCGCCGAATGGCGCCAGCCCGGATGCTCGATGTGCATCGCCATGAACGGCGATCTGGTCGGCCCGGGGCAGACCGCGGTCAGCACCAGCAACCGCAACTTCGAGGGCCGCCAGGGCAAGGGCGCCCGCACCGTGCTGGCGAGCCCGGCCACCGCCGCAGCCAGCGCCATCGCCGGCGCCATCGCCGATCCGCGGGCCTTGGCGTGAGCGCTGGAGCGGGGTTCGGGGCTGGAGGCTGGGGCGCGCAGCTCAGGCAGCGCATATTCCACAGCACCTGTAGGAGCGCCCTCGCGGCGCGACCTTGGCGTCCCGAGCACCGAAGCACCAGTCGCGACACGAGCTCGCTCCTACCGAGAGCTGCAGAAATCGAGCGAACCCGGTTGTGCGCCCCAGCTCCCAGCCCCAATTCCCGCTCCTGCCTTGCAGGCACCCATATGCCAAGCGAGCCAACCCAATGACCCCAATCACGAAAATCGAATCCACCACGCTGGTGTTGCCGCAAGAGAACATCGACACCGACCAGATCATTCCGGCGCGCTTTCTGACCACGACCGAGCGCACCGGCCTCGGCCGCGCGGTGTTCTACGACTGGCGCTACCACAGCGACGGCAGCGAGCGCGCCGACAGCCTGCTCAACCAGCCGGACGCGCGCCAGCACGCCATCCTCGTCGCCGGCCGCAACTTCGCCTGCGGTTCCTCGCGCGAGCACGCGCCCTGGGCGCTGCTCGATTACGGCTTCAAGGCCGTGATCTCCAGCGAGATTGCCGACATCTTCCGTTCCAACGCCCTGAAGAACGGGCTGGTGGCGATCGTCATCTCGCCCGAACGTCACGCCGAACTGCTGGCCCGCCCCGGCATGGCGCTGAGCATCGACCTGGAATCCCTACGCATCCACGGCCCGGATGGCTGGCAGGCCGAGTTCGAACTCGATGCCTTCGCGCGCCGCTGCCTGATGATGGGCGTCGATCAGCTCGGCTATATCCTCGCGCAGGAAGCGGCGATCAGCGCGTTCGAGCAGCGGCAGTGATGGGTTTGAGCAGGAGCGGGGTTCGGGGCTTGGGGCTGGGGCGCGCTGCTCGACCAGCATGGCAATCCTCGGCTCTCGCAGGAGCGCCCTTGCGGCGCGACCGCCACCTCACGAACATCCTTGCCGCTGTCGCGACACAAGGTCGCTCCTGCATGGCATGGGACTCGCGCCCCAGCCCCGAGCCCCCAGCCCCGCTCTTGCACTCATAGGGCGTCTGGTCCGCAAATCCTACCTACCTCTCCAACTGCCCCCACCCCATGCACGCAAACATCACCCTGCTCCCCGGCGACGGCATCGGCCCTGAAGTGGTCGCGGCCGGCCTTGCTGTCCTGAACCAGATCGCCACCCGCTTCGAGCACAGCTTTGACTACCACGAAGCGCTGATCGGTGGCGCCGCCATCGATGCCACCGGCAATCCCTTGCCGGATGAATCCCTGGCCCGCTGTCGATCCGCCGACGCCATCCTGCTCGGCGCCGTCGGTGGCCCGAAATGGAGTGATCCGAATGCGCCGGTGCGTCCCGAGCAGGGCCTGCTGAAACTGCGCCGCGAACTTGGCCTGTTCGCCAATCTGCGCCCGGTGACGGTGCACCCGGACCTGATGGATCTGGCACCGGTCAAATCCGATCGGCTGGTCGGCGTGAATCTGCTGGTGGTGCGCGAGCTGACCGGCGGAATCTATTTCGGCGAGAAGCGCCGCGATGGCGATGTGGCCTTCGACGGCTGCAGCTACAGCGTCCAGGAGATCGAACGCGTGGTGCGCCTGGCGGCGCGGCTGGCCGGCCAGCGCAGCAAGCGTCTGACCCAGGTCGACAAGGCCAATGTGCTGGAAACCTCGCGCCTGTGGCGCCAGGTCACCACGCGCGTGCTGGCCGAGGAATTTCCGGAGATCGCGCTCGAACATCAGCTGGTCGATTCGATGGCCATGCATCTGATCGCCAAACCGGCGACCTACGATGTGATCGTCACCGAGAACCTGTTCGGCGACATCCTCACCGACGAGGCCGCGCTGCTGGCCGGATCGCTGGGCCTGCTGCCCTCGGCCTCACTGGGCGATGGCGGACCGGGTCTGTACGAGCCCATCCACGGCAGCGCACCGGACATCGCCGGTCAGGACAAGGCCAATCCGATCGGCACCATCCTCAGCGTCGCCATGATGCTGCGCTGGAGCCTGAAGCTCGAGGCCGAAGCCGCAGCCATAGAACAGGCCGTGGCATCGGTGCTGAGCGCAGGATTGCGCACCGCCGACATCGCCGCCGGCGGGAAAGCGCTGGGGACGGAAGCGATGACCGCGGCGATCGTTGCGGCGCTGAAATAGAAACAGGCGCGCGGCTGTGGGAGCGGATTCATCCGCGATCGGGCCTCTGAAAAGCCCCATCGCGGCTGAAGCCGCTCCCACAGGGTGAACGACCGCTCTGACCGACAACCACGCTAGCATCCCCCCATGCACATCGGCCCTCATCTGATCGACCCACCCGTGATCCTCGCGCCGATGGCCGGGGTCACTGACAAGCCCTTCCGGCAGCTTTGCAAGCGCCTGGGGGCGGGTCTGGCGGTGTCGGAGATGACCACCTCGGATGCGCGCCTGTGGGATACGCCCAAGAGCCGCTGGCGCATGGATCATGTCGGCGAGCCGGCGCCGATCAGTGTGCAGATCGCCGGCTACGATCCGCAGCAGTTGGCCGAGGCTGCCCGTTTCAATGTGGATCACGGCGCCGACATCATCGACATCAACATGGGCTGCCCGGCCAAGAAGGTCTGCAAGGTCGATGCCGGTTCCGCACTGATGCGCGACGAGGCGCTGGTGGCTCGCATACTTGATGCGGTGGTCGCCGCGGTCCCGGTACCGGTCACGCTGAAGATCCGCACCGGCTGGTGCCAGGCGGTGAAGAACGGCCCGGTGATCGCACAGATTGCGCAGAGCGCCGGTATCGCCGCGCTGGCCGTGCACGGTCGTACCCGCGAACAGATGTACGAGGGCGAAGCCGAATACCAGACCATCGCCGAGATCAAGTCGCGTCTGTCGATACCGGTGCTGGCCAATGGCGACATCGACAGTCCGCAGAAGGCCCTGGAGGTGCTGCGCCTGACCGGCTGTGACGGCGTGCTGGTCGGCCGCGCCGCCCAGGGACGCCCGTGGATCTTCCGGGAGATCGCGCATTTTCTGGCCACGGGCTTACATCTGCCGGCGCCCGGCGATCGTGAAATCGCGGCCATCATGCTCGGCCATCTGCAGGCGCTGTACGAGTTCTACGGCGAGCATCAGGGCACCCGCATCGCCCGCAAACACCTGGGCTGGTACGCCAAGACCCGTGCGGACGGCGAATCCTTCCGGCGCGAAGTCGTGCGCTTTGACAGTGCCCAGGCCCAATACGACTACACCGCCCAGTGGCTGGCAGGCGACAGCTGGCAAATGGCGGCGTGAGTGGTCCGCCGGCCGACCGCAGGTCCACGTCCAAGCTTCGGCTGCTGATCCTGACGCCGCTTTTCACGACCGTAGGAGCGCCCTCGCGGCGCGACCAGTGATGCAACAATTCCGTCCCACCGTCGGCCAGGATCAGACCTTGGCGTCATTGCGACCCCGGACTTGATCCGGGGGAAGCAATCCAGACGGACAGCATCAGACGCACTGGATTGCTTCGTCGCTGCGCTCCTCGCAATGACGCATCAACAAGTCAGGGTATGGATTGACGGAGAGCGCGGCGTCCTCCAAAGAGTCGACCGACGCTGGCTGAGCCCAGCTGCCCTGCCCAGTCCCTGTCGATTTCGCTAGTCTCTTCGGCAGCATTCATGAATCTGCCCAGGCCATGTCTACAAGCTCAGCTCTGCATGTGATCGTCCTTGCCGCCGGCGAGGGCAAGCGCATGCGCTCGAATCTGCCCAAGGTGCTGTTGCCGCTGGCCGGCCGACCCATGCTCGATCACGTATTGGCGGCGGCGCGCGCGCTGGCGCCGCAACGCATCCATGTGGTCTATGGCCACCGCGGTGAGCAACTGAAGTCGGCCTATGCCGACGCCAGCGATCTTCAGTGGGTGCTGCAGGCCGAGCAGCGCGGCACCGGACATGCGGTATCGCTAGCGCTCGGCGGCATCGATGAAGCCGCCCGCGTGCTGGTGCTGTATGGCGATGTGCCCCTGCTCACCGCCAACACGCTGCGACCGCTGACCGAAGCCGCCAGCAGTCTGGCCGTGCTCAGCGCCTACCTCCCTGATCCGCACGGCTATGGCCGCGTGCTCACCGATGACAGCGGCCGGGTCACCCGCATTGTCGAGGAACGCGATGCCACGCCCGAGCAGCGCCGGGTTCGGGTGGTCAACACCGGCGTGGTGGCCGGACGCGCCGGAGACTTGCGTGCGTGGCTGGCACGGGTGCGCCCGGACAATGCCCAGGGCGAGCTCTACCTGACCGACGTCTTTGCCCTGGCTGCCGCCGATGGAACACCAGCGCTGGCGGTGCCATGTGCGGATGCGCAGGAGGCCTTTGGCGCCAACGATCCCTGGCAGCTCGCCGAACTGGAACGGCATTACCAACGTCGTCGGCTGCGCGCGCTGTGCCAGTCCGGCCTGCGGGTGGCCGATCCGGCGCGCGTGGATATTCGCGGCGAACTTGGCATCGGCCGCGATGTCAGCCTGGATATCGATGTCATCATCGAAGGCCAGGTCGAGCTGGGCGACGACGTCAGCATCGGCCCCTTCGTACGTATGCGCGACTGCAAGCTCGCCGCCGGAACCGAAGTACTGGGCCACTGCGATCTGGACGGTGTGATCACCCTCGGCGCCTGCCGCATCGGCCCCTACGCACGCTTGCGTCCGGGCACCGAACTCGGCGCCGGCAGCCATGTCGGCAATTTCGTCGAAACCAAGAAGACCCGCCTCGGCCCGGGATCGAAAGCCAACCATCTGAGCTATCTGGGCGATGCCCAGATCGGTGCCGGGGTCAACATCGGCGCCGGCACGATCACCTGCAACTATGACGGCGTCAACAAGTTCGAAACCCGCATCGAGGATGGCGTATTCGTCGGCTCCAACTCCTCGCTGGTGGCGCCGCTGAGCATCGGTGCCGGCGCCACGATCGGTGCCGGTTCGGTCATCACCAAGCCGGTGCCCGCTGGCGAGCTGACCGTCGCCCGGGCTCGCCAGAGCACCGTCAGCGGCTGGAAGCGACCGGTCAAACGCTAGTAGCTCTCCACCACCAGGTGTCGCAGGTTGTTGAAGCGTCATTGCGAGCCACGTGTTTCGGCCCGACACTGCGCACTGGCCATGAACCCCAAGCGTCATTGCGAGCGCAGCGAAGCAATCCAGGGGCGTACGGCGATACCCTGGATTGCTTCGTCGCTACGCTCCTCGCAATGACGCATCAACAACTTACGATCTTGGCTCATGGAGAGGAGCGCAGTGACGAAGCAATCCAGTGCTACTGAAGCTGTGCCTCTGGATTGCTTCCACAGGATCAAGTCCGGGCTCGCAATGACGCCCGGGGTCGCGCTGACAGATTCGGCTCGCAAGCATGCGCACAGCGCGCTCCCCGGCGCCTTACCCCCAGCCTGTCAGTCCACGATGATCTGCCGGCCCTCGAAACACAACTCGGCAGCACCGTCCGCGGCCACCCGCAGCCAGGAGGCGGCGCGCGGCCAATCGCCCAGCACGATGCGGCGGCGCTGACCCTCCAGTCTGTGCAGTGCCGGCCGATGGGTGTGGCCGTGGATGATCCAGTCAGCGCCGGATTCGGCGAACACCGCGGCTACCGCCTGCGCATTCACATCCATGATCTCGGCAGCGGCGCTGGCGGTGTGGGCACTGCTCTGGGCGCGGGCCTGGGCGGCGAAAGCGCGCCGCGCCGCCAGCGGCTGGGCCAGAAACTGGGCCTGCCAGTGCGGATCGCGCAGCTGGCGGCGAATGCCCTGGTACTCCACGTCATCGGTGCACAGCGTATCGCCGTGCAGCAACAGCGCCCGATGCCGACCCAGTTCAATCACTTCCTGGGTATCGAGCAGGCGCAGGCCGGCGCGCGCGGCAAAGGCTTGCCCAAGCAGGAAATCGCGATTGCCGTGGGTAAACCTGAGGGCAATGCCGGCGTCGGCCAGCGCCCGTAGCTGGGTACAGACGGCGGCGACCAGCGGATCGTCGTCATCGTCACCGAGATAAGCCTCGAACACATCGCCGAGCAGATACAGCGCCTGACCATCCTCGGCCACGCGGCGGCAAAAAGCGCTGAAGCGGTCGAAGATCGGGTCTTCGACCGCCGTCAGATGCAGATCGGACGCGAAGTAGATCGCGCCCATGCCCAGCGCTACTGACCCGCCGCTTTGGCAGCCGGCGCCGCTTCTTCCAGCGTGGCTTTCTCGACCACCACATAGGGGCGCGGCAGATTCTGGAACTCGGCCGAGAAGGCGCTGGTCGGCAGCACCTTGATCTTGTCGATCACGTCCATGCCGGAAACGACCTTGCCGAACACGGCATAGCCCCAGGTGCGGCCATCGGCCTTGCTGACGTGATCCAGCGCCTTGTTGTCATTGACGTTGATGAAGAACTGCGCAGTGGCCGAATGCGGGTCCATGGTGCGCGCCATCGCCACCGAACCACGCACGTTCGACAGGCCGTTGTCGGCCTCGTTCTGGATCGGCGCCCGCAGACCGCCCTTGGGCGTCAGCTCGGTCGTGTAACCGCCGCCCTGGACCATGAAATTGTCGATCACGCGATGGAAGATGGTGCCATCGTACTGACCGGCCTTGACGTACTGCACGAAGTTTTCGACCGTCTTGGGGGCCTTGGCCGCATCCAGCTCGATCACGAAGTCACCCTGATTGGTCTTGAAGGCGACGCGCGGATTGGCGGTTTGGGCACTGGCGCTGACGGCAAAGCCGAAAGCCAGGATGGCGAGAGCGAAACGAGTCATCTTGAGGGCTCCTGATGCGCGAAGAACACAGGCCGCGATTCATAGCAGATTTGGGCTAAACGCGGGGGGAACAGCTGGTTGTTGGTTGTTGGTTGTTGGTTGTGGGTTGCTGGCATTCCTGTGGGAGCGGACTCTGTCCGCGATCGGTTGCTGTCGCGGACAAAGTCCGCTCCCACAGGTGCGAAGGACTGCATGCCACAATACAAGTCTTCTGCTACGGAGCCTGCCCATGTCCCTGGCCACCACCGATCTCTCTGATGCCCATCCGCAAGCGCCAGCCCTGGCGCCGATCTTCCGGGATTTTGGCGGCGTCACCGCTTTCCATGGCCAGGCCTGCACGCTCAAGGTCTTTGAAGACAACGCCCTTGTCCGTGCCACGCTGGAAACGCCAGGCGAGGGAAGGGTATTGGTCGTGGACGGCGGCGGGTCGATGCGCTGCGCCCTGGTCGGCGGACTGCTGGCCGAACTCGGTCGCCGCAACCACTGGTCGGGTATCGTGGTTTACGGTTGCGTCCGCGATGTCGCCGAACTCAAGGCCCAGGCCATCGGCATCAAGGCGCTCGCTGCCCATCCGCGCAAAAGCGAAAAGGGCCTGCACACCGGCCATGCCGGCCGTGTGCTTCAATTCGCCAATGTCCAGATCGCCCCCGGCGACTGGCTCTACGCCGATGCCGATGGGATGCTGGTGTCGGCAACGCGATTGCATCCGTGAGTGAAGCGGTAAAACGTCAAACGTAAAACGTCAATTTCAGGATTGCAGGCTTGCGCTTTCAATTGACGTTTTACCTTTCACGTTTTACTTCGTAGCCACTGATCAGCTTCGGCAATACAAACCAACTTCAATACGCCACAACGCCCCAACCCACTGGAGCCCTACCCCATGCCCCAAGCCCTGCACCTCGTTGCCCGCCCGGAAGGCGAACCCAAGGATTCTGATTTCGAACTGCGCCCGGTCGAGGCGCGTGAACTGGTCGACGGTGAGGCGCGGATCGCGGTGCGCTACGCCTCGGTGGATCCGGCCATGCGCATCTGGATGACCGAGCAGAAATCCTACTGGCCGCCGATCGGTCTGGGTGAAGTCATGCGCGCCGGCGGCATCGGCGAGGTGATCGAGTCGAAGAATCCCAAGCTGCCGGTTGGCGCCTGGGTCGGCGGCATGACCGGCATCACCGAGGAGTTCATCACCAACGGCAAGGGTTATCGCGTCTTCGACGCCCGCGCCCTGCCCGATCCCACCTGGGCGCTGCATGTGTTTGGCGCCACCGGATTCACGGCCTATTTCGGCCTCAAGGAAATCGGAGAACCCAAACCCGGCGAAACCGTGGTGGTCTCCGCCGCTGCAGGCGCGGTCGGCTCGACCGTGGTGCAGTTGGCCAAGGCCTGGGGTTGTCGCGTCATCGGCATCGCCGGCGGCGCCGAGAAATGTGCCTACGTGAAAGACGAACTCGGCGCCGATGAGGTGATCGACTACAAGAACGAAAAGGTCGGCAAGCGTCTGTTCGAAACCTGCCCCGACGGCATCGACGTCTATTTCGACAACGTCGGCGGCGAGATTCTGGATTCAGTGCTGAAGCGCCTGAAGCTGCGCGCGCGCATCGTCGTCTGCGGCGGCATCTCGCAGTACAACGCGACCGGCGAGGTGCGCGGGCCGGCCAACTACCTGTCGCTGATTTCGGCCCGCGCGCGCATGGAAGGTTTTGTAGTCATCGACTATCTGCACCGCGGCGATGAAGCCATCGCCGCCATGGCCCCACTGGTCGCCGCCGGCCAGCTCAAGGGCAAGGTCGACGTCATGGAAGGCATCGCCAATTTCCCGGCGACCCTGCGCCACCTGCTGGCAGGCAAGAACTTCGGCAAGCAGGTGTTGAAGCTCTGAAGCTGTCGCGGGCAGAGCCCGCTCCCACAGTAGAGCATGGCACCTGTGGGAGCGCATTCATCCGCGATCATCGCCCCGAGAATCAAGAGCTGTCGCGGGCAGAGCCCGCTCCCGCAAAAGCGCATTGCACCTGTGGGAGCGGATTCATCCGCGACCGGCTGTAGGAAAACTCCGACAACCAGATCGGAAATGTCCGGCATCTGCAGCGCATCCGGCCAGGCAGACTGGCCCTCATGAACCATGCGGCAAACAGCAAGGCCCTGAGACTGGGACGACGATCAATCCCCGGTCAGGTCTATTCGGTCACCACCACCGTCAGACATCGCCGCCCGTGGTTTCAGGACGGCAGCCGCGCCGATCTGGCGCAGTCGGCTCTGAGCGACTCGCAAACCTGGCCAGGTACCCGGCCGCTCCTGTGGACATTGATGCCCGATCACCTGCACCTGCTGTTGGAACTGCAGTCCGGATCGCTGTCCATTGCGGTGGGCCGGGTAAAGGCCCTGATCAGTCGTCGTCTGCAATCCATCCCCGAGGGTGGGTTATGGCAGGCGTCCTTTCATGACCATGCCTTGCGGCGGGAAGAAAACCTGCTGAAGATAGGGCGCTATCTGTTGGCAAACCCGGTTCGGGCAGGGCTGATTGACGAAGCCAGGGATTGGCGTTGGCGTGGCGGCATCTTGCTGGATGCCGTCGGGCTGGAGTGGCCAGAATGATCAGCTGTCGCGGGCGGAGCCCGCTCCCACAGAAGAGCACGGCCCCTGTGGGAGCGGATTCATCGGCGATCACCACCTCTGGAATCAAGAGCTATCGCGGGCAGAGCCCGCTCCCACAGTAGGGCGCTACCCCCGTGGGAGCGGATTCATCCGCGATCATCGCCTCAAGAATCAAGAGCTGTCGCGGGCAGAGCCCGCTCCCACAGAAAGGCGCTAACCCTGTGGGAGCGGATTCATCCGCGAACGCTTGCCCTACTGACAGACGTTCTGGAACAGGCACGCCACCCATTCGGGGTGATCGACGAAGGGATTGCGGTTGCCCTGGTAGGTGTAGACCACCTCGTTGCGCAGGCGCTCGCGATCGTCGACCGGATCCGCTGCATGCCATTGCAGCAGCACCGACAGCAATCCCATGTAGGCGACTGAGGCATTGCCGTTGCTGGCGGTGATCAGGCTGGCATTGTCGGTCAGGATGAGGTTCGGTTCGGCGACACCGGTGACGCTGTGGGTGCCGCCCTCGTAACGGATGTCCATGTAGAACAGCGCCCGGGCGACATTGCCCTTGAGCTTGTCCCAGACCTGCCAGTAGTTGCCGCAACGAAAGTTGTTCTGGCCGCTGCCGCCCTGCCCGTAGTAGGCGATCGTCGCGAAGGCTTCGGAGCCTGCGGGGCAGTTGCCGAAGGGCAGATTGCCGCGGGCCGAGTTGTGACTGATGTCCGACACCATCAGCATGTGCAGATCGGTGTACGGATAATTGGTCGCGCCGTCGTTCGGGAAGCCCAGCGATTTCGGCCAGGTGTGCTCGCGGTTGTAGTTGTTGTTGCCGGCGCCAGCCTTGGGGTAGGTGGCATTCTTGTAGATGTCGAGCACGTTGCTGGCGTTGAGCGGGTCCTGATCGGCCCGGTCGAGCACATACCAGGTGTCGACACTGCCGCTGGCCGAATACGGCAGCTTGGTGTGGTCGTCGATCACCGGATGCAAGGTGGCCCGCAGGGTGCTGCTGGTGCTGGCATTGACGCTGGCGTAATAGCCACTGCCTACACCGGCGACACCGAAGTTCAGCGTGTAGTTGCTGGCCATCGGCGTCGGCGTGCCGTCGACATCGCTGACCTTGCTGGCCAGCACGGTCAGCGTGCAGCTTTCGTTGGCGGTGAATTCGGCATTCGGGTTGATGGTGTAGCTGGCGCCACTGCCGCTGACCGCTGCCGCCTTGCTGCCGCTGGCAGTGCACACCAGCGTGTACCAGCCTGAGGCCAGGGTCACCGCCTCACTGAAAGTGACGACTACATTGCCATTGGTGGGGTGATTGCTGGTGCCCGCGGTCGGACTGGTCGAGCTCACGGTCGGGGCGGCGTCTGGCGTGCCGCTGCTATAGCTGCCGGTCAGGCTCACGCCCGATACGGTGTTGTACATGCGCACCATCACGTGCCAGGTGCCGGCAGCCGGCGAGGCGAAACTGCAGCTCTCGTTGCTGGTTCCGGTGTACGGCCGGCAATCGTAGGCCGTGGTGGTCGGCGCCGAACCGAAGCGCACATACAGATCCGCATCACCACTGCCGCCAGCGGTCTGGAACAGCAGATTGCTGGCACCGCTGGGCACATTCATCGTGTAGCGCTTTTCGACGTTGGCGGCGCCGCCGATACCGGTCACGGCCACGCCGTTCTGGAGCACGGTGCTCGAGCTGCCGGCGGTGGTGAAGCTGAAGCTGTAATTCGTCGCCATCGCTGTCGGCGTGCCGTCGATGTCCGTGACCTTCGCGGCGATGATGCTGACGCTGCAGGTCTCACCCGCGGCAAAATCGGTACCGGGGTTCAGCGTGTAGCTGCTGCCACTACCCGACTGTACGGCCGTACGCGCGCCACTGGGGCAACTGATCGAATACCAGCCGCTGGCAAGACTCACGGCCTCGCTGAAGTTGATACTGATGTTGCTGCTGACAGCGACGCCGGTGGCATTGGCCGCTGGCGAGGTGCTGCTGACGGTGGGCGCGGCATCCGGCGTGCCGCCGCTGAAGGTCTGGCCACTATTGCAGGCGCCCCACGACGAGGTCGATGGCGAAGCCCAGGTGAAGTCGGCATAGCGCGTACCGGTACCGCGCAGCTGCAGTGATTGCGTGGATGTCGTGGAAGTCGTCTCGCTGACACCGATATTGCTGCTGGTCTGACCTGATGCCGGGCCATTGGTGGCAGTGAAGCTGCCTTCGTAGCTGAGGAACTGAACCACCGTCCCCGAGGCGTTCACCAATGCCAGACCATCCGGAGCGCCGTTCTGGATTCCGGCGACCGAGAAATACTGGGTGCCGTGTCCGCCACACTGGCTGGCCAGGGTGCCGGAGAGGTTGATGGTGCTGTAGACGGCGCCATTGCCCCCGTTGTAGAGCACGATGCTCCAGCCGGCCAGACTGGTCCCCGCCACACCCGCAATCTCGACGCGCTCGTTCACGTCGGTGCCGCTGTTGTCGTAGTGCAGCTCGTTGATGAAGACATCGGCCACGGCAGCCGAACTCCACAATCCCACAGACGCGCACAGCAGACCACAACGCGCCAAAGCACGAAGACCCATCATGAACAAGCTCCCCAGCCGTTCCCCAAGTGCGCGAACTCTGAGCACTTGTTCAGGCTATGTCAATGTTGGTTTTGTTGCAGGGATTTGACGGGGCACGGGGCACGGGGCACGGGGCACGGGGCACGGGGCATGGGGCATGGGGCACACGGCTCGGGATCGGGGATTGGAAATCGGGATTTCCCTGAGTCGGCGTCATTGCGAGGAACGCAGTGACGAAGCAATCCAGTGCTCTTGAAATCATGCGTCTGGATTGCTGCCCCCAGATCAAGTCCGGGGTCGCAATGACGCGGGCGCTTGGCCATGCCCTGCCTGGGAACATCATCGTCGCATCACCGGTCGCGCCGCGAGGGCGCTCCTACGGTCGAAAACTCCTGGCGGTGCAGAAGAAGCGTCCAGACAAGTCTGGACCTACAGGAGCCGGCCTACCCCTGCCCCGTGCCCCTTTCCCCGTGCCCCTTTTGCGCCGCCTCCTCACCCAAACGGCAAGCCCAGCGCCAGACGATCGCGGGTGTAGGCATATCCCGACTCGATGGCATCGGCAAAGCGGTCCCAGGCCAGCAGATCGATGCTGTCCACCGGCGGCTTCAGTATCAGATCGGACATGGCTGCATTCTGGGCCGCGGTGCCGGCGGAATTGACCATGCCGGCACGCAGCAGGATGCGCAGGATTCCCGGGCGCCTGGGGCCGCCGCGCCAGCGCCGGGTCAGCATCTGCCATAGCGGTGGCAGATCGGTCTCGTCGAGTTCGGACACCAGCGCATGTTCGCCGGCGATGTCGATGCCGATGATCGGCCCGGCATTGCGCTTGCGCATGGTCTCCACCGGCAGATTGTCGATGACACCGCCATCCACCAGCACCCGGCCGGCGCTGCTGACCGGCGGCAACACCCCGGGAATGGCAATCGAAGCGCGCAAGGCGTGCCACAGCGGGCCTTGTGTGTGAATCACGGCGCCGCCCCGGGCGAGGTCGGCGGAAACGCAGTAGAAAGGCAGCGGCAAATCCTCGATATCGCCCTCGCCGAACTCACGCCGCAACAGCCGCGAGGCCTTGCGCCCGGCCACCAGAGCCACCAGTGGCAGGGTGTAGTCGCTGAGCGGATTGCTGCTGACAAAAGACCGATGGAAAGTCTGGTACAGGGTTTCGTCTTCCCATTCCAGGGCGACGGCGGCGGCCATCAGCGCCCCGATCGAGGTGCCACCCACGGCATCGATGCCCAGGCCCGCCTCGCGCAGCGCCCGGATCACGCCGATATGCGCGAATCCGCGGGCGCCGCCGCCGGAAAACACCACACCGACCGAACGTCGCGCCAGTTGCCGCGCCAGGCGATCGATGTCGGCCAGATCGCGCAGATGGAAATGCTGCTCCACCTGCAGGCGCTGACGCCAGGCGCGCGCCGCGCCGGAAATGATGCGTCCGGGCTGCAGCAGTGCCAGCGCCACGGTCTGGGCACCTTCGCACTGGGGCACATCAATGCTGAGCGAGCTCGGCGCGCGGGTGGCGTTGGCGATGAGCAGGAGCTGATCGGCCTGGCGGCGGCAGCGCTCGTTCCAGGCCGAATGACCATGGCTGCCGACGTACAGCACGAAGGCGTGCTCCGCCTCCAGCGTATGCAACTCGGCGATCGACGCCTCCAGGAAATGCTCGGCATCGACGACCACCGCCTCTCCGAAGCGCCCCAGCGCAGTGCCGAGGCGCTCCACCATGGCATCCAGATCGATGCCGTCGTGGGCGGGCAGCAAGGCCAGCGTGCGCGGCGGCGCTTCCTGACGACCGCCCTGCAGCGTGCGCTCCAGCCGCGCCACGGCAATCCGGGCCACCGCCAGCATCGCTTCGGGCTGCGCCCGGGCCAGTCGTTCGAAAGCCTGCAGGCTGAAGCGCACGATTTCGGAATCGCGCAAGGCCCGCACTGTGGCGGTGCGCGGGTGCCCGGACAGCAGCGCCATCTCGCCGACGGTCTCGCCGGGGTGAATGCGCCCGACCAGTTGCAGGCGCTCGTCGCGACCGCGGAAGGCGCCCAGGCAACCGGCAATCAGCACGTAGACGGCATCGGGCGGATCGCTTTCGCGGAACAGTTCAGCGCCGCCGGGCAGAGCGATCCACTCGAGTTCATCCGCCACCCGCACCAGCGAGCGCCGATCCAGCCCCGCGAACAGCGGCAGATGGGCCACGCGGGCCAGCAACTCGGATCGGCGGGATGGGCTTTCCATGCTTGAAGTGTGGTGAATGCCGCTGCTGCCGGCAAGGACCTGACGCGCGCGCCGGCCAGGCGAGCTTCGACCATCGACTCGGCAGGCTGCCTGCTACCCTAGGGCCCGAGCCGCCGACTGCAGTGCGGCACTGCCCCGGGAAGCCCGCTCCTATGTCGATACAAGCCGCGATCCATCACCGAACGCATTACTCCTACGACCGTCCGGTCAGCCTCGGCCCGCAGATCATCCGCCTGCGCCCGGCACCGCACAGTCGCACCCGGGTGATCTCGCATTCGCTGAAGGTGTCGCCGGCCGAGCACTTCGTCAACTACCAGCAAGACCCCTATGGCAACTGGCTGGCGCGCTTTGTCTTTCCCAAGCCGGTGACCGAGCTCAAGATCGAGGTCGATCTGCTGGCCGACATGACCGTCTACAACCCCTTCGATTTCTTTGTCGAGGAATCCGCCGAGTTCTGGCCTTTCGAATACGCCGCCGATCTGGCGCCGGATCTGTCGATCTACCGCACGCCCGAAGCGGCCGGACCGCAGCTGCAGGCCTTCCTTGACGCGCAGCGGCCGAGGGACAAGATCCGCAGCGTCGATTTCGTGGTCGGGCTGAACGCGACGCTGTCGCAGACGTTG
This sequence comes from Lysobacterales bacterium, assembly GCA_050250665.1. Taxonomy (GTDB): domain Bacteria; phylum Pseudomonadota; class Gammaproteobacteria; order Xanthomonadales; family SZUA-5; genus JADKFD01. The sequence continues at coordinate 36,936 of JBFWOF010000039.1, read as the reverse complement.
GAATATGTGATCCGCATGGAACCGGGTGTACAGACGCCCGAAGAGAGCTTCACCGCAGGCAAGGGTTCCTGCCGCGATTCCAGCTGGTTGCTGGTGCAGGCTTTGCGCCACTATGGCTTTGCCGCGCGCTTTGTCTCCGGCTACCTGATCCAGCTGAAGCCGGATCTGGTGGCGCTGGATGGGCCGGCCGGCACCGATCACGACTTCACCGATCTGCATGCCTGGTGCGAGGTCTATCTGCCCGGCGCCGGCTGGATCGGGCTCGATCCGACCAGCGGACTGCTCGCTGGCGAGAGTCATATTCCGCTGGCGGCCACGCCGCACTATCGCAATGCCGCGCCGATCTCGGGCACGATGACCTTTGCCGAGACCCAGTTCGATTTCGCCATGGATGTGCGCCGGGTGGCCGAACATCCGCGCATCAGCAAGCCCTTTTCCGACGAGTCCTGGGAGCGGCTGAATGCGCTCGGCAAACAGGTGGATGAGGCCTTGCAGGCCGGCGATGTGCGCCTGACCATGGGTGGCGAACCGACCTTCGTGTCCATCGACGATTTCGAATCGCCGGAATGGAACATCGATGCGGTGGGCCCCACCAAGCGCGGCTTTGCCGATCGCATGATCCGGCGCCTGCGCGAACGCTTCGCTCCCGGTGGTTTTCTGCACTACGGACAGGGCAAGTGGTATCCGGGCGAGACCCTGCCGCGCTGGACCTTTTCGCTGTACTGGCGCGCCGACGGCAAGCCGATCTGGCATCGCCCGGAACTGATCGCCGAAGAGCAACAGGACCACCAGGCCACATTGCCGCAGGCGCAGGCGCTGCTGAACGGCATCGCCGATGAGCTGGGACTGGAACACGAATACGTGCTGCCGGCCTTCGAGGATCCGGCCGAATGGCTGCTCAAGGAAGCCAGGCTGCCGGAAAACGTCGATCCGCAGAACTCCAAACTCAAGGACCCCGAGGAACGCAAGCGCATGGCGCGGGTGTTCGAGCGCGGCCTCAATGATGCCTCGGGCTATGTGTTGCCGGTGCAGCGCTGGCAGTCGCAGAGCCAGGGCCGGCGCTGGCGTTCACAGCGCTGGACCCTGCGTCGCGGCCATCTGTTTCTGGCACCGGGCGACAGTCCAGTCGGCTACCGGCTGCCGCTGGGCGCCCTGCCTTATGTGCCGCCGTCGAAATACCCGCACATCGAAACCCTGGATCCGGCGGTGCCGCGCGGCGAACTGCCCGAGTACGCCAACGCGCCTGGCGTGGTGCCGCTGCAGCATGGACAACCGGCGCAGGCGCGGGCGCAGTTCACCGAGTCCGAATCGACCCAGACCCTCAACGAGCAGGAACTGAATACCGAAATCGGCGGCGCGGTGCGCACCGCGCTGACAGTGGAGCCGCGCGATGGTCGGCTGTGCGTGTTCATGCCGCCGGTGGAGCGGCTGGAGGACTATCTGGAACTGGTGGCCGCAGCCGAACTGTCGGCGGCCCGCATCGGCGCGCCGGTGCATATCGAGGGTTACGCTCCGCCGCAGGATCCGCGCCTCAACGTGATCCGGGTCGCGCCCGACCCCGGCGTCATCGAGGTCAACATCCATCCGGCCGCCAGCTGGGCAGAGTGCGTGGCCACTACCGAGGCGGTCTACGAAGAAGCCCGGCAGATTCGCATGAGCGCCGACAAGTTCATGATCGACGGTCGCCACACCGGCACCGGCGGCGGCAATCATGTCGTGGTCGGTGGCGCCACACCGCTGGACAGTCCCTTCCTGCGTCGTCCGGATCTGCTGCGCAGCCTGATCCTGCACTGGCAGCGCCACCCGAGCCTGTCCTATCTGTTCTCCGGCCTGTTCATCGGTCCGACCAGCCAGGCGCCGCGCATCGACGAGGCCAGGCACGATTCGCTGTACGAACTGGAAATCGCGCTGGCACAGATTCCACGTCCTGGCGAAGGCCTGCCGCCGGCACCGTGGCTGGTCGACCGATTGCTGCGCAATCTGCTGACCGATGTCACCGGCAACACCCATCGCTCCGAGATCTGCATCGACAAGCTGTATTCGCCCGATGGTCCCACCGGGCGCCTGGGTCTGGTCGAGTTCCGCGGTTTCGAGATGCCGCCCAACCCGCGCATGAGTCTGGCCCAGCAGCTGCTGATCCGGGCGCTGATCGCGCGCATGTGGCAATCGCCCCTCGGCGGGCGCCTGACCCGTTGGGGCACGGTGCTGCACGATCGCTTCATGCTGCCGCATTTTGTCTGGGAGGACTTCCTCGAAGTGCTCGAGGATCTCGGCGCCCATGGTTTCCCCTTCCTGCCCGAGTGGTTCGAAGCCCAGGCCGAGTTCCGCTTCCCCTTCTGCGGCGCCGTCGATTACCAGGGCGTGCACCTGGAGCTGCGTCAGGCGCTCGAACCCTGGCACGTGCTCGGCGAGACCGGGGCCATCGGCGGCACCGTTCGCTACACCGATTCCTCGGTCGAGCGCCTGCAGGTCAAGCTCACCACCACCGACAGCGAACGCTACCGGGTCTATTGCAACCGCCGGCAGGTGCCGCTGAACCGTACCCGCACCGGCGGCGTGTCGGTGGGCGGGGTGCGCTACAAGGCCTGGCAGCCGGCGATGTCGCTGCATCCGGTGGTCCCGGTGCACGCGCCGCTGACCCTGGACATCTTTGACACCTGGAGCGGCCGCGCCATCGGTGGCTGCGTTTATCATGTGGCCCATCCGGGCGGGCGCAACTACGAGACCTTCCCGGTCAACAGCAATGAAGCCGAAGCGCGGCGGCTGGCCCGGTTCGAGGCCAATGGGCACACGCCGGGCTGGTACGCGGACATTCCGGAAACGCCCCATCCGGAGTTTCCGATGACGCTGGATCTGAGGCGCCCGGCCGGCGTCTGAGGGCGGGGCGACTGCTTGAACGGGGTCTGACAGCGCGAGGAAGAGGAATGGCGGTTCCATGGCGAGTACCCGCAGCGCTGTCCCCGGCACGCAGCCCGGTTGAGCGCGGCTGATGACGGTTGAGGCCGCGGCCGGCAGTGATCTGGCCAGACTTCTGGCCGCTTATCGCCCGCCGGCGGGGGTGTCCGATGAACTGCTCGACGGCCAGGGCCAGATGCGTCCGGCCTGGGGTCGATTGCTGGCGCAGATCGCGCCACTGCCGCCGGAGCAACTGCAGGAACGCATGCTCCGCGGCGATCGCTACCTGCAGGATGCCGGGGTGTTCTTCCGGCAATACGATCAGCAGGTCAACGCCGAGCGCGACTGGCCGCTCAGTCACATGCCGGTGGTCATCGACAGCCAGGAATGGGCCGGGATCTGCGCCGGCCTGATCGAAAGAGCCGATCTGCTGGAACGCATCGCGGCCGATCTCTACGGCGACCAGCAACTCGTGCGCGATGGCCATCTGCCGGCCGAGCTGATCGCCGGCAACCCGGAGTGGCTAAGGCCGCTGGTGGGTGTCAGACCGCGTTCGGGTCACTATCTGCACTTCATCGCCTTTGACATCGGCCGCGGCCCGCGCGGTCGTTGGTGGGTGCTGGGGGATCGCACCCAGGCGCCCTCGGGTGCCGGCTTCGCGCTGGAAAACCGGATCGCCACCAAGCGTGTCTACGCCGACATCTACGATCAATCCCGGGTGCGCCATCTGTCGGGCTTCTTCCGTGACTTCCGCGCGGCTCTGGAAGGGCTGCGGCAGGATCCGCAGAGTCTGATCGGCATGCTCACGCCGGGGCCGCTCAACGACACCTATTTCGAGCAGGCCTATATCGCCCGCTACCTCGGCATCCTGCTGCTCGAAGGCGAAGATCTGGCTGTGCGCGACGGCCGACTGCTGGTGCGCACGGTGGCCGGCCTGCAACCCATCGAGGTGCTGTGGCGGCGTCTGGACGCGGCCTGGGCGGATCCACTGGAACTCAAGGAGCAATCCCGGCTGGGCACCACCGGCCTGTTGGGCACGCTGCGCGCGGGTGGTGTCGATCTGGTCAACGCTCTGGGCAGCGGTGTGCTCGAAGCCCGGGCCCTGCTGGCTTTCATCCCCCGTATCGCCGAGCAGCTCAACGGCAAGCCGCTGACCCTGCCGAATATCGCCACCTGGTGGTGCGGTCATGCGCCCGAGCGGGAACTGGTCAAGCGCCATGCCGAGCGCATGATCATCGGCCCAGCCTGGTCCACGCGACTGCCTTTCGAGGTCGACGCGCAGACCGCCATCGGTGGTCGCTGGGTAGAACCGAATGAAGCGGATCTGCAGCAGTGGATCGACCAGAACGGGGCCCAACTGGTCGGCCAGGAAGCGCTGACGCTGTCGACCACGCCGGCCTTCGAAGACGGTCGTCTGGTGCCGCGGCCGATGAGCCTGCGCGTGTTCCTGGCGCGCACCGCGCAGGGATGGACGGTGATGCCGGGTGGCTTTGCCCGGATCGCGCACTCCCCCGATGCCACCTCGATCGCGATGCAGCGCGGCGGTTCGGCCGCCGATGTCTGGATCGTGAGCCGCGATCCGGCCGAGTTCGACGACAGCCGCGGCGGTGCCGAAGTGAGGCAGGGGCTGCAGTCCATCTCCCTGCCGACCCGCGCGGCTGACAACCTGTACTGGCTGGGCCGCTACATCGAGCGCTTCGAGGGTCTGGCACGGCTGGCCCGCGCCTATCACCTGCGCCTGGCGGAGTCCGGACGCGAACCGCATCCGCTGCTGCCGCAGCTGGAGAGTTTTGTCGAACGCCTGGGCATGCGCATGGACGAAACCGTGCCCGACGCCATGAGTCAGGCGCTGAACTCGGCCCGGCACTGCGCCGGCCAGGTGCGCGATCGTTTGTCGGTAGACGCGTGGCTGGCGCTGAAAGACCTGGGCAAGACCCTGGCGCAGCTGCGCCCTGCCGCCCAGCCGGGCGAGGATGGAGCCCGCGCCATGGGCGTGCTGCTGCGCAAGATCTCGGGGCTCTCCGGCCTGATCCACGAGAACATGTATCGCTATACCGGCTGGCGTTTTCTGAGCCTCGGCAGAGCTTTGGAGCGAGCGCTGGGATCAGCCGATCTGCTGGCGGAGTTCGCCGAGCCGGGCGCGCGCCATGGCGGCTTGCATCTGGCGCTGGAGGTGGCCGACAGCATCATGGTGCACCGGCGCCACTATGGCGTGGCCATCAGTCGCGAATCAGTCATCGATCTGCTGGCGCTGGACGAACTCAATCCGCGCTCGCTGCGCAGCCAGCTGGACCAGATACACGAGCAGGTGCAGCTGCTGCCGGCCGCCGCAGCCATCGCTCATGCGCCGCTGCGGGCACTGACCCAGGGCCTGCGGCGCAACTTGCGGGCGCAACATGCGCATACCCTGGATGCCGGCGCATTGCGCAGCATCTGGCTGGAGCTCAACCAGGTCTCCAGCGCGCTGACCAGTGCCTATCTGCGCTGAGCCCGGGTCGGCGGGCAGATCCGAACGCTGACAACGACGTCGCGAACCCCGTTTCATCCATGCGAGTTGCAGGAGTCCATCGGCCAGCCATGCGTTATGACATCGAACTCAGCATCCGCAACCGCTATCCGCATTGCGCCGATCATGCCCGCTACCTGCTGCGCCTGTGCCCTCGACAGCTGGATCCCTGGCAGGCAGTCAGCGCCGCCGAGTTGACAGTGACGCCAGCCCCCGCCGAGCGCCGCGAGTTCATCGACTTTTTCGGCAATCGGGTGCTGGAGATCGCTTACGCGACGAGCGAAGCCGAAGTGACGATGGGCTTGCGGGCGCAGGTTGAACGCCGGACCCGCGCAGCGCCGGTCGACAGCTCGCCTGCGCTGTCCGATCTTCCCGAACAGATCAGCGCCGTGCATGCTCTGGACGGCAATGCGCCCCATCACTTTCTGGGCGCCTCCGCCCGGGTGGCACCGCATCCGCAGTTCCAGCGCTACGCGCAGGCTCACAGCGCGCCCGATCGCAGCGTGCTCGACTGCGCGGTCGCCATCGGCGTGGCGCTGCATCGCGACATGCGTTTTGACCCCGACGCGACCACCGTCGACACCCCGGCGCTGGAAGCCTTCACCCAGCGCCACGGCGTCTGCCAGGACTACGCCCACATCATGATCGGCGCGCTGCGCAGCATCGGCATACCGGCGGGTTATGTCAGCGGCTTTCTGCGCACCAACCCGCCGCCCGGCAAACCTCGTCTGGAGGGCGCCGATGCCATGCACGCCTGGGTGCAGTTCTGGTGTGGCCCGCGCATGGGCTGGATCGAATACGACCCCACCAACGCCATGTACGCCGACGTCGACCACGTCGTCATCGCCCGCGGCCGCGATTACAGCGACGTCTCGCCGATCAAGGGCGCCCTGCGCAGCGCCGGCGAGCAGCACAGCGAGCAACGGGTGACGGTGAGACCGTTGGAGCCGGGGCACGGAGGGTAAAGGGGCATGGGAAAGGGGGCACGGGGCACGGGCTACGGGTTTTTGTAGGTCACGTTGGCCCGCAGGGCCTACATGACGACACGATTCGACCAAGGCAACACCTAGCCCGGGTAAGCGCAGCGCACCCGGGGACGCTTCCCAGGTGCGCTGCGCTTACCTGGGCTACGGAACTGCCCCTCGCCCCGCTAACTCCAACACCAGCAACCAGCAACCAACAACCAGGAGCCCCTTGCCCTGAGCTGCACCCGCCCTCAGATAGACTGGATCCATCTCCTCGACTGATGCCGCCCATGACCAACCCGCTGCTGGAAGACCTTGCCCTCCCCGCTTTTGACCGCATCCAGCCCGATCAGGTGCTGCCAGCGGTCGACACCTGCCTGTCACGCTATCGCGCGCGGGTCGAAGAGCTGGTGGCCGCTGCCGCCGATGCGCCCTCGTGGGAAACGCTGATGGCGCCGCTGGAAGCGGAGGAAGCCGCGCTGGAGCGCGCCTGGGGTCCGGTGACCCATCTGCATTCGGTGGCCGATTCCGAGGCGCTGCGCGAGGTCTATCAACAGGCACTGGACCGGATCACCGACTTCAGCAGCGAGCTGGGACAGCATCGCGGGCTGTTCGAGGCGCTCAAGCGCTTGCGTGATTCTGCCGCCTTCGAGGCGCTGCGCGCAGACCAGAAGGCCGTCATCGAGCACGAACTGCGCGACTTCGAACTCTCCGGTGTGGCCCTGGAAGAGCCCGCGCGCACCCGTTTCCGTGACATCTCGCGGGAACTGGCGCAACTGGAAACCGCCTTCGAGCAGGCGGTGATGGATGCCACCGATGCCTATGTACGCCCTCTCAAGGAGAAGGAGCTGATCGGCATTCCCGAGTCCGAACGCGCGGTGCTGGCGCAGGCGGCCAGGGATCACGAACTGGAAGGCCACGCGCTGACGCTGCAGTTCCCGGTCTACAACGCCGTCATCACCTATGCCGAGGACCGCAATCTGCGCTTCGAGGCCTATCAGGCTTTCGGAACGCGGGCCTCCGATCAGGGCCCGCAGGCGGGCCAGTTCGACAACGGGCCGCGCATTGAGCAGATCATGGCGCTGCGTCACGAGGCCGCGCAGTTGTTGGGCTACGACAATCCGGCCATGTTGTCACTGGCCACCAAGATGGCGCCAACACCGGATCGAGTGCTCGGTTTCCTCCGTGACATCGTCACCCGGGCGCGTCCCGGCGCCGAACGCGAGCTGGCCGATCTGGCCGAATTCGGCCGCGAACACGGTATCGACGAGCTGCAGCCCTGGGATGTGCCCTTTCTGTCCGAGAAGCTGCGTCTGGCGCGCTATCAGCTCTCGGATGAGGAGCTCAAACCCTACTTCCCGCTGCCGCGGGTGCTCGCCGGCCTGTTTGAATTGACCGAGAGTCTTTTCGGCGTGCGCGTGCGTGAGCGCGCCGGCGTGCCGGTGTGGCATGGCGATGTGCGCTACTACGAACTCATCGATGCCGACGAGCGCGTGGTCGCCGCCTTCTATCTGGATGCCTACGCCCGCGCCAAGAAGCGCGGCGGCGCCTGGATGGATGTCTGCCGCACGCGCTTCCGCCACGGCGACGGGCTGGAGCGGCCGGTGGCCTATCTCACCTGCAATTTCGCGCCGCCGGTCGGCGGCAAGGCCGCGCTGCTGACCCACGACGACGTCACCACCATGTTCCACGAGTTCGGTCACGGCCTGCACCACATGCTCACCGAAGTCGAGGCGCGCGGCGTCTCCGGCATCAGTGGGGTGGAATGGGATGCGGTGGAACTGCCCAGTCAGTTCATGGAGAACTTCTGCTGGACCCGCGTGGGCCTCGACCGCATCACCGCCCATGTCGACACCGGCGCGCAAATGCCTGACGATCTGTATCAGCGCCTGCTGGCCACCCGCCACTTCCACGCCGGACTGTTCCTGGTGCGGCAGCTGGAATTCGGGCTCTTCGATTTCCGCCTGCATCTGGAATTCGAACCCAGCCGCGGCGCCCGGGTGCTGGAACTGCTGGAGCAGATCCGGGCCGAGGTCTCGGTGCTGCGGCCGCCGAGCTGGCATCGCTTCCCGATGAGTTTCGGCCATGTCTTCGCCGGAGGTTATGCCGCCGGCTACTACAGCTATCTGTGGGCCGAGGTACTGTCCGCCGATGCCTATGCCGCCTTCGAGGCCGCCGGCATCCTCGATGCCGACACCGGGCTGCGTTTCCGCCGCGAAGTGCTGGCCGTCGGCGGATCCCGCCCCGCCTTGAGCTCCTTCACCGCCTTCCGCGGCCGCGAACCCGAGGTCGATGCGCTGCTGCAGAGCTACGGCCTCGCCGCGTGAGGCTTTCGGCGGGTTCTTGGTTGTCGGTTGTCGGTTGTCGGTTGTCAGTGAACAGCGGTTGTAGGTCACGTTGTCCGCGCAGCGGACTACGTGACTTCCGGCCCGATTGAGATCCGGAGGTCCTGCCCCCATGATTGCTTCATGACTGGATTTCTGCTGTGGCTGTTGCTGTTGATCGTGTGCTGGCCGCTGGCCTTGCTGGCGCTGGTGCTCTATCCCTTCGTCTGGCTGCTGAGCCTGCCCTTCCGGCTGGTCGGCATCGCCGTGGGCAGCGTCTTCGAGCTGCTGCATTCGATCCTGATGCTGCCGGCACGGGTGCTGCGCGGCCCGCCACGGTGAGGCGGGTTGTCGGTTGTCGGTTGCCGGTCAAGAGCGGCGCAGCGCTCCGTAGGAGCGACCTCGCGTCGCGACCGCCGCTACCCGGATTCGAAATCAGAACATTCTGGCGCTGACCGATCGGCAGACTCTTCCGCGCAGAGTACGCCGAGAGAAGCGGATTTGGCCGATCCAGCTTTTCTCCGCGTTCTCTCTGTTTTCCCTTCGCGTTCTCTGCGTCCTGCTTCCGACCACGCCCCGCCGCGGTTCCCGGTTTTCGCCGCAGCATGAGGAACGACAGTCGCGACGCAAGGTCGCTCCTACAGCGGTCGGATCGCTTTTCTCCAACAACCGACAACCCACAACCCACAACCCGCTTCAAAGCCCCGAGCCCGGGCTCGCCTGCGCTGGGGTAGCATCGCGCCCCTATGGCCAAAATCATCGCAGTCACCAATCAGAAGGGCGGGGTCGGCAAGACCACCACCTGCGTCAACCTGGCAGCGGCCCTGGCCGAGGCGCGGCGGCGCGTGCTCCTGATCGATTTCGACCCGCAGGGCCATGCCACCATGGGCTCGGGCATTCCCAAGAAGGAATCGAAGCCCTCCGGTTGCGAAGTGCTGCTGCACGAGGTGCCGATCGAGCAGGCCCTGCGTCACGTCGAGGCCGGCTACGATCTGCTGCCGGGCAACGGTGATCTGACCGCGGCCGAAGTGCGGCTGATGCCGGCGCCGGGTCGGGAGATGCGGCTGAAGCAGTTGCTGGCCCCGATCCGCAGCAAGTACCACTATGTGCTGATCGATTGCCCGCCCTCGCTCGGCGTGTTGACGCTGAATGCGCTGACCGCGGCCGACAGCGTGCTGATCCCGATCCAGTGCGAGTTCTATGCGCTCGACGGTCTGACCGCGCTGCTCGACACCATCAAGGCGGTCAAGGCCAGCGTCAATCCGGCCTTGCAGATCGAAGGTCTGTTGCGCACCATGTTCGATGTGCGCAACAACCTCGGCAACGAAGTCTCCGGGCAGCTGCTCAAGCATTTCGGCGACAAGGTCTTCCGCACCATCGTGCCGCGCAATGTGCGCGTGGCCGAAGCGCCCAGCCATGGGCAACCCATCACCCAATACGATCGCGATTCACGCGGCGCCGTGGCCTACCTAGGCCTGGCTGGAGAAATCCTGCGCCACGAACGCGAACAGGCGGCGCAACGCGCCGGAACCCAAGGATAAGTCGTACATGTCAGCCAAGAAACGCGGACTCGGCCGCGGCCTGGACGCCCTGCTCGGCGACGCCGCGCAGCTGGAAACAGCGCCAGCGGAATCGCTGAGCACGCTGCCCATCGAGAGCCTGCAGCCCGGCAAGTACCAGCCGCGCACGGGCATGGACCCGGAGCGTCTGGCCGAACTGGCCGCCTCGATCCGCGCCCATGGCGTGGTCCAGCCGGTGGTGGTGCGCCGCATCGGCGCCGAACGCTACGAGATCATCGCCGGCGAGCGCCGCTGGCGCGCGGCGCAGCAGGCCGGGCTCAACGAAATCCCGGTGGTCGTCCGTGATATCCCCGACCAGTCCGCGATTGCCATCGCGCTGATCGAGAACATCCAGCGCGAGGATCTGAACCCGCTGGAAGAAGCGCAGGCGCTGAAGCGCCTGATCGATGAATTCGATCTGACCCACCAGGACGCCGCCGACGCCGTCGGCCGCTCGCGCGCCGCGGTCAGCAATCTGCTGCGCCTGCTGGAACTGGCGCCGGAAGCGCGCAAGCTGCTCGAAGCCAAGCGCATCGACATGGGCCACGCCCGCGCGCTGCTGACGCTGCCGACGCTGCTGCAGGTGCGCCTGGCCCATCAGGCCGCAGAACAGGGCTGGAGCGTGCGCGAACTCGAAGCCGAGGCCCGCAAGGCTCAGACCCAGCCCAAAGCCAAGGCCGCGCCCCGCCGCGACGCCAATGTCCAGAGCCTGGAAACCGAACTGTCCGAACGCCTGGCCGCGCGCGTAGCCATCCAGCAAGGCCCCAGAGGCCGCGGCAAGCTGGTCATCAGCTACAACAGCCTGGATGAGCTCGACGGGATATTGGCGAAGATTCGCTGAGGCGCGAGGGCACGGGGCACGGGGCACGGGGCACGGGGCACGGGGCACGGGGCACGGGGCACGGGGCACGGGGCACGGGGCACGGGGCACGGGGCACGATCAGGATTGCTCATCGGCGGCGTCATTGCGAGCGCAGCGAAGCAATCCAGTGCTTCTGCGACCGTGCATCTGGATTGCTTCGCTACGCTCGCAATGACGCCAGTCGGGTGTACGCAGCGAGGCTGGATCGGAGCGGCTTTGCCGAGGGACGCGCGCCTGCGCGGCCGCTCTTGATGTCCGGCACAGGCAAAGCGGCGCCGCAGCGCGGCGCCCTCCACAGCGACAGCACGAGTTGCCCTGAGGCTATCGCCTGGACCCGGCGTAGCCCGGTGTGGCGCGCAGCGGCTCACCGGGGCTCTTTGGCGTCAACTCCCGGAGAGCGCAGCGCGCACTTCGGATACGCCGAACGGGCAGTTGCCCTTCTTCGCGTTCTCTCTGCTTTTCCTTTGCGTACTCTGCGTCCGGCTTCTGGCGATGATGTTCCTCAGGGCCGGATTGTCGCTTCACCGGTCGCGCCGCAAGGGCGCTCCTACGGTTGCCGATTCGCCGCGCGCCCTCATCCAGCTCAGAAGCTGTAGACCAGATTGGTGGTGAACAGCGAATCGGTCTTCTTCAGGCCGGGCGCTACGTCGGTGTTGTGGCGGAACTGCAGACCGGCCTTGAGCGCCAGCGAGGCGTTCATCTTCACGACCAGGCCGCTGTCATTCTGGGCAAAGGTGTTGTCCGATCCGGCTTCGAGCAGCAGGGAGTTCTCGAAGGAGGTGCTGTCGTTGAAGGCGTGCTTGAAGTTCATGCGGCCGCGGAACACGGCCTGGCCGTCGGTGCGCTGGGTGGCGGAATCCTTCACACGGCGATAGCCGGGACCACCTTCAAACAGCCATTCGGTGACCTCGTTCTTGATCGCATACCAGCCAAAACCCAGCGACACGATGGTCTGGTAGTCGTAGGGTGCGAAATCGTCGTTCTCATAGCGCAAGGAGCCGATCAGATAGCTGCGCTCGCTCATGGTGTAGGCGCTGGAACCGGTCAGTTCGTAGCGATTGGCGGTCAGATCCAGATCGCCGGTATCGGCCACCTGGCCCTTCTGGCGCAGTGCGGCAAAGCCGACATTGTGCTTCCACTTCTCGTCTTCCAGGGTCAGACCCAGCTTGGCGTTGAGGCTCTCGGTCTCGGAGTTGCCGCGAGACAGAGCCAGGCCGAGCTCACCGGCGCCAGTCCAACCGTTCTCGGCAAAAACACCCGTGCTTGCGCCCAACAGAGCCAGAAACAATACCTTACGCATGACAGCCCCTATTCTGGTGGAAAGAAAGGGGCCGGATGGTTGCGCTTCGGCGATGAATGCGCGGTGAGCAAGGCCGAAATCTGGCCCCGCTCATCCCGTGCAGGTTCAGCGGCGCATGAAGGAATTGAGCAGACCACTACCGTGCTTGAGCAGATCGGCCGCATCGACGTCGCCGTCGCCATCGGTGTCGAGCATGCTGCCGAGCATCGATTGCAGACCACCCGCGTTGCCACCAGTGGCGCGCTCGACATCCTTGCCCAGCATGCCGGCCAGCCCACCCGCATCCAGTCCTTTGGCCTGGGTCTGCTGGCCCAGTGCACCCATCAGCATCGGCGCCAGCATGGCCAGCAACTGCGCTGCCGAGCCCATATCCAGACCCGAAGCCCTGGCCACACCTGCGGCCGCGCGCGGCTGCTGCTGACCGAATACATGCCCCAGAATGGCGACACCGTTCTCCATCGGCGAGCGTTGCGGCGCGCCTTGCTGACCGCCACCCATCATGCCCATCACGGCACCCATCAGGCCGCCCAATCCGCCATCGCCGCTGGCGTTAGCACCGCCGCCACCGAGCAATCCACCCAGCAGACCCCCCAGATCTACACCCTGGTGGTCGCGCTTGACCGCGCCGAACAGGGCCTGGGCGCCATCCGGACTCGAGGCATTGCGCTGCATCGCGCCCATCAACATCGGCAAGGCAGCCTGGATGGCGCTCTGCGTCTGCTCCGGACTTGCGCCCAGCTGACTGGCCATCTGTTGGATCGTCTGCGGATTCAGCTGACTCAGCATCGCATCTAATGCGCTCATGCGGATGATCTCCTGTGAGTGAATCCGGATCATCGCACGATGTCCAAATCGTGGGCTCGCTCGCAGGTCAACATTGGTGTCCCGGATGGAACATCTCGAAAATCGCGCGGCGACCCGGCGCTGGCGATGCATGGTTGGCGCAAGGGCGAATTGCGCTGCCTGCCTGCGCAGCTGGCAGTAATGCAGGCTAGACTCCGGCCCGCATGCACACACCCTCGCAATTGGAACTGCTGTCCCGGATCGGCTTTTGCGCCAGGCGCTGGCCGGACCTGGTCATTCCCGACGACAGCATCCTCGCACGCATTGTCGAGCAGCATCGCTCGGGCTACGTCATTCATGACGGCAGCGACACCCACGTCGCCAAATCACTGCCACGCCTGCGTCACCGTGTCGAGCAGGCCAGCGAGCGGCCCTGCGTGGGCGACTGGTGCATCGCGGCGGTTCGTCACGGCGGCGAGTGGATCATCGAAGAACTGCTGCCGCGTTTCTCCACGCTGGTGCGCGGCGCCGCTGGCGAGACCCAGGCACGTCAGGCCATTGCCGCCAACATCGACCATGCGCTGATCGTCACCGGCATGGATCGCGATTTCAATCTGCGCCGTATCGAGCGCTATCTGACGCTGGTCAGCAGCTCCGACGCGCACCCGATCCTGGTGCTGACCAAGGCCGACAAGAGCAGCGAGGTCGATGAGCTGCGGGTGGCCGTCGAGACCATCGCGCCGGGCACGACGGTGCATGCCGTCAATGCCAAGTCGCCGGAGAGTTGCGCCGCTCTGGCGGCAGAACTGCTGCCCGGTCAGACCGCGGTGCTGATTGGATCTTCCGGTGCCGGCAAGAGCACGCTGACCAACACCTTGCTCGGCGCCGAGCTGCAAGCCACCGGCACCACCCGCGAGCGCGACGGTCGCGGTCGCCACACCACGGTCTCGCGGGCGCTCAAACCCCTGCCCGGCGGCGCGTGCCTGATCGACACCCCGGGGCTACGCGAGATCAAGCTCACCGGCGACGAGGATCTGGCCGAAGCCGGCTTCGACGACATCGAGGCGCTGGCCGCGTCATGCCGATTCCGCGACTGCAAGCACGAGAAAGAACCGGGTTGCGCCGTGCGCGCCGCCATCGAAGCCCAGGAACTGGACCCGGCCCGCCTCAGCAGCTGGAGCAAGCTCGGCGGCGAAATCAGCCGCGCTGGCGAAAGCCCGATCGCCCGCCGCGAACGCAAGCAACACGAAGCCGCCATGGCCCGCGCACTGCGCGATGTGCTGAAGAAGAAGGGCCGCAGCTGAGGGCCGGTTGTCGGTTGTCGGTTGTCGGTTGTCGGTTGTCGGTTGCTGGTTGTTGGTTGTTGGTTGCCGGGAGGAGCCGGCTCACGCGGAGACGCGGAGGTCGCCGAGAAGGGCTGGATCAACCAGGCTTCTGTGGGACTCTATCCGCGACGGTCGGCAGGGCGGAGGCGATCCCTGGCTCGAAATGCCATGCACCACAGGTTGAGCGCACGAGGCACCGAGAGCCGAAATATCTCCATGAACCCATACCCTAAGGTATTGATTCGTCATTGCGAGGAGCGCAGCGACGAAGCAATCCAGTGCTTCTGAAACTGTACCTCTGGATTGCTTCGCTACGCTCGCAATGACGCCGGGGGGGCATGCCCCGTGGGCAGTTTCGGGCCGAAACAGGTGGCTCGCGCCGAACCTGCCCTTGCGCGCGCTCTCGCTTTCGTGCTTTCGTGTATCCGGGGCCGCAACTCCCGGTGTCCCGCCTACAGCGTCCGGACAAGTCCGGACCCACAAATGCTCGGTTCCTCAGCGGCTGCGGCGCGCGGCGCGCCAGGCGCCGAGGACATCCCAGGGGCCGAGGCGGTCGCCTTCGGCCCGCCAGCGCTGCGCATTCGCAAGCCAACGCGCTTCCAGGTACTGAAGCACGGCCATGGCCGGATCTGCGGCCGTCGCCGGCTCCAGCGCCAGGCCCTGCACCACCTCGGCCATCAACTCGCAGCGGCGCGCGTGCGCCAGCTCCGGCCATTGCGAGCGCTTGAGGCTGTGCCGGGCCCACAGATCGAGCGGCAGCACATTGGTCAGCGGTGTGCTCGCGCCCAGGGTCAGTCGCAGCATCAGCGCCAACCAAGGTATGCGCCAGGCAGTGGCCCCAGGATGCAGGCGCTCGCTGGCGGCGGCCAGCGCCGCCAGGCGCGCATGCAAGGCCTGCGACTGCTCCGGCGCCGCCGCCATCAACCAGTCGGCACTGACCGCCACCAGCCCGGCCACCGGCTGGTCCTGCCCGAGATCGGCAAATCCGTGCGCCAACGGGTGTCGGGGATGTCCTGCGGCCCAGGCTTGAGCCTCCTCGGCCCACCACGCCAGCCGGGCCTCGGCGACACGCCTTTCGCTGACCGCAATCACGCTCTGCGCCAGTTCGCGCATCAACACGTTGACCGCCAGAAACTGCTCACGGGCGCGGCCTTCGGGGGCGAACTGGCAGGCCAGCAACAGCCGCGGCTCACCCGCCAGCCAGGGTTGGCAGAACTCCAGCAAGGCCGGATTGACGCCCGTCAGCATCAGCCTGCTCGCTGCGCCATCAGCGCCAGGCTGCGCTGCAGCGCCGCGCCGAGCTGGGTCGGATCGTCGACGATCTGGTCGGCGCCCCAGCTGCCCACCTGATCCGGCGCTTCGAGGTAGCCGTAGGACGTGGCGATATTGAGTGCGCAGCCGGCGGCGCGACCGGCGGCAATATCGCGCTCGTCGTCACCGACCATGATGGTCTGCGCCGGCTTCAGCTGCAGTGCCTGACAGACATGCCAGATCGGCTCCGGATGCGGTTTGCGCCGGTCCAGGGTGTCGCCGCCCACCAGAGCGGCGAAGCGCTCGGTCCAGCCGAGTTCAGCGAGCAACTGTCTGGCCAGACCCTCCGGTTTGTTGGTGACGATGGCGGCAGGAATCCCGGCCAGCTGCAGTTGCTCCAGTGCCTGCACAATGCCGGCATAGGGCCGGCTCAATCGCGCCAATCGACCCGAATAGATCTGCAGATAGCGCGGCAACAGGCGCTCGACCAGCTCCGGCTGTTCCGGAAAACCCAGTGTCAACAGCCCGCGACCACCACGCGCGGCAACGGCCGGCGGTAGCTCCGCCGTACATGGCGCCAGTCCCAGCTCGGCACGGACATCGTCGAGCGTACCGATCAGATCCGCGGCGGTATCGATCAGCGTGCCATCGAGGTCAAACAGAACCGCTCTCAACATGGGCGCCGGGCGGCCACCAGATAGTTGATCGAAAGATCGGCGCTGCGACGTGCCTGACGGGTGAAGGGATCGTAGGCCAGCCCTTCGAATTCCACCTCGGCGAGTCCCAGATCGACCAGCGCCCGGCGCAGTTCCGACGGTTTCAGAAAGCGCTCATAGCGATGGGTGCCGCGCGGCAGCAGACCGAGCACGTACTCGGCGCCGACGATGCCCAGCGCAAAAGCCTTGGGGGTGCGGTTCAACGTCGACAGGAACAAGCGACCACCGGGCTTCAGCAACTGCACGCAGGCGCGCAGCACCGACAGCGGATCGGGCACGTGTTCGAGCATTTCCAGGCAGGTGACCGCATCCTGGGAGCCGGGCATCTCGGCCGCCAGCTGCTCGGCCGACTGCAAGCGGTAATCCACGGCAATGCCGGCTTCGAGCGCGTGCAGCCTGGCCACATCAAGGGCATCGGCTGCCAGATCCAGCGCGATAACCTCGGCGCCGGCGCGGGCCATGGCTTCGCTGAGGATGCCGCCGCCGCAACCGATATCGACAATACGCGCACCCGGCAAAGTCTGCCGTTCGCTGATGAAGGCCAGCCGCTGCGGATTGAGCTCGTGCAGCGGCCGGAAGGGGCCATCGCTGTCCCACCAGCGCGCGGCGACGCTGTCGAAACGCGCCAGCTCGCGGGCGTCGGCGTTCTGGTTCATGCGCTCTGCGCCTGCCCGGCACGCACCGCGGCCTGCGCCTGCAGCGCCCAGCGCGCAGCCGTGGCCATCAGCGCCTCGCGATCCACTCCGAGCAACTCACCGGCGCGCACGCGCTGCTGTCCGGCCACCCAGACATCACTGACATCGTGTCGCGACGCCGCATACACCAAATGCGACAGCGGATTGAACACCGGCGCCAGATGCAGGCGCTGGAAATCGACCGCGACCAGATCCGCCGCCTTGCCGATTTCGATGCTGCCGATGCGATCTTCCAGACCGATGGCGCGGGCGCCGCCCAGCGTTGCGGCTTCCAGCGCCGTCGCCGCGTCCATCACTGCCGGATCCGCGGACACGCCCTTGGCCAGCAAGGCCGCCGTGCGCATCTCGCCGAACAGATCCAGATCATTGTTGCTGGCGACGCCATCGGTACCGATGGCCAGGCCAACGCCCGCCTTGAGCAGATCGCCGACCGGGCAGAAGCCGCTGGCGAGCTTGAGGTTGGATTCGGGGCAATGGGCCACGATCACACCATGCCGCGCCACATCCTCGATCTCGCCCGGCGTCAGCTGGGTCATGTGCACCGCCGTCAGATCCGGGCCGATGAAGCCCAGACGCTTCAGCCGCGCCAGCGGGCGCTCATTGTGGAGCTTGCGCGACTCCTCCACCTCGAAGGCGGTCTCATGCAGGTGCACATGCACGCGCAAGCCCAGCTGATCGGCATAGGTGCGGATTCGCTTGAAGCTGTCGTCCGACACCGTATACGGCGCATGCGGGGCAAAGCAGGCATGCACCAGTGTATCGCCCTTGAGCTGGTCGGCCAGAGCCAGACCCTTGGCCAGGTATTCGTCGGCGTTGCGCGCATACGGCGTGGGGAACTCCAGCACGATCAGGCCCACGGCCGCGCGCATCCCCAGGCGCCGATAGACCTCGGCGGCCACGTCGGGGTAGAAATACATGTCGTTGACCGCGGTGATGCCGCCCGCAAGCATCTCGGCCACCGCCAGCTCGACGCCATCGGCCACGTAGGCCGCTGACACCAGCGCACCCTCGGCCGGCCAGATGTGCTCGTTGAGCCAGGTCATCAGCGGCAGATCATCGGCAATGCCGCGCATCAGGCTCATCGCCGCATGGCAGTGGGCATTGACCAGACCGGGCATCAGCACGTGCCGGTCCAGCACCGTGACCTGACGCGGCTGGTACTGGGCCCGCGCCTGATCGATCGGCATCAGTCCTACGATGTTGCCGCCGGCGATGGCCACGGCGTGGTCATCGAGGACCACGCCCTTGGGCTGCACCGGCACCACCCAGCGCGCTTCGATCAGTTGGTCTATGACCTGCATCGCCGCGCTCCGCCTCAGCTTACTTGTTGGCGCGACCGACGTACTCGCCGCTGCGTGTGTCCACGCGCACGGTTTCGCCGTTCTCGACGAACAGCGGTACGCGCACGACCGCGCCGGTTTCCAGCTTGGCCGGTTTGCCGCCACCCTGCGCGGTGTCGCCACGCACACCCGGATCGCACTCGACGATCTTGAGTTCGACGAAATTCGGCGGCTGCACCGACAGCGGCGCGTTGTTCCACAGGGTCACGATGCACATATCCTGTTCGCGCAGCCATTGCGCCGCTTCGCCGGCAGCGGCCTTGTCGGCCTGAAACTGCTCGTAGGTTTCCGACTGCATGAAGTGCCAGTACTCGCCATCGGAATACAGGTACTGCATGTCGGTATCGACCACATCGGCGCCCTCGATCGAGTCGCTGCCCTTCATGGTGCGCTCGACCGTGCGGCCGTTCTTCAGATTGCGGATCTTGATGCGGGTGAAGGCCTGGCCCTTGCCGGGCTTGATGAAATCGGTATCGACGATCGTGTACGGATCGCCGTCCACCAGAATCTTGAGTCCATTCTTGACATCATTCATGCCATACGAAGCCATCACCATCTCCATGCGCAAGCGGCGCCTGACGCGCCGCTATGATTGGGAACCTGAAAGTCGCGTCGTGCGACGCGGATCAATGCGAACAAACCCGGAATGATACCTGCTAGCCCGCTGTTCCCACCAGAAACGCGGATGTTGCCGCTGCGCCCCTGGAAACTGCTGCTGCGCGAGGCTTTTCGCGATGTCGATCAGCTGCTGGCCTTTGTCGGCCTGTCGCGCGCCGATCTGGCGCTGAGCGCGTCGGCCAGCTTTCCCTTGCTGGTGCCGCGCGGCTTTGCCGAGCGCATGCGTCATGGCGACGCCGCCGATCCGCTGCTGCGCCAGGTCATCCCGCTGGCCGAAGAGGACCAGCCCGCGCCGGGCTTCCTCAGCGATCCGGTGGGCGATCTGGCCCGCACCCGCGGACCGGGACTGATCCACAAATACCCGCATCGGGTGCTGCTGATCGCCACCGGCAGCTGCGCGGTGCACTGCCGTTACTGCTTCCGACGCCACTTCCCCTACAGCGAAGAACTGGCCGCACGCGAGCAATGGGGCGAGGCCGTGGCCCAGATTGGCGC
The DNA here is from genome assembly GCA_050250665.1 of Lysobacterales bacterium. Taxonomy (GTDB): domain Bacteria; phylum Pseudomonadota; class Gammaproteobacteria; order Xanthomonadales; family SZUA-5; genus JADKFD01. The sequence goes on along the minus strand of JBFWOF010000039.1, from coordinate 17,302 downwards.
CGATGACAGCATCCACGAAGTGATCCTCAGCGGCGGCGATCCGCTGTCGCTGGCCACCGCCAAGCTCCAGGAACTCAGCGATGCATTGAGTGCATTCAAGCACTTGCGCCGCTTCCGCATCCACACGCGCTGGCCGATAGCACTGCCGGAACGGGTGGACCCGGAACTGCTGCGCTGGCTGTCGGGGCTGCCGTGGCCGCTGACCATCGTGCTCCACGCCAATCACGCCCGGGAGTTCGATGACAACGTCGATGCCGCACTGCTACGCCTGCGCGGCGCCGGGGCCGTGCTGCTGAATCAGTCGGTATTGCTGCGGGGCGTCAACGACAGCGTGCCGGCATTGCGTGAGCTCAGCGAGACCCTGGCTGATGCCGGCGTGACTCCGTACTACCTGCATCTGCTCGACCGGGTCGCCGGCGCGGCGCATTTCGAGGTCGGTCTGGGCGAAGCCCGGGCACTGATCCGGGCACTGCGCCGCCAGCTGCCAGGCTATCTGGTGCCACGACTGGCCCGTGAAGTCCCCGGACGAAGCAGCAAGACCGTGCTCGCCTGAGTCAGTTTTTGCCTTCCCGTGTCAGGGATTGCGTTTCTTTCACCTGAGTTGGTGGCAATTCATACCGTATTTCGGTCAAAATGGTGCGCTCGTCCGTAGAGTTTTCTGTGCCCATGGGAAAAGCCGACAAGGTCCTGCGTGTCCTGCTGGTTGAGGATTCGGTGGAGGATGCCGAGCAGGTCATCAGCTTGCTGCGCAACGCGGGAATCGCCGTGCGCCCCAACCGGGTGGAGGATGCGGAGCAGTTGAAAGAGGCGCTGGAGAGCGGCAGCACCGATATTGTGCTGCTCAGTCCGCGCGCCAGGAAACTCAACCTGATCGACACCGCCGGCATTGTGCAGCGCAGCGGCAAGGACATGTCGCTGATCCAGCTGGTCGATTCGGTCACCCAGGACGCGGTGCTGAAAGCCATGCGCGAAGGCGCGCGCGATGTCGCGCTGCGAACCACACCCGACCATCTGCAGACGGTGGTCCTGCGCGAATTCGAGAATCTCAGCACCCGGCGGGCCCTGCGCCGCATGGAGGCCGCCTGGCGCGAAAGCGAGCGCCGAGCCCACTCCTTGCTGGGTAGCTCGCGGGATCCGATTGCCTATGTGCACGAAGGCATGCACGTCTACGCCAACAAGGCCTATCTGGAGATGTTCGGCTTCGAGGACTTCGACGAAATTGAGGGCCTGGCGATCCTGGATCTGATCACCAGCGGCGATGCCGAGAAATTCCGCAACGTGCTGCGCATGCAGAGCAAGGGCGAAAAACCGCCCGAGAAGCTCGACGTCCATGCCAAGCGCTCGGACGGCAGCACTTTCGAAGCCATCATGGAGCTGTCAGAAGCCAGCATCGAAGGTGAGCCCGCCACCCAGATCATCTTCCGCCAGCAGACGCTGGGCACAGAACTGGCCGAGCAACTGGATGCGCTGAAGCGCCAAGATCTGGTGACTGGTCTCTACAACCGTCAGCACTTCATGGGTGAGTTGGACAAGGCGATCGCCTCGGCCAACAGCGGCAAGATTGACCAGGCCGTGCTCTACATCGAGATCGACAACTACCGCAAGGTGCTCGATCAGGTGGGCGTCGGAGGTGCCGACCTGCTGCTCGGTGATGTCGCGGCCATGCTCAAGGAGCTGATCGCGCCGCCCAACGATCTGGTCGCCCGCTTTGCCGACCATACTTTTACCGCCGTGTTGTCAGGCCGTCCTCACGAAGCCTGCGTGCAGATGGCGGAGCAGATCCGCAAGCGCTTCGAAGAACGCATCTTCGACGTGGGCAAGCGCTCGGTCAGCCTCAATGCCAGTGTCGGCGTGTGCCTGCTGACCGAGAAGGTCGCTGGCTCGCAGATGGTGCTGGAAAAGGCCAACGAGGCCTGCCGCACGGCGCAGGCCGAGGGCGGCAACCGCATCGCCACCTTCGATCCGGCAGCGCAGGACAAGGCTGATGCGGCCAAGGACCGCGAGTGGCTGGACACCATCAAGAACGCGCTCGCCAAGGACGGATTCATCCTCTTCTATCAGCCGATCGTGTCGCTGCAGGGTCACGAGGGCGAGTTCTACGAAGTGCTGCTGCGCATGCAGGGACCCAAGGGCGAGATCATGCCCGGACAGTTCCTGCCGATCGCCGAACGCTTCGGGTTACTGCCGCAGATCGACCGCTGGGTGGTCGAGCACGTGCTGAAGATTCTGCAGGAGCGCATGGCCCAGGGCCGGCTGACCACCTTCTTCATCAAGCTCACGCCGCAGGCCATCGATGACGGCACGCTGTTGCCGTGGCTGGCCCAGCAGCTCAAGAACGCCCGGGTTCCCGGCGACCGGCTGGTCTTCGAGATGCCCGAAAGCAAGGTCGTGACCCACCTTAAGCAGGCCAAGTTCTTCCAGAAGGGTCTGGAACAGCTGAAATGCGGCTTTGCCCTGGAGCAGTTCGGCAGCGGCCTCAACTCCTTCCAGTTGCTCAAGCACGTCGGCGCCAATTACGTGAAGCTCGATCGCACCTTCATGGCCGATCTGGCCAAGAGCGCCGAGAATCAGGCCAAGATCAAGGAGCTGTGCGAGCAGTCACGCGCCTTTGGACGCATGACCGTGGCCGAATTCGTCGAGGATGCCGCCAGCATGTCGATCCTGTTCTCGGTCGGCGTCAACTTCGTGCAGGGTAATTTCCTGCAGGAGCCCGAGAAAGTGATGTCCTACGACTTCGGCTGAAGCCGAAGTCGTAGCTGCGGATCGCCAGGCCCGATCGGGTCGGGCCGGCGCTCAGCCCTGACGCAGGACCGCGATGCGCTCTTCCAGCGGCGGATGGGTCATGAACAAGCGCTTCAGCCCCTCGCCGACCCCACCGGAGATGCCGAAGGCCTGAACGTCCTTGGGCAGCGCGGTCTGACCGTGATTGAGCATCAGCCGCTGCAGGGCTGCGATCATCTTCTCGCGACCGGCAAAGCGGGCGCCAGCGGCATCGGCACGGAATTCGCGCTGGCGCGAGAACCACATCGCAATCACCGAAGCGATGAGGCCGAACACAATTTCCAGAACGATCACCGTCAGGAAGTAGCCGATGCCGCGGCCCTCGTCGGCGCTGCGCTTGAACACCGCCTGGTCGATGATCTGACCGATGACGCGCGAGAGGAAGAACACGAAGGTATTGAGCACGCCCTGGATCAGCGCCATGGTGACCATGTCGCCATTGGCCACATGACCGACTTCATGGGCGAGCACGGCCTCGACCTCGTCGCGGGTCATGTTGCGCAGCAGACCGGTGCTGACCGCCACCAGTGCGTTGTTGCGATTCATGCCGGTCGCGAAGGCGTTCAGGTCGGGGGCGTCATAAATCGCCACTTCCGGCATCTGAATGCCGGCGGCCTGCGCCTGACGGGCGACGGTCTCGACCAGCCAGCGCTCGTCGGCGTTGCGCGGCTGCGTGATGACGACGGCGCCGGTGGAGCGCTTGGCCATCCACTTGGACAGGGCCAGCGAGATGAAGGAGCCGGTAAAACCGACCACACCGGCCAGTATCAGCAGGCCTATGGTGCTGCGTGGGTCTATGCCCAGAGCCGGCCCAATCACATTGGTCACCAATCCGAGCATCACCAGCACGGCCAGATTGGTACCCAGGAACAACATCACTCGCGACATCGCTAAACTCCTTCAGCTCAGGCTGAGCATGATCACCGGTATTACCGTGAAGAGCAGATCTAAATGCGGCGACTACCGACTACTTCGGCAACATTCAGCCGGAAGTGGGCACTGCCGCCAGAGCGGATTGAGGGCTGCCCGCGGCGCTTTCAAGCGTGCCAAAAGCCCTGTTCAGCGCTCATGAGGGCATCGGCCGCCTTCCCGGCTTCGAAAGCAGGCGCTGAATGAGCCCGGCGCCACACTACCGCGGCCGATTCGCGCCCTCGCCCACCGGGCCGCTACATCTAGGATCGGCTCTGGCAGCCCTCGCCAGCTGGCTGGATGCCAGGGCCCACGGCGGTGCGTGGCTGATCCGCATGGAAGACCTGGACCCACCGCGCGAGCAGCCCGGTGCCGACCGTCTGATCCTGAACCTGCTGGATGCCATCGGCCTCCACTCCGACGCTGCCGTGCTCTATCAGAGCAGCCGCAGTCAGGCTTATGCGCAGGCCGTGGCACAGCTGCTTGACGCCGGAATGGCTTTCGAGTGCCGCTGCAGCCGCAGCGATCTGGCCGCCAGCAAGGGCATACATCGCGGACCCTGCCAGGCGTCCGCGGCCAATGCCGGACGGACAGCGGCAATCCGACTGCGCGTGCCCAACGTCAACATTGAATTCGACGACCGCATTCAAGGACGCTACCGACAAAATCTGCAGCGGGAGGTCGGTGATTTCGTGTTGCGCCGCGCCGATGGGCCCTATGCCTATCAGCTGGCGGTGGTGGTCGACGATGCCGCGCAGCAGATCAGTGATGTGGTCCGCGGTGCCGATCTGCTCGATTCCACCCCGCGCCAGATTTATCTGCAGCAGTGTCTGGGATTGCCGACGCCGCGCTATGCCCATCTGCCCCTGCTGCTCGGTGCCGACGGCCAGAAGTTGAGCAAACAGAATCTCGCACCGGCGCTGTCACCCGGCGAGTTTCAGCAGCAGTTACCGCAGATCGCCACTTGGCTGGGACAGCCAGTTCCACAGGGCCCCTTCGATCTGGATTGGCTGATCCGCCACTGGCGTATCGATCGCGTTCCGAGGCAACTGGCGCTGCTGCCCGATCCCGCGGATTGATCCGGACAGGCAGAACCCTGCCGTGCTCTGGTGCCTCACAGCGTCGCTGTTTCGCGAATGCCGCCATCCGCTCATGCACCGATGCGGGCAAGCCTGTTTGCGGTGTGTAGAATCCGTGGAATTTCCGGGAGGGAGATGGATATGACAAGTCGCATCGCATTGGTGACCGGCGGAACCGGCGGCATCGGCACGGCCATGATCAAGCGCCTGGCAAAGGCCGGCCATCGGGTTGCCACCAACTACCGCAATGAAGAGAAAGCCAGGGCCTGGCAGGAAGAGCTCAAGGCCGATGGCGTCAATTGCCTGATCGTTCCGGGCGATGTCGCCGATTTTGCGTCCAGCCAGGAGATGGTCAAGGAGATCGAAGCCAAACTCGGCGGCATCGACATCCTGGTGAACAACGCCGGCATTACCCGCGACACCACCTTTCACCGGATGACGCCGATGCAGTGGTCGGATGTCATCGCCACCAATCTGACCAGCTGCTACAACGTCACCCGCTCGGTCATCGAGGGCATGCGCGCGCGCATGTGGGGCCGCATCGTCCAGATCTCCTCGATCAACGGTCAGAAGGGCCAGTATGGTCAGGCCAACTACGCCGCATCCAAGGCCGGCATGCACGGTTTCACGATCTCGCTGGCGCAGGAAAATGCCAAGTTCGGGATCACCGTGAACACGGTATCGCCGGGCTATGTGGGTACCGACATGGTCATGGCCGTGCCCGAAGACGTGCGCGCCAAGATCGTCGCCCAGATCCCGACCGGACGCCTGGGTTATCCCAGCGAAATCGCCTATGCGGTGAACTTCCTGGTCGACGAGGAAGCCGCTTGGATTACCGGCGCCAATCTGTCCATCAATGGTGGACATTACATGGGTTGGTAAGCGCCGCTGATGGCCACCGAGGCCACCAGCCTTCAAACTGCAGGCATGCTGATCGATACCAGAAAGGGCCACGATGTCCCGTCCGCGCATCATCAAGAAGTACCCAAATCGCCGGCTCTACGACACCGAGATTTCGTCGTATGTGACGCTTGAGGATATCCGCCAGCTGGTCCAGGACGGCGACGCCTTCGAAGTTCAGGACGCGAAGACCCAACAGGACCTCACCCGTTCGGTGCTGCTGCAGATCATCACCGAACGCGAGGAACAGGGTCAGCCGCTGCTGACCACTCAGCTGCTGTCGCAGCTGATCCGTTTCTATGGCGATTCGCTGCAGGGTTTCATGGGCAGCTATCTGGAACGCAGCATGCAGATCTTCCTGGATCAGCAGCAACAGTTCCGGCAGCAGCTGAACACGCTGCTCGGGCAGTCACCCTGGGCCGTGATGAACGATCTGACCGAACGCAATCTGGAACTCTGGCGCCAGTTGCAGCAGGGCTTCGGCAAGCCGCCGCCGCCAGCGCCGCCGGGATCGCCCGGTTTGCCGCGCGATCCGGCCGACAGCGACAAGTCGCGCCGCAAGAGCTGAGCCGATTCAGCCCGGCGCGCCGCGCTGAGCCCAGCGCACGATGCGCTGGGCAATCTCGAACTGCTGCGGCGGCAACAATCGATACAGGGCCAGCGGCAGATCGGCCCCCGGAGGGCAGCCGAACTGGGCGCAGGTGTAGAGCGTCCAGATGCCCTGACTGCCGCAGGAGGCGCTGCGGCTGCAGGCAATCCAGTCCGCTGCCGGAATCAGGGCGTTGTCGATATCGGCGCGTGCGGGCACGACGGTGCCGGCAAAGATCCGGCTCATCGGCAGCGCATCGTGCTCCAGCAGAAAACGCAATGCAGCGGCCAGCAGGGAGGCGTCCGCCGTGCCGTGCAGGTGCCGCCAGGAGATTTCCAGCGCTGCCTGCTGCGAGACAAAGGCTTCCACCCAATCCGGCAGTTCGGCATTGCGCTGGGCGGTCTGGGGGCCGTAATCCGGCGGCGGGTCGAGATCGCTGTCGAGCAGACCGGCACAGCGGCGCATCAATTCGCTGATCCACGGCTCACGATTGGGATCATCGTCCACCCGACGGCTGGAGGCATCCGGCCGGCGCGCCACCGAACAGCTCACCCGCACTTCCTCGGCCAGCGCATGCAGCTGCGGTGCGTCGACGGGCAAGGCCCGCCGTGCCGCCTCCAGGGCGCTGCGCAGATCGGCGGCGGTACGCACCTGACTGGCCTGTCTGGCTTCATCGGAGGCCGGCTTCGGCCAGTCCGGCAAGGGTGCCTCGGCCGGCCCGGGCGCGGGCGTAGCAGCATTCCCAGCTGCGGGCGACGAGCCGGTGTCGGCGCTGCCGAAATACCAGCCGGCCATGAGCCCGGCGACGATCAGGCACGCCAGCAAGAACCACCGCGACCTCATGGCAGCGGCCCCTGCTGGAAATGCTCGAGCCAGGCGTGGATGGCCAGCGCCGACTCCATGTCGCGCGGTGCCAGTGCCTGGTGCCAGGCGGCGCGCATGTCGCTGCCGGGCTCGCAACCGTGCAGCGCGCACACTCGCAGGGTCATCAGGCTGTCGCCATCACAGGCATTCCATTGCGCACACTCGCGCCAGTCCACCACCACCCGGATCAGCTGCTCGGCCTCGCCCGGCAGCAACAGGCGCCGGTCGGCGAAGATCTGCGCCTGCGGCAGTGCCCCGAGGCGATAGGCCTCCAGCCAGGCATCGACCAACTCCTGCGGCTTGCGCGCACGCTGCAGTTGCAACAGTGCCTGCTGCGCGGTGACGGGATCAGCCCCTTCTTCAGGCTCGCGTGGCAGCGGCGTCTCGCTGGTTCTGACGTCCAATGACGGGACCGGCATATCGGCACAGCGGCGCGAGAGTTCCTGACGAGCGGGATCGCGCCGCGGATCGGGCTCGGTCCGACCATCCAGTTCGAGGATGGCCAAAGCCCGGCAGGCGCCATCGATCTGCTCGCGCAAGCGCCGCGCTTCCGGACCCGGCAGGCGCTGCAGCGCCGCCGCCGGATCGTCGCCATGGAGCACTGCAAATGCACCGGGGCTATCGACCGCAGCCGCTGCCACCGGTGACTCCGATATCGACACCGATGGCGTACCCACCGTGGACTGGGGCGTGTCCTGCAAGACCCACGCCGCCAACACCAGCAGAATCATCAGCGCCACCCAGGCACGCATTTCAGTCGAACCGCGAAAAGGGCTTGCGGTGGACATCATTGCGCAGCGGTGCCGACCGCGCCAGCCCGCCGCCCGGAACAGGTCTTTCCAGAGTGTGACTCAATGCGACTGAAGACTGCTAGTCTTCGCGCCTTGCCACTGCCAGCTCGCGAATCATCGCCATGCCTACGTTTGTCCTGAGTCGTTTCCTGATCGCCCTGGCCCTGTGTCTGGCCACCCTCGCTGCCCGCGCGGAAGCGCCACCAGTGGACGATCTGGGCGTGGAATCACGCACCAGCGAGACCCTCAGGCTCAGCGAACTGAAGGGCAAGGTGGTGGCGATCAGCTTCTGGGCCTCATGGTGCGGGCCCTGCCTCAAGGAACTGCCAGTGCTGGAGAGCATCCAGCAGCAGATCCCGAAGTCGGAACTACGGATCATCAGCATCAATTTTGGCGAGGACAGGAAGCTGTTCCGCCGGCATCTGCGGCAGCTGGCCCAGGCCGAGATTGCGCTCGTGCACGATGCGCGCAAGCGTGTGGGCAAGGCCTTCGGCGTTGAATCCCTGCCCTTTCTGGTGCTGATCGATCATCGCGGCCAGGTGCGCGAGATCAAGCGAGGCTATTCGGAACAATCCCTGCCGGCGCTGATCGAGCTGATGAACGGCTTGCTCGAAGAGCGCGCGCTCGATACCGGCGGCCGCACCGGCCCCTGAGGCTCAGCTGTCGCTGATCCAGCCATCCAGCAGATTGACCCGGCGCTGGGCGCGGGCGGCATTGGCCTGGTTGTGGGTCACCATCAGGATGGTGGCGCCATCGCGATGCAGCTCTTCCAGCAGCGCCATGATCATCTCGCCCTGACTGGTGTGCAGCGCGCCGGTGGGTTCATCGGCCAGCAGCACTTTCGGACGAGTGATCGTGGCGCGGGCGACGGCCACCAGCTGCTGCTGTCCACCAGACAGCTGGCGCGGGTAGAGGTCCTTCTTGCCGACGATCTGGAAGCGGTCGAGGATGTCTGCCACCCGCGCCTTGCGCTCGCTGCCGGGCACATTGCGATAGGACAGCGGCAAGTCCAGATTCTCGGCCACGGTGAGGTCGTCGATCAGGTGATATTGCTGAAAGATGAATCCGATGGCCTCGCGCTGCAGCGCCTGACGCGCCTTCGGGGCGAGCTTGTCCACCACCTGACCATCGAGTTCGTAGTGGCCTTCGAACTCGCTGTCCATCAAGCCGAGTATGGACAGCAGCGTGCTCTTGCCAGCGCCGGACGGACCGGTGATGGCGATGAATTCGCCAGCAGCCACGGCCAGATTGATCTGCCGCAGCAACCACAGACGGCCCTGACCGGCGGGTACGGATTTTTCCAGCTTTTCGAGGCGGATCACGGCGGTTCCTTTCGGGGAATGGATTTGGTGAATGGTTGTTGTGTCAATGCGAGCGGAGCAATCGGGGGACGCGACCGGCCAGCGCTTTGGAGGGCGCCGCGCTGCGGCGCCGCTCTGGTGTTCCGCACAGCCCGACCAACTCCTGCAGCCGTAGGTTGGGCAAAGCCCAGCGTGCCCAACGTATTGACCATTTGTTGGGCACGCTACGCTTAGCCCAACCTACGGCTCCTCGCCCTTGTGCTGTTTCATCCCGGAACCGTTGGCGCACACAGACACTCCTTGATCGTCACTCTTCCCGCAGAGCCAGATTGGGCGCAATGCGCGCCGCGCGTCGCGCCAGCGTCCAGCACACCAGCGCGGTCAGCAACAGCAGCGGCAGACCGGAAGCAGCGACGACCCAGGGCGCGATCGCACCGACATCAAAGAGCAGCCCACGCACGCCCTCGGCCATGAAGGCCGCCAGCAGCAAACCCAGCAGAATGCCTGGCAGGCCAATCGCCAGGCCCTTGGACGCCACGAAACGCAGCGCTCGCGCCGACGAGGCGCCCAATGCTGCCCGCAGCGCCAGTTCGCGGCGTCGACGCGACAGATCAACCGCCAGTACCCCGTAGACGCCCACGATCGACAGGGCCAGCGCAAACACGGCGAAGGCACCGGCGTTGCGGGCGAAGAAACGCGGCAACGCCAGCTGCCCGTCGCGATCGTCGGCCGGCGCAAAGCTGCGATAGATGCCGAGGCCGGGATCCACGCTCCAGACAGCCGCTTCCGCTTGTCTGATCAGAGACTTGGGCGGCAGCGGACTGGATAGCAGCAGGGAGCCGAAGGGCACAGGATATTGCTCAAAAGGCAGCCAGATCTCGGCCGCTGCCTGATCGCCGTCCACCGCATCCAGCTTGCGATCGGCGACCACGCCCACCACGCGGAACGAAACGGGCTCGCCGCTGCTGCCGAAGGGTGGCACCAACACCGATTGGCCAATCGCGTCAGCGGCGCCGAACAATTCACGCGCTGCTCTTTCGTTAAGCATGGCCACCAATGCCGTGCCTTTGCGGTCAGCGTTGTCGAGTTTCCGCCCGCGGATGAGAGGGATACCCAGCGATTCCAGTACCGGCCCGCTGATGATCCGCCCCTTCAGCGACTGCGATTCCTGCGGGGCGGCGCCGGGCAGCGAAACATCGAGGGATACACCGCCCACCGGCGTGAACGGCGCGCCGCTCAGCAACCCAACCTCGGTGACGCCGGGAATGGCGGCCGCAGCCTCGCGCATGCGCTCCATCTGCTGGAAGAACTCGGCGCCATCCTGGCCGGCCGCGAAGATCTGCAGCGCCAGGATCTGGTCGACCTCGGCCAGATCGTCCTGCTCGCCCAATCGTTGCGCGCTGATCGCCAGCAGCGCCGCGGTCGACAGCGCGGCGATCGACAGCGCCAGCGCGACGATCGGCAATCCACGTTCCACGCCCGATCCACGCGGCCCCATGCCGACCCGGCGGGTCAGCGCCGCGCTGATGCCGCTGCGATGCAGCCGCAAGGCCGGCCAGACACCGCAGATGACCGTGACCATGAGCGTGGCCAGCAGCGCGAAGCCGAGCACTGGCATCGAGATGACAACTTCCGCTGCTCGCGGCAGCCCGCTGTCGAAAAGTCCGACGAAATGCTTGAGCCCGATCGAGGCCAGGGCCAGTGCTGCCAACATCGCCATGCTGGCGACCAGCAACACCTCGATCAGGAACTCGAGGGCGATGCGGGTCTGACTGGCGCCGAGCGCCCGCTGGATGCCGAACTGCGCCAGTCTGCCGTAGCCGCGCACCATCACCAGATGGGCGGCGTTGGCGCAGGCAATGAGCAGGACCAGCACGGAGATCGACAGCAAGGTCAGCAGCAGCGGCCGACGCCCGCCAAGCCTGGAATCCAGCAGGGTCTTTGCGCGCAGCGTCCAGGCATCAGCGCTGCCAGCCGGCACCAGCGCAGACAGCCTCGCATCAAGCTGTGTCGGGGTGATGCCGGGCTTGAGCCTGCCGATGCCGTTGAGGTAGCGCGCGTTCTCGTACACGCCGGCATCCAGATTCCGGTATTCGGCCTCGTCGCCGGCAATCCAGAGCGCCACTTCCGGATCGGGAAAGTCGAACTCGGGCGCCATCACACCGACGATCTCCGGCGAGATCCAGTTCAGGGTCAGGGTCTTGCCGACGATGTCCGGATCAGCACCCAGTTGCTGCCAGGTCTGGTGGCTGAGCACCGCGCGCGCCTGACCACCATCGCCCGCCCGCAGGGTGCGACCGAGCATCGCCGGCATGGCAAAGACATCGAAGAAGCCGCTGCTGACCTGATTGATGGTCAGCACCGATGGCCGACCGTCCACTTTAAGATCCGCACCGCCATAGGTGTAGTACGCAAACGCTTCCAGTTCATCCAGATCGGAGAGTGTGTCGACGGCGTTCTGGGGCGTAATGCCACCGCGGGCGCCGCTCTGAATCCGCTGCGAATTGACCACGACCACGCGATCGCCACCGGGATAGGGCAAGGGCGCAAAGGCCACGCCATGGACGATGGCGAACATGGTGATGGTCAGGCACAGACCCAGGGTCATCGTGGCCAGAAGCCCCAGCGTATAGCCCGGTGAGCGGCGCAGGCGTTGGATCGCGGACAGCAGCAGATTCATGATCAGGTCTTTACTCGTCGCGCAGTGCCACTGTGGGGTCCACGCCCAATGCGCGGCGAGCGGGCATCAACACCGCGACCACCGATACTGTCAGCAGAATCGCAATCAACAAGGGAACGGCGAACGGATCCGCCGGCAGGCTGGGTATCGCCCGAGCGATCGTTCCGGCGAAGGGAATGGCCAGAGCAACGCCCAGAATCAGACCGATCAGGACCTGGCCCAGGGTCTGACCCAGCAGCCGCCGCAATACGGCCGAACCCGGCGCCCCCAGCGCCCGCTGCACCCCGATCTCGCGGGTACGCTGACTGACCAGCTGCGCGATCAGTCCATACAATCCGGCGGCTGCCAGCACCAGCGTGGCCAGCCCGAAGGCCGTGAACATGCCCGAGACCACCCGCTCGCCGACCATCGCCACACGGATGACTTCGTCGTAGCTTCGGAGCCAGTAGGCCGGGGTGTCGGGATCCTGCAGTCGAATGAGTTCGGTCAGTCGAGTCTTGAACAGCTCCGGGTCGGTGCGGGTGCGGACCACGACGCTGACGAAACGTTGCGGAGACTGCGACAGGGCGACCAGCACATTCGGCAGCAGCGGGTCCCCGGCATCTTCCAGTTGCAGGTTCTCGACCACGCCAATGACGGTATGCCATCGCGCGTTGTCACCCTGCGCCGGTATCCGCAGCCGTCGACCGATCGGATCGGCGCCGGCAAACAGATTCGCGGCAAAGCGTTCGTCAATGATGGCCACCGGGTCCGAGTCGGCGGTATCGCGGCTGTCGAATGCGCGGCCGGAGCGCAGTTCCACCTGATAGGTGGGCAGGAATCCATCATCCACTGCCGCATAACGCACCAGCTGACCCTGCTCATTGGCCGCGACGAATCCTTCCGGCAGCACCTGCTCCGTGTCTCCCATCAATCCGGGCAGGGTCGTTCCTGCGCCAGCCGCGACGACCTCCGGCTGCAGCCGCAATTCGTCGACGAGCTTCCTGAAATAGTCCACGGTGTCGGCGTCAGCGGGATAGAGCTGCTCGAACAGCGCAACTCGCGCTGTCAGCAAATGGTCCGGGTTGATGCCGAGATCGGTTTTCGCCAATCCGGCAACGCCTCTGACCATCACCAGGGTGGACAACAACACGATGCAGGCCATCGTCAGTTGGGCCACGACCAGAATACGACTGAGCTTGCCAATGCCGCCCGCCGATACCGCCCGTCCTCCCTCGCGCAGACCGCTCGCGAGCGAGTCCACACGCAGTCGTGCGACAGGCAAGGCCGCAACCAGCAGTGCCGACGTCATGGCCACGGCTATTGCCATCGCAGCCATACCGGCGTTTATTCCCGGATGAAACCAGGGGGCAAGGTCTTCACCCGTACCGGCAAAAGCGGCGACCACCCAATCCACACCCCATTGTGCCAGTGGCAGCGCCAGCAGTGTTGCCAGCAGCGTCAGCATCAGGCTCTGCGCCAACAGGTACAAACCGACGCGACCGCGACTCGCGCCCAGGGTCAGTCGCAAGGCCAGGTCGCGGCTGCGGGCCAGGGTGCGGGCCAGCATCAGATTGGCTGCATTGGCGCAGGCCACCAGCAGGACCAGACCGACGGTGGCCAGCATGATGTTCAGAATCATCCGGGTTTCGCGGTTCGCGTACAGCATCGGCAGTGGCTCGGCATCCACCTCGACGGCGGACCAGCGCGCCGCGTCGGCGACAACTTGATCCGCCAGCCACGATTCCAGCGTGGTCCGGATGGCAGCAGACCCGTCCACAGACAGAGGACGGGCAAAGGTATCCATGTCGCGGTCGGGCACCGGCCCTGCGGCGCGGGTCACCTGCGCAGGCAGCCACAACGCTTCCCGGTGCGGGAAGCTGAAATCAGGGGGCATGATTCCGATGACTGTGGCCGCCTGAGCGTTCGCCCGAACCTGGCTGCCGACGATCTCCGGGGCACTGGCAAATCGATTGCGCCACAGTTCGTTCGACAGCAACACCACCGCAGCTGCCCCCGGCCGGTCATCTTCGGCGGTAAACCCGCGCCCCAGCACCGGGGCTACGCCCAGCATCGCGAACAGGTTGTGGGTCACGTAGGCACCGTCATAGCGCTCGACACCATCGCGGCTGGTCAGGTTGACGGTGGCGCTGCCGCTACCGGCCAGCTCCGCCTGACCCTCCAGGCGTTCCTGCCATTGCAGGAATTGCTCGGCGTCCAGTGACTGCAGATTGGGGCCGCTGTTGGCCCGATCGCGCCAGCCGACGGTCAGGATCTGGTCGGCATTCGGATAGGGCAGCGGATCCCAGACCAGCGACTTGATGATCGACAACATGCCGATCACGCCAGCCAATCCCAGCGCCAGCACGAATACCGTGAGCAGGCTGTTGCCCGGTTGATGCAGCAGCGCCCGCCAGCTCTGGCGCAACTCGGCGATGGCGTAGGTCATGGCAGGGCCCCAGTTTTATTCGCCGACTGCGGCGCGGCGTATGCGGGCATCTTCTTCATGCCGCAATTGATGCATGGTTTCCTCATCCACCACGCGGCCGTCAAACATGAATACCTTGCGGTCGGCAAAATCGGCATAGCGCGGATCGTGCGTGACCATGCAGATGGTGGCACCAGCGCTGTGAAGTTCGTCCAGCAGCACCATGACCGCCTCGCCATTCTTGGAATCGAGATTGCCGGTGGGCTCATCGGCGAGCAGGATCGAGGGATCACCCACCAGCGCACGGGCCACGGCGACGCGCTGCTGCTGACCGCCGGAGAGCTGTGAGGGATAGTGCTTGAGCCGATGCGCCATTCCGACCCGATCCAGTGCCTGCTGGGCCTTCTTCCTGCGCTCGGCCTTGTTCAATCCGGTGCGATAGGTCAGCGGCAGCTCGACGTTTTCGAACACGGTCAGATCACCGATCAGGTTGAAGGCCTGAAAGATGAAGCCGATTTCCTTGTTGCGAATCTTGGCCCGTTCATTGGCGCTGATCGAACCCACCGAGCGACCGTTGATCTCGTAGCTGCCGCTGCTGGGGGTATCGAGCAGGCCGAGGATCGCCAGCAGCGTGGATTTGCCGCAACCTGAGGGGCCCGAGATGGAAATGTATTCGCCCTTGCGGATATCCAGGTGGATGCCACTGAGCGCGTGGGTCTCGACATCTTCGGTCAGATAGACCTTGGCGACATCTCGAAGGGAAATCAGGGCGTTGGCTGTAGTCATGGGGCTTTCCTCGGGAGTTCGGATCAGCGCAGCCGCAGGCGGTCGTGCTGGTCGTAGCTGCTGGTATCGGACAGGATGACCTGGTCGCCAGGTTCAAGCCCGCGGGTAACTTCGATCAGGCTAACGGACGCTCGGCCCAGTTCTACTGGAACGCGCCGAGCCGTCTCGTTGTCGGAATCCAGCCGGAACAAGGTGGTGCGACTCTCGGCCTGACCAAAAGCCGGCCGTCCGACGTACAGCACATTGCTGAGTTTCTCGATTTCGATGGTGCCATCGACCGACAGATCGGGACGGGCGCCGGGGGGCAGCGGACCGGTCAGATCGACGTCCACCTGGACAGTACCGTTCTGAACCGCCGGATCGATGCGCACGACCACTCCGGGCACGATGCCGTTGCGGGTATCCACGCGCACGCTCTGCTGCACCTTGACATCCTTGGCCTGGGTTTCCGGGACCCGCAGTTCAGCGCGCAGGACATCTGGCTGAGCGACGCGGGCAAGGTTGACACCGGCCGTGATCTGCTGACCTTCCTCGACAGCGATCACCTGAAGGATGCCGTGCATGCCGGCACGAACCGAGAGTCCGTCTGCCTGCCGCTGGCGTAACAGCAGGGTGTTCTGCAACTGATCCAGACGCGAGCGCTCGGCAGCGAGTTGCGCGTCCAGATTGCGCTTCAGCATCGCCAGGCGCTGCCGTTCGATGTCCAGTCGCACCACCAGCTGATCAGCGCGCAGCTGCGTCTGTCGGTACTGGAGCGACGAGACGATGCCTTTGCGATTGAGCTCGCCCTCGGCCTCGGCCTGCAGTCGCGCGCCTTCCTGATCGGCCTGCACCGCCGCAATCTGCGCCTGCTGATCCAGCACCTGACTCTCGAGGCCAATGCGCTTCGCTTCAAGGTCGGCCTTGGCAGCCTCTACCGCCGCCTTTGCGCCGAGCACCTGATCGTCAATCTCGGCATTGCTCAGTTTCAGGATCAGCGTATCAGGCTCGACAGTCGCGCCCGGTCGGATCACGATCTGATCCACGCGGGCGGTCGTGTCCACAGAGAGCCAGCGGATCTCCTTGGGCACCAGCTGCCCAGGTCCGCGCACTTCGCGCAGCAGATCGCCGCGCTTGACGGTGTCAATCCACACTGACTGACGCTGCACGGTTGGCGCAGCGGGCTCCAGGCGGGAAATGCCAAAGCCGGAGACAGTCAGCACCAGCAGCGCTGCGGCCACATACATCGCCTGTCGGCGCTGGCGTTGTTTCTTCAGATCAGGGCGTGCGATATCCATGAACCCAGTAGAGCAAACAGCATGCCAGCCTGGATGTCACTGCTATCACATTGTTTTAAGGGTCTTTTTCAGCGCAACGCAGTTCTTTTCGCGCAAGCAGCATCGCAATGCTGTTCGGATTCGATCAGGCCGAGGTGGGCTCGTGTTCACTTGCGGACATCGGCAGCAACTTCTGCAATCCGAGGTTTCCGCATCGAAACTTCGGTCATCGCTCGAGAAAACGCGTGCGCAGCTCGGCCAGATTGCAGGGGCGCGTGCTGGCATCCAGCTGATGCCCCAGGATTTCAGTCCAGGCCAGGCGACATGCACCGGTGGAGCCCGGCAGCGCAACCACAATGGTGCCGTTTGCCAGGCCAGCGAAAGCCCTTGATTGCAGTGCGGAGGTACCGATGTCCTTGTAGGACAGCGCGCGAAACAACTCTCCGAATCCCGGCATGGTCTTGTCGAGCAGCGGCTCGATGGCTTCCGGAGTGCTGTCCCGGCCGGTGAAACCGGTGCCACCGGTCATCAGGATCACCTGACAGGCGGGGTCGGCGATCCACTGCGAAACCAGGGCTCTCAGCAGGTAGCGATCGTCGGCCAGTATGGCCCGCTCGTGCAGTTGGTGACCGGCATCCTTGAGTGCAGCGACCAGATAGTCGCCCGAGGTGTCGTTGGCTACGTGCCGGGTATCGGAAACCGTCAGTACCGCGATCTGCATAAGCCCTGTCTCCTGCGATCCTTGCGGCAAAGATAGCGCGCTCTGGGGCAGGATCAGAGCCCATCGTGGCTTCGGACGTCGTCATGAGGCAAGACCGGGAACCCCGGTCAGTTTTCCAAACGCCAGACAGCACAACGCCCAGTCGATGGACTGGGCGTTGTGGTGTTTAAAAGGTGCTTGGCGATGACCTACTCTCGCATGCGGATGCACACTACCATTGGCGCTGACGCGTTTCACT
>JBFWOF010000038.1:0-63724 GCA_050250665.1 Lysobacterales bacterium | reverse complement strand
AGCCTGCTCGGCAGGGGGAGCGGCTGATCCCGGCGGCGCACCGGATCGAAGCGCAAGCCGGGCAAACGCAGCGGAGCAAGCTCCGCTCTACGAGAGCGCCGGTGTACGAGGCTTTGGTAGTGCCGAGCTTGCTCGGCAGGGTATGCGGCTGTTCCCGGTGGCGCACCGGACCGAAGCGCAAGCCAGGCAAAAGCAGCGGAGCAAGCTCCGCTCTACGAGAGCGGCGGTGTACGAGGCTTTGGTAGTGCCGAGCTTGCTCGGCAGGGTGTGCGGCTGTTTCCGTCGGCGCGCAAGGCCAAGGCGCAAGCCAAGCAAAAGCAGCGGAGCAAGCTCCGCTCTACGAGAGCGTTGGTGTACGAGGCTTTGGTAGTGCCGAGCTTGCTCGGCAGGATGTGCTAACAACCAACAACCAACAACCGACAACCGACAACCGACAACCAACAACCAGCACCAGCACCAGCACCAGCACCAGCCTCACCGCTCCCGCCGATCCTTCCACGCATCCCGCGCCTGCAGCCAGCTGTAGGTCGCCTGGGCACCGAGGAAGCCGAAGGGGCGCCAGGTGCGACTCAGGCCGAAGGGGCTGAAGCGTCGCCAGTCCTCGTTCTCGCCAGCGATACCCTGGGCCAGCACTTCACCGATCGCGGTCGTGGTGGCGACGCCATGTCCGCCGAAGGCCTGGGCGTACCAGAGGCCGGACTCGAGCTGGCCGAGCTGAGGCATTTCATGGCGGGCGTAGCTCATCAAACCGCTCCAGGCGTAGTCAATCTCGAACTCGCCCAGCTGCGGATAGACCCGTTTGATGTCGGCCTTGAGTAGTCGCGCCACGGCCTGCGGTGAACGATTCAGGATCGAGATGCGTCCACCCCAGAGCAGGCGCGTATCGGGCAGGGCGCGGTAGTAGTCGAAGGCGAAGCGGGTGTCGTAGATGGCGGCGCGAGTGCGGATGGCGTCGCTCAGCCGATCGCCCAGGGGCTCTGTCACGGCCACATAGGTGGCAATCGGCAGCAGCGCCCGCTGCAGGGCCGGCACCAGTCGCTGCAGATAGCCACCGCCGGCGACGACCACGGTATCGGCATCGATGGCTCCCCGCTTGCAATGCACGCGCCAGGTCGTGCCGGTTCTTTCGATTCGGATCACCGGGCTGGCGCCGCGTACAAATACGCCAAGGCTCTGGGCGGCTCTGGCCATACCCAGCGCCAGATTGAGCGGGTGCACATGAAAGGCCTCAGATTCGAACAGCCCGCCGTGGTAGCGCCCAGTATTCAGCTGCGCGCGCAGCTGATCCGGGGTCAGCGTGGTCCAGTTCACGCCGAATTGTTCGCGCAGCAGCGATTGGCGCTCACTCAGTAGTGACGGATCCTTGAACCAGTTCGCCCAGATGACGCCGGCGTCGACCGGATCGCATTGAATGGCATAGCGATCGATGCGGGCGCGGATGGTGCCGACGGCGGTGCGCGTCAATCCATACATCCACCGCGAGGTGTCAGCGCCGACCTCGGCCCGCAGCGCCGCTTCGCCGAGCGAGTATCCGCCGAAGACGAAGCCGCCGTTGCGACCACTGGCGCCAAAGCCGATGGACTCGGATTCCAGCAGCAGCACATCGCTGACGCCGCGCTCGGCCAGTCCCAGCGCTGTGGCCAGTCCGGCATAGCCGCCGCCAACGACGACGACGCGCGCGCGCGACGGTCCCTGCAGGGGTGAGTGCTCCGCCGGCTCGCGGCGGGTTGCCTGATAGTAGGTGCCGATCTTCATCGGCAGATGATGCCGCTTTGTCAGCTCTTGTTGCGCGCGCCGTAAACCAGACTGGCCAGTCCCACCACCATCGCCACCGGCATCAGGTTGACCTGCGGCATGGGATGACGCGTGAGCCAGGTACCGCCGACCGCCAATCCAAGCACCAGCGAGGCGCTGAGCACGGTCACCAGAATCTTCGACAGCCAGGTGGGCAGTTTCATACACGGACCAGAGAGGGTGATGGCCTGTGAGATGGGCCGGCGCTGGCGGATTTCAAGATGCTGTGAAGAGGGATGGATGACGGCGGTCGCGACGCAAGGTCGCTCCTACAAGAGGCGGTCTCTTCCGTAGGAGCGCCCTTGCGGCGCGACCGTGGTTCATCGGCATACGGCACCAGCCGATCTTCGCCCTGACTGTCGGACAGAAGCTTCAACGCGGAGAACGCTGAGGACCGTGGAGAACGCAGAGAAGGGCTTTGTTTGAAGACCATTCTGCTTTCTCCGTGTTCTCTGCGTCCCTCTGCGTTCTCTGTGTCCTGCTTCCGGCAACAGCACGCCGCGGCTCCCGACCTTCGCCACCGCGGCGCGCCATGGCGGTCGCGACGCAAGGTCGCTCCTACGAGAAGCGGTCTCTTCCGTAGGAGCGCCCTTGCGGCGCGCCCGTGGTTCATCGGCATACGGCACCAGCCGATCTTCGCCCTGACTGCCGGGCAGATGCTTCAACGCGGAGAACGCTGAGGGCCGCGGAGAACGCAGAGAAGGGCATTTTTCGAAGACCATTCTGCTTTCTCCGCGTTCTCTGCGTCCCTCTGCGTTCTCTGTGTCCTGCTTCCGGCAACAGCACACCGCGGTTCCCGATCTTCGCCACTGCGGCGCGCCATGGCGGTCGCGACGCAAGGTCGCTCCTACAAGCCGCGGTCTCTTCCGTCGGAGCGCCCTTGCGGCGCGACCGTGGTTCTTCGGCCACGGCACCGGCAGGCCTTCGCTCTGACTGGCGGGCAGAAGCTTCACCGCGGAGAACGCAGAGGGCAGCGGAGAACGCAGAGTAGGGCGCCATTCGAAGACAACTTAGCTTCTCTCCGCGTTCTCTGCGTCCCTCTGCGTTCTCCGCGTTCCGTTGCCGGCAACAACACGCCGCGGTTCCCGATCTTCGCAACCGCCGCGCGTCATGGCGGTCGCGACGCGAGCTCGCTCCTACGGAAGCGGGTTGATCTGGGCCTGGCCGCGGGTGGCGTCCTGCAGGCGCTGTCGGCATTCGGCCGCGCGGCTGGCGGGTAGCGTGAGCTGGCAGGAGAAGCCCTGGCTGTCGTAGTGCTCGGCGCCGAGCTGCCCAGCGCATTCGCCGGCAATCTGCCGCAGCAGGCTCTCCTGGGCAAAGGGCAGGGCGATCTGCAGCGTCTGCATCTCGATCAGCTCGCGGCGCGCCGCCTGGCGGAGGCATTCGGCAGCCACGCCGCCGTAGGCCCGCACTAGGCCGCCGGCGCCGAGTTTGATGCCGCCGAACCAGCGGGTCACAACCACCACCACGTAATCCAGGTCCTGACCGTCGATGGCCTGCAGGATCGGCCGCCCGGCGGTTCCGGAGGGTTCGTTGGCATCGTGGAAACGGTATTGCTGACCGGCGCGCCAGGCGTAGCAATGGTGACTGGCGTCCTCGTGTGCGCAGCGCTCGACATGGGCCTGGGCCTCGTCAACGTGGTCGATCGGCCAGGCGCGAGCCAGAAAACGGCTTTTCTGGATCAGCTGCTCGTGCGTTGCGTACTCGGCCAGGGTAGCGCTCATGGTCCCGTCCCGGCGCCGCTGAGGGGTCTGGCATCAATGATTGGCGTCGTCTGCAAAGCGCAGATCCTGCGGTAGTTCGCGTTTCGGATAGTCCTGGCGCAGCGTCTGGATCAGGCGGCGGGCGCGATCCATGTCGCCGCGCTTCAGGGCCTCGCGTGCCTCTTCGACGATGCTGTCGAAAGCGTCGATGGCCTTGTCCGCCATGGCTGCGGGTGCATCAGCGGCGCCCGAGAGCTTGCTGCTGGCATCGTTGGCGCGGCCACCGCTGAGCTCGGCGGGCATGCGCAGGCCGGCCGCGCCGGTGCTTGCATCTCGATCCGACGGCATTTCCTTGCTCAAGTGCTCACGCTTGGCTTCAGGCGCCATCGCTTCCTCTATCACGGCGTAGGGCACAGGCGGTGCCGCGGCCGGCGCCGGCGCCAGCTTCTGGGCCGTGACCGGTTCTGCCCGAGGTTCCGTTGGCGGAGCGGCCACAACGATCTGGCCCACCGCCTCCTGCTGACGCACCGCTGGCGCCTTCGGCGCCAGCTCGGCCGGGAAGGGCTGGGCATCACGACGCCCACGATCATCGGACTTGGCTGCGGGAGCCGGCCCCGAAGCCGCTGTTGACGACGTCTGTGGTGCCGGCGACCTGGGCTGAGGCTGCGGCGCGGCCGGTTTGGCTGCAGCGCTTCGATCGGCCGCCACCTCCGAATCCAGGGTTGATCCTTCGGCGAAGCCGGCGTTCTCGGCAGACCGTTTCTCGGCGCTGCGCATGAAGTTGTCGTCGGCGGCATGGTCGGCTTCCATGGGCGCCGGTGCGGAAACCGCAGGCGGCGCATCCAGACGGCTGGGTTCGTGCTCGAGCTGCTGCCAGATACGCAGGGCCAGGCCACTGCCGACCAGCACCACGACGCCAGCTGCCAGGCTCATCCAGCGCGGTTGGCTGCGGCGTTGCGGTGCCTTGGCGACGGCGGCATGGGCGCGGGCCAGGATGCGGGCGTCGAGATCGGCCGACGGCTCTGCTCCGGGTGCCCGGCGCAGTGCATCGACGATCTCGTTCTCCAGGCGCTCGAAGCGCGAATTCCCGCTCATGACCCTTTCAATCCTTCCCGCAGCTTGGCCAGCGCGTAGCGCAGGCGCGATTTGATCGTCTCACGTCCGGTGCCGACACTCGTGGCGATCTCCTCCAGAGTGAGGTCGCCTTCGGCGCGCATCAACAGCACCGCGCGTTGCTCTTCAGGAAGCGCATCCACCAGGTCCGACAGTCGCTGCATCTGTTGCGACTGGTCCAGTGCCAGGGCTGGATCGTCTTCCGGCAGGCCGGGAAAGGCGATCAGCACTTCGTCTGCACTCACCGTCGGCCGGGATCGTCGCAGATGATCGATGGCCAGATGGTGGGCGATGCGAAACAGCCAGGCGGCAAAGCGCGCGCTGGGCTCATAGCGGGCGCGGGCGTCGATCACCCGGCTCCAGGTGTCCTGGTAGAGTTCTTCAGCCACGGCGGTCTGCCCGGTCAGGCGCACCAGATAGCGCAACAGTCGCACCCGATAGCGCCCATATAGCAGATCGAAGGCCACAGCCTCGCCAGCGGCATAGCGCAGCATCAGGTTTTCGTCGCTGTCGTCGTGTTCCACGGCTGGCCCGGGCGTTTTCACCCGACGACGATAGCCCAAGCGCATGGTTTGGTGAGAGCTTCATGTCCTGATCAACGCGCCGGGGCGGCGAATGGGGTTTGCGGGACGGGAAAAGGGGAAAAGGAAAAAGGAAAAAGGGAAGCACAGTGCAGGACTCATTCAAGCTGTTGCCCTGGAGGGCGCCGCGCTGCGGCGCCGCCTTTTCACCGGCGGGGATCAAGAGCGGCTGCGGAGGCTGGCCCTGCCCTGGAGGGCGCCGCGCTGCGGCGCCGCCTTCCATGGGCCGGAGATCAAGAGCGGCCGCGCAGGCGCGCGTCCCTCCTCAAAGCCGCTACGAATCAGCAAGATCGTTCAGCGCCAGTTCGCCTTGGCGGCCCGATCCATGGGCCGGAGATCAAGAGCGGCCGCGCAGGCGCGCGTCCCTCCTCAAAGCCGCTACGAATCAGCAAGATCGTTCAGCGCCAGCTCGCCTTGGCGGCCCGATGCCCTTGATCGGCCTTTACCCACCCGTCGTCCCGGTCGCTACGTCGCCAGCCCGACGATGACGCGTTACGATACGGCCCTGAATTCCCAATCGGGGCCGGTGTGGATCGGATCATCGTCAACTTCATCAGCGGCGCGCGCACCGGACATACCGAGGTCTATCCCTTGAGCCGTTTCACGTCGCTATATCTGGGGCGTGGTCCCCAGTGCGATGTACGTGTCGACGCCGACAAGGACACCATGGTTTCGCGCAGCCATGCGGTGATCGAGTGGATCGATCCGGAGGAAGGCGAGCGTCATTACACACTGACCGATCTGCTCAGCAGCAATGGCACCTATCTGAATGGTCAGCGAGTCATCGGAACTGTTGCCCTGTCCAGCGGTGATTACGTGCGTCTGGGCCTCAACGGTCCGGAGTTTCTGCTGACCGTGGAGCGGCCGGCGGAGGACGAGCAGCCTTCGGTCACCCAGTCGCTACGGCTGGACAAATTGCGACTCACGCCGCCGCCGGTGGCGCAGAGTGCAGCGACCGTGCGGGCAAGCTCGATACACGAGTTGGCTGGCCTCGAGCCGCAAACGCTGCCGCCTGCCGAGGGATCGCTGCGGCGCAAGTAGCCGGTCGTCGACCTGCAGCGCGACTCCAGAATCGAGGCTGCCGCAGGCCGGGTGCCGCCGTAGCGGGCTCGATGACACCGGGAGTTTCGAAACCGAGTCAGGCTTCGTCCATTCCAGACATGTCTTCACTGCGCAATCGCTTTTCGCCATCGGCAAAGCGCGCAATCAGCGTCTCATTGGGCTTGACCGCGCTGGCGCGCATCAGCAATTGGCCGTCGCTGGCTCGTTTCAGCAGCACATAGCCGCGCTGCAGTGTGGCGTCGGGCCCCAGCTGACGCAGGCTGTCGACCGCCTGTCGACAACGTGCGCGCAGCAGTGCCAGATCCGGGACGCTCTGCAGCAGGGCGTGGCGCTGATGATCCAGCGTGGTGCGCGGCTGTTGCAGCCAGCGGGCGGCGATGGTTTTCAGTCTGGACTGCAGCTGACCGGCCTGCTGTCGGGTATCGCTGATGCGCCGCTGCGGCGCGCGCAGGCGGATGGCTTCGAGCACGAGTCCGAGTTCGTTGCGACGCCGCTGCACCCGCGCATGTAACGACGAATCGGCGCGCTGCCGCAATGCCTGCAGTCGCAACTGGGCCAGGCGCAGTGCGCGTCTGGGGTCATGCGCACGGAGCAGGCGTTCACATGCGTCGTTGCGTTGTTGCCAGCGTTGGATGCGGCGGCGGAAATGCTCACGCAGTTCCTGGGCGCGCCGATCCATCTGCTGGCGCAGGGCGTCGGCACTGGGCGTGATCAGTTCGGCGGCTGCCGAGGGTGTAGGTGCGCGGACGTCGGCCACCAGATCGGCGATGGTGAAATCGGTTTCGTGGCCCACCGCGGAGACGGTCGGGATCGGCGAGGCCGCGATCATCCGCGCCAGCGCCTCGTCGTTGAAGGCCGCCAGATCCTCCAACGATCCGCCGCCGCGGGTCAGCAGTACCAGTGCATAGGCTTCAGGGGCTGCCAGGGCCGCCGCCAGTGCTGCGCGCAGCTGCGCCGGGGCGTCGGCACCCTGCACCTGGGCCGGAAACAGGTCGATCTGCAACAGCGGCCAGCGCCGGGCGCACACCGACAGCACATCGCGGATGGCCGCGCCCTGGGCGGAACTGATGACGGCAATGCGCATGGGCATGCGTGGCAGCGGGCGCTTGCGGGCCGGGTCGGTCAGTCCTTCCGCCTGCAGCAGCGCTTTGAGCCGCTCGAACTCGCGCATCAAACGACCAAGGCCGGCGTCCTCCATGTGCTCGCAGATCAACTGATAGTCACCGCGGGCCTCGTACAGACTGATCCGACCGCGGACCAGCACCTGGGCGCCATCCACCGGTTTGTTGCGCACGTATAGATTGTTCGACTTGAACATCGCGCAGCGGATCTGGGCGTCGCGATCCTTCAGCGTGAAGTACCAATGCCCGGAAGCCGCCCGGGTGTAGTTCGAAATCTCGCCCTCGACCCAAACCTGCGCAAAAGCGTCCTCCAGCAGCTGTCGCGCCAGCCGGTTCAACTGGCTGGGCGTCAATACCGGGCGCTCGCGGGCGGCATAGGAAGGCGTGGATTCGGTCATTGGTTGGGTTCACGGCTGACCGCTGACGATAGCGCAAGGCTGGAGGAGCAGGAAAAGGGAAAAAGGAAAAGGGGGAGATCAAAAGCGGCAACTCGGGAGCACTCGGATTGTGGAAGTCCCCGTCGCCCCTGGCGGTGCGCAATTTCGCTCATCAGACAGGGGCAGGGGGCAAGCGGAATGGCCTCGTGGCGTCATTGCGAGGAACGCAGTGACGAAGCAATCCAGGCACTTGCGAGGAGAATCTGGATTGCTTCGCTGCGCTCGCAATGACGCCGTGATGAGGCAATTCTGCAACCCCGTGCCCCGTGCCCCGTGCCCCGTGCCCCGTGCCCCTGCCCCGTGCCCCCTCTTTGTGAGCCAATAAAACAATGACTTACGATATGTCTTGTGAGATCGGGCTCTGCCCGCGACAGCCTGTCGCGGGCAGAGCCCGCTCCCACAGAAAACAGGCAGTGCCCGTGCCCGCTCTTGATCTTCCCTTTTCTCTTTCCCTTTCCCCTTTTCCTGCCGCTAGGGCAAAAGCACCAGCTTGCCCACCGTGCGCCCGCTCTCGATGGCGCGCTGGGCCTCGGCGGCGCGTTCCAGCGGGAAGCTCGTGATCGGTGGCGGCTGCAGACGGCCGTCGGCGAAGCGTTCCAGCAGCCACAGCATGCCTTCGCGCAGGCGGGTGGATTCGCTGGATAGAAAACTCAGATTGCAGGCCAGCACGCTGCGGTTGTCGCGGGTCATGGACAGGGGATTGAAGCGCGGCGTGCGCAGCCAGTCCCAGGCCAGGCTGAGCCAGTTCAGGCGCCCGTTGCGCGGCAGCATGGAGGCGAAGCCGTAGATCAGCAGCGAGCCGGTCGGTGCCAGGTGGGCGTAGCTCTGCGCCAGCGTGGATACGCCATTGGCGTCAAACACCGCTTGCACACCCTGTGGCGCCAGTTCGTGCAGCCGTGGCCAGAGCGCCGTGGACGACTTGTCGATGACCTCGGCGCAACCGGCAGCGCGGGCGCTGTCGACCTTGTGGGCGGCGCCGACCACGCCGATGACCCTGCAGCCGGCGAGCTTGCCCAGCTGCGCCAGCGCACTACCGACGCCGCCTGCTGCCGAATGCACCAGCCAACAGTCGCCGGGCCTGGGGCGCAGTTGCTGGTGGGCCATCCACCAGGCGGTGAGGAACACGGTGGGGATGGCGGCGCCGGCTTCGGCGCTGAGATTGGCCGGCCGGGCGAATACGCGATCGGCGGTCAGCAGCACGCGGCTGGCATAGCCGCCGAACAGGGTCAGTGCCAGTACCTCGTCGCCGACGGCGAAGCCCTGCACCGCATCGCCAATGGCAGTGACGCGGCCTGCAATCTCGAAACCTGGCGTGATCGGATAACCATGCAGCTTCTTCGCCGATTCATACAGACCCATGCGAATGATGCCATCGGCGTAATTCACGCCGCAGGCGGCAACCTCGATGGCAATCTGATCGGCCGCTGGCGTCGGATCGGCGTCATGAACCAGCCGCAGCTGATCGTAGCCGCCGGGTCGCTCGATGAGGATTCGGCGCATGGCCAGGTTCAGCGGTCTTCGAATCCCAGTCGCGACAGCGGCGCGCCCAGTCGAATCCAGTCGTAGAAGAAAGCCTGCTGGGTGGTGGAGATCATGCCGCCCGGCGGCATCCGGCCGCCCACTTCGGGTACATCGCAATTGATCTTCTGGAACAGCAGGCTGCTCAGCGGATTGCCGGGCGACACCCGCAGGATCATCGGATTCTGGGCGCTGGCGACGCCGACCAGATTGGCATAACTGAAGCCGTCCCCCAATCCCAGACCGGCGGCGCCGACATCGCCGGGGTGGCAACTGCTACAGAGCTGGGAGAATGGATTCTTCGGATCGGTCAGAGTGTCGAAGATGCTCTGGATCTGGGTGTAGCGGAACTGCGTGAACGGCGCGATTGCGGAAATGTCGTCACAGCCGCTGGGAGCGCCGGCACGGGCCGGCGCGGCAGTGCCGAAGGTCAACAGGGTGGCAATTCCAACCAGGACGAGGCCTGAGACTGCCCTCATGGGCGGCGCCTCCAGACGATTTCCATGCCTTCGCGCTCGCCGAGCGCGGCGCCCAGCGTGTGCAGGAATTCCTTGTCCATGCCAGCGGCACCGAGCAGGCTCAGGGTGCCCATGTCGATGTAGTAATCCTGATCGTCACTGCTCTCTTCTTCCAGTTCCTGGATCAGCAAGGCCAGCTGCTCCTCGGAGATCTGGGTGATCAAGGTGCCGGTGTCGCGATCGGTGATGTCGATCATGGCGCTCTCCGAGTCTGGGTCATGTATGTGGATGTTGCCGCAGGGGGGCGCGGCAGTCGAGGGGCGCACGGCATAATCGCTTCCATGTCACCGTTCCTCAAATTACTACGCCCGCATCAGTGGGCCAAGAATGCGCTGGCCTTTGTCGGCCTGCTGGCGGCGCACCGCTGGAGCGATGCTGCGGCCTGGCAGGCGGCCGGGACGATGTTTGCCGCGCTGTCGCTGGTCGCCAGCGCGGTCTACATCCTCAACGACGCCCTCGATGTCGGCAGTGACCGACTCGACCCGGAAAAACGTGAGCGTCCTCTGGCAGCCGGTACCGTGCCGTTGCGGCTGGCCCTGGCGCTGATTCCGGTGCTGCTCGCGGCAGCCCTGGCGCTGGCCTGGCGTCTGCCGCTGCCGGCGCAATGGTCCCTGGCCGCCTATGCCAGTGGCGCGCTGCTCTACAACCTCGGCATCAAGCGAACCTTGTGGCTGGACGTGACCCTGCTGGCTGGTTTGTATGCGCTGCGGGTCATTGCCGGCGCGTTGGCGGCCAGCATCGAGCCCAGTCCCTGGCTGGTCGGATTCTCGCTGTTCGTGTTCCTCAGTCTGGCGGCGCTGAAGCGCTATGCCGAGCTCACCCGCTGCGTCTACGAGCAGTTGCCGGGGCGCGCCTATCTGCGCGCCGACAGCGCCATCGTGCTGGCCTTTGGTGCGGCTGCCGCCGTCGCGGCGACGGTGGTTCTGGCCTTGTACGTCAATGCCGGAGACGTGACCACGCTGTACGGCCGGCCGGCGGTGCTCTGGGCGCTGGGTCCGATACTGCTGACCTGGCTGGCGCGGATGTGGACGCTGGCCCACCGCGGCCAGTTGCCGGGCGATCCGGTGCTGTATGCGCTGCGTGACGGTGGCAGCTGGCTCGCGGGTCTGGCGCTGCTGGCCTGCGTCTGGTTGGCGTCCTGATTGATGTCGGCCGCCAGCACCGCAGGCAGGTTTGCGCCGATGCAGCGTTGGCTATGGTGGTTGGCAGTGTTGGTGCTGTGCGCCCGTCTGGGTTTTGTGCTGACCCAGCAACCACTGGCTGGATTCGCCAATCAGTTCGACATGTTACGCAATACCGGCTGCCTGGGACTGCAGCCGCTGGTCGATGCCGCGCCCGGCGCCGCTACGCCGCAGGCGCCGGTCAGCCGCTACCGGACCGATGCGCCGCGCGATCCGAGTTGTCTGTTCGGCACCGAAGTGCTGATCGCCGGTCTGGCCGTGGGTCTGGACCGGCTCGGCGATACGCTGGGCATCGGCCAGCCAGGCAGCATGCCGCTGTGGCTGGTGGGCTGGACCAAGGCCATGTTGCTGCTGCTGGCGCTGGCTGCCGTCGACCGGGGATTGCGTGCCTGGCCTTCCTTGCGCCTGATCCATGCCTGGGTGGCGGCGCTGGTCCTGGTAGATCCCTTCGACAGCCTGTACCTGGCCGGTTTCTATACCGAATTCGCGGCCCTGCTCAGCGCCTATCTGGCCTTGATGCTGCCCTTGCTCTGGTTGCTGTCGGGGCGTACACCCTCGGTCGCTGCGCTGTTGTTCTGGGGGCTGGTGCTTGCAGCGCTGGCGCTGTCGCGCTTCCAGCATGCCTTGATCCCACTGCTGCTGCTGGGCTGGCTGGGCGTGCTCGGGCGCACCCAGCGCTGGCCGATCGCGCGCCTGATTGCTTGGCCGCTGTTGCTGCTGATTCCGGCCCTGGCCCTGCAGCTCAGCCTGCAGGGCCGGTACCAGACCATCGCCGATGCCAATCGCTGGAACAGTTTCTTCGGCGCGGCCTTGCCGGCCGCCGCCGATCCTGCCGAGTTCGTGACCCGATTGCAGTTGCCGCCGGCCTGTGTCGAACTGGTCCACAGCACCTGGTATCTGCAGCGCGGTCGTGATGCCCGGTTGGAATGTCCGCAGGCCTTCAAGCTCTCGCGCCTGGCCTGGGCGCTGCAGCTGGCGGCCGAACCCGCGGCCCTGGCGCGCCTGGTCGGGCGCGGTGTGGCGTTGTCGGGGCAATGGCGGCCGAGCTATCTGGGCGAAGTCGCCGGCGCCGAGTTTCAGCGCATGCCGGCAGGGCCTCTGGGACTTGGAGCGAGCCTGGCGGATGGCATCTCGCGGCTGCCCTTTGCACCTTTGCTGCTGTTCTGGGCGATGCCGCTGCTGCTGGTCTTGCTGATGTTGCCGCGCGCTCCGGGCCTGCGGAAATCAGGCGCCCAGCCGCTACCTTCGGAACACGATGCCGATGCCGATTCGTCTGGTCTTGCCGCTTTGTGGTTGTGGCCGCAGCTGCTGCTGATCGTGCTGCTGGGCTGGGCTTCCTCGCTGGTGGGCGATGGCTACAGCGAACTGGCGCGGCATCTGCATCTGGCGGCCAATGCGGCGCTGGTGGCGCTGGCGCTGGTGATGGCGAGCATCATTGCGCGCATCTGGCGCGATCGTGCAGCGGCGCTGCCGGGTCTGTTGCTGCTGGGCTTGGCATTCGGGCTGCCGTGGCTGGCCCTGCAATCCTGGGTCGGCGCTCAGGCTCTGGCCTTCGGCGTGCTGGAGCAGCCGGCGACGGAGTCCGCCGCCGCGGCCAGCGAGTTGCGAGGCTGGGCCATGGATCCGCGTGGCATCGAACGCGTGGACGCGATCTACGCCGATGGCAGCAGACAAGCCCTGGAGCTGTCTGCGCGTGCCGAGCTGTCCGGAATTTTCGGTCAGGGCATCGGCGCCAATGGCATCGCATATCGCGGCCCTGTGGATCCGGCCCGGGCAGCCGGTGAATTGCGCATCGAGGTCGTGCCCAAAGATGGCGCAAGTACCGTCATTGACCGGCGTTGGCTGCGGTGAATGCGTGGGCGAGAGGGCAGAGAGGGTAGAGCGTCATTGCGAGTCACCAGTCCCGTCCCGAAACTGCCCATGGGCCGTGAACCCCCGGCGTCATTGCGACCCCGGACTTGATCCGGGGGAAGCAATCCAGGGGCATGCGGCGCTATCCTGGATTGCTTCGTCGCTGCGCTCCTCGCAATGACGCGTCAACAACTTACGACATGGGTTCTTGGAGAGTCACCAGTCCCGTCCCGAAACTGCCCATGGGCCGTGAATCAGCAGATTGCCTGTAGGAGCGACCTCGCGTCGCGACCGGCAAGCCGCACGTCCGCAGCCACGGTCGCGCCGCAAGGGCGCTCCTACCGGTGAACGAAGCTGGCGTTGCGCTCACTCAACTCCGCGCGCGCCGGAGCCGCACTACTGCCGCCTCCTTTACTCCCGCGAGGCGACGGCCAGAATCCGCCGTACCGGCGGCAGCCACTTGAGCGCATCCAGCAGCAGCATGTAGATCAGGGTGCCTGCAATCACGGCCAGCAGCATGGGCGCGCCGGGGTTTTCGAAACGGAAGATCTCGGCCAGGGTCGGTATCTCGATGCACAGGGTCACCACGCTGGTGACCACCAGGGCAATAATCCAGAAAGGTCGCTGGCCGGGCCCGAACAGGCCGCTGAAGGCTGAGCTGTTGCTGGCGATCACCCGCACCAGCATCAGATTGCTGACCGTGAGCGCGACGAAGGCCAGCGTGCGGGCGATGTTCTCGCCGAGGCCGGCGGCATTGGCCCACGCATACAGCGCAAAGCAGCCGATGAACAGACAGAAGCCGAATCCCAGTCCGAGCAGCAGCTGGCGCATGCCGATCAGCGGTTCGTCACTGCGTCGCGGCCCGCGTTGCATCAATCCCGGGCTCTCCGGCTGATTCTCGAAGGCGATCGAGCAGATCGGATCGACCACCATCTCGACCAGTACCACGTGCAGCGGCAGGATCATTGGCGGCATGCCCAGCAGCAGCGGTGCCAGCGCCAGCGTCGCCACCGGTACATGGATGGCGGCGATATAAATCAATACCTTGCGCAGATTCTCGAAGATGCGCCGGCCCAGACGCACGCCATCGACGATGCGCCCGAAGTCATCGTCGAGCAGCACGATACCGGCCGCTTCGCGGGCGACGTCGGTGCCGCGCCCGCCCATGGCCAGGCCGATATGCGCGGCCTTGAGCGCCGGGGCGTCATTGACCCCGTCGCCGGTCATCGCCACTACTTCGCCACTGGCCTTGAGTGCCTGCACCAGACGCAGCTTCTGCTCCGGGCGAATGCGGGCATAGACCCGGGTGCGCGCGATCGCGGTCTTCAGGGCAGCATCGTCGAGTTCGTTGATTTGCGGACCGGACAAGGCGCCGGCGCGCACATCGATGCCGGCTTCAGCGGCGATGGCGAGCGCTGTGGACGGGTAATCGCCGGTGATCATGATCACTTCCAGACCGGCGGCGCGGGCCTTGCTGACCGCCGCCGGAGCGGACGCACGCAGCGGGTCGACGAAGGCGATCAGGCCCTCGAAACAAAGACTCAGGCCCTGGGCTGTAGTCGGCAGTTCGCCGGCGGGCGCCTGACCGCTCGCAACGGCCAGTACCCGCAGTCCCTGCGCGGCCAGCATCTGCACCTGGTCCAGTATCCGGGCACGCCTGGCCGCATCCAGCCCGCACAGACTCAGCACCGCTTCCGGGGCACCCTTGCTCGCCAGTTCGCGACGACCCTCGGGCAAGGTCCAGGCCCTGGAGATGGCCGGCAGTTCGCTGCTGAGGCCATATTCGCGCTCCAGCGGCCAATCGCTGTGCAGATGTTCGCTGGCCTGTAGCGTGGCTTGCGCTACCGTACCGACCGCGCTGTCCATGGGGTCGTGAGCCTGGCGTTTGCTGGCCAGCAGCGCATATTCGAGCAGCCGGTGCACCGCTTCCGGCAGGCTGGTTTCGTCGCCGCGCAGTTCCAGCGGCTCGGCGCCTGCGGCGGCCAGGGTGTGCAGGCGCATGCGGTTCTCGGTGAGTGTGCCGGTCTTGTCCACGCAGAGCACGGTGGCTGCGCCCAGCGTCTCGATCATGGCCGGGCGCCGCACCAGCACCTTGACCTTGGCCATGCGCCAGGCGCCCAGGGCCAGAAACACCGCCAGCGCCATCGGAAACTCCTCAGGCAGCATGGCCATGGCCAGGGCGATGCTGGACAGCAGGCCCTGGACCCAGTCGCCACGGATCAAGCCATAGCCCAGCACCACCGTCACGCTCACCAGCAGCGCCACCAGCCCGAACCAGCGCACCAGACGCCCGATGGAGCGCTGCAGCAGGGTCTGCTCGGTGCTGATGGTGGCCAGTGACACACCGATCTGACCGGCGGCGGTGCGCACCCCGGTTTGCGCTACGACGATCTGGGCGTGGCCGCGGACCAACAGCGAGCCGGCGTAGGCATAGGGTTGCTGATCACCCCCGGGTGCCGGAATCTGCGCCCCATCCTGATTGGTGCGGGCGCGCTTGCCGACCGGCACCGATTCGCCGGTGAGCAGCGACTCGTCCACGTTCAGGTCTTCGGCACGCACGATCCAGCCATCAGCCGCAATACGCTCGCCCTCGCCAGCCAGCAGCAGATCCCCGGGTACCACCTCACGCGCCGGAATGCGCAGCATCTGACCATCGCGCATCACCGCCGCGGTCGGCGCCCCGAGCGCCTGCAACGCCTCCAGCGCATGCTCGCTGCGCGCTTCCTGGACCACCACCAGACCCACGGTCATGACCGCAAATGCGCCCAGCAGCAGACTCTCGCGCGGGTCGCCGATGGCCAGATAAACCAGTGCCGCGACCACCAGCAGCAGGAACATCGGTTCCGAGAGCACGCCAATGACAATGCCCAGCACGCTGCGTCGGGGTGGCTTGGGCAACTCGTTGAAACCGACACGCTCCAGCAATTGCTGCGCCTGGCGGCTACTGAGGCCGGAACCGGGGGTGTTCGGTGCTTCGGGTTGATTCATGGGGTGAAGCCTAGCGTGTTGCGTCGCGCTCGGCGCTGATGCCGGTCAATGGCGGTGCCGGGGTGTCCGCTGGCGCGGGCCGATGTACGGTTTCGGACGCGGTGGCTGGGGGAGGGCACCAGGCCAAGAGGGCACGAGGCCGCGCTCGCGTGGGTCCAGACTTGTCTGGACGCTCCTTGCTTGTTGCGCAAAAGCGTCCAGACAAGTCTGGACCTACAAGAGCGCGACCAGGGGCCTGGATAACGACGCCGCGCTCTCCAGGGATTCGTTTGCCTGTAGGAGCGCCCTTGTGGCGCGACCACTGCTGCGGATCTGCGGCCTGCCGGTCGCGACGCGAGGTCGCTCCTACACGCGCTGGTGGTTCATGGTCTGCAGGCGGTGTCGGGCCGACACACGCCGCTTGTAATGACACCCTCGCACCTCGCGCTCCCGTGCCCCGTGCCTGGCACGCGACATGCATCAAGCCACCCAACTTCACGCTTGGGCAACTCCATGAACCTGTTTCCGCAGCTCTGGTACGCGGCGCGTCAATGGGCACAGCGACCGCTGATTCTGGCTTTGGCGGTGTTGCCGCTGGCGCTGGCGATCGGTGCGCTGACCGCCTTGTTCACGGTGCTCAACATGAGTCTGCTGCGGCCGCTGCCGGGTATCCAGTCCGATACCCAGCTGGTCGAGATCCAGCGCACCGGGACTGGCGGCATGGGCAGCATCTCCTACCCGGATTTCAAGGATCTGGCCGAGCAGACGCAATCGCTGCGCGATGTCTATGCCTATGCGCCCAGTCCGCTGTCGGTGCGCGTATCCGGCGCCAGCAGTGCCAACAACAGCTTCGGCTTTATGGTCAGCAGCAGCTATTTCGATGCTCTGGGTGTGCGAGCGGAGCGTGGTCGTTTGCTGCAGGCCGAGGACATGCGGCGAGATGGAGAGGTGCCGGCCGCCGTCATCAGTCACGAGGCCTGGGTGCGCTGGTTCGACAGCAATCCGGATGTGATCGGCCAGACCATCACCATCAATGGCGCCGCCTTTGTGCTGGTGGGTGTCAGCCCAGCCGGCTTTCGCGGGCATATCGCCGGCATCTCGCCGGACCTTTTCCTGCCGGTGACTCGCCGCAGTCTGCTGCGACCCGCTGATGGAGAAGCCATTCTCGATCAGCGCCTCAGTACCTGGTTGCTGACCGGCGGTCGTCTGGCCGAGGGCCGCACGCTGGCCGATGCCCGCAACGAGCTGAATGTCATTGCCCAAGGTCTCAGCGCCCAGCGTCAGGAATTGGGCGGCGATCAGCGCTTCGGGCTTCAGCTGGGGGTCGAGGCACTGCAGCCGCTTCCGGGGGTGGCGCGTACCGGCATTCTGCTCATGGTCGGCATCCTCTCGTTGATGGTAGCCACCTTGCTGGTGGTCGCGTGCATCAATGTCGCTGGTCTGGCCCTGGCCCGAGCCGAGGAACGTCGCGCCGAGCTGGCAATACGGATGTCCATGGGCGCTACCCGGACTCAGTTGGCATCGATGATGCTGATCGACGCGCTGGTGCTGGCCGTGCCGGCCACCGTGATCGGCCTGTCGCTGGCCTGGGCAGGTCTGAAGGCGTTGTTGGCCATTCCCTTGCCCATTCCGATTCCGCTGCATTTCGATGTAAGCCCCGACCAGCGGGTGGTGGCTTTTGCGCTGGTGCTGGCGCTTTTGACCACGCTGGCGTGTGGACTGATACCGGCTCTGCGCGCAGCACGCAGTTCCTTGCCTGGGCAGATGGGTCGCTTTCGCGGAACTCGCGCCCGCAATGTGCTGGCGGTCGTGCAGATCGCCGCCACCCTGGTGCTGCTGGTCAGTGGCGGGGCACTGATGCGAGCTCTGCAGGAGCTGGAAGGCATCAATCCCGGCATGCGGGTGGAGCAGACGCTGGCGGTGGAGTTCGATCTGGAAACCTCGGGTTACGGCGTGGACAGCGCAGTTCCGGTGGCCGGCCGCTTGCTGGAGGCCGCACGCGAGATACCCGGGGTCGATGATGCCGCGCTCGCGGCAGTGATTCCGCTGACCCTGTCATCCATGGGGCTCGGCAATATCGTCGGCCCGGGCTTGCCGGAGGAGGGGCTTTACCCGGTCGCGAATATCGTCAGTCCGGGATTCTTCCAGACCATGGGAATGTCGCTGCGCGGCCGCGATTTCAACAGTGCCGACACCTACGGCAGTCCCAAGGTGGCGATCATCAATCGCCAGCTGGCCCAGCAGTTGTTCCAGGACGCCGATCCCATTGGACGTACTTTCGACTACGGGTCAGACGAACAGCGTGATCCGATTCAGGTCATCGGCGTCATCGAAGATGGTCAGT
Organism: Lysobacterales bacterium; assembly: GCA_050250665.1. GTDB lineage: Bacteria > Pseudomonadota > Gammaproteobacteria > Xanthomonadales > SZUA-5 > JADKFD01. Next base: position 45,534 of record JBFWOF010000038.1, on the reverse strand, counting down.
ACACCTCCCTGGGTGAGAGTGCTCAAAGCTATCTGCTGCTGCCTTTTGGTCAATACCGTCGCGCCGGCATGAGCCTGCTGCTGCATACCGATCTGAGCGTGGGTCAGGCCAATGCCGCGCTGCGCACCGTGTACTCGCGCCTGGATCCCAATCTGCCGCCACCACAGGTGTTCAGGCTGGAAGAGCTGGCTGCGATTGCCCTGTTGCCGCAACGCATCGCCAGCAGTCTGATGACCGCGCTGGGTGCACTCGGTCTGGTGCTGGTGGCGGTGGGTTTGTATGGGCTGTTGGCTCAGTTCGTTCAGGCGAACATGCGCGAAATCGGCGTACGCCTGGCCTTGGGCGCGGCGCCGGCGGAGATCGCCCGCAATGTACGCTGGCGCGGACTGCGACTGGTGCTGATAGGTTTGGGCCTGGCCCTGATTCCGGCGCTGCTGGCGACCAAGCTTCTGGCCAGTGTCATCGTCGGCGTCAGCGCCGTCGATCTGCCGGTGCTGCTGCAGTCAGTGCTGATCATGCTGGCGATTGCCGCGATGGCCTGCTACGCGCCAGCGCGCCGGGCCGCGGCGACGGCGCCCTCGGAGGCTCTGCGTCAGAACTGACAAACGGCTATCTGGCCATGGTGATCCGGAGACGGGATGCAGGCTTTCCTATTGGACCTCAACGCCGCGATCAGTACTTGATCTACCGCAAAGGTCGCGGTGGAACTTGGACTAATGTCTCAATCAAGCGGGCTCTGTGCCCCTTGATCCTCTGGGGGATGCGGAGCTCCGAAGGCGAATCTCGGAGACGATCATGCATACCTTCACACGAATCGCAACAGCCATGGCGCTGGCGGGGATCAGTTCCCTGGGTCTGGCGCAGGGATTGTCCTGGAATACGACAGCCAACAACGCTGATTCGGCGCCAGGTGGCGCGCCCGGTGCAACGTTTCGAAGCTACAACCAGCCGGCCATCAACGACGCTGGACTGATCGTATTCCGCGCCCGCAGCGGCACCGGTACCGGCGCCCAGATCGATGGTGTCTATGCCCGCGACCTCTCGGCGCCCGGGCCCTTGCTGAAGTTGCTGGCGCGCGACGACGCCGTCCCTGATCCCAACAACATTCTCTACAACAATCTGCCGGCGGCCTTTACGGAATTTCCGTCCACGCCGCGTATTGATGCCGGCTCCAGCCTGATCGCAACCCGTGGTCAACATCAGCCGGTGTGGTCCTTTCTGCTCGGCGGTCTGGAGACGCGCGTAGGCACCTCGGGCATCTATGCCTTCCCGGGAGGTACCGCCATGACGGGCGCCAGCTTGCTGGGTGATGTCGTTGAACCTGATCAAATCACGCTGACTTTCCCGTGGTTTTCGGTGCCCGGCGCTTTGGTGGGTACCCGTTTCGATCAGTTCCCGGGTTCACCGGCGGTGGTCAACAACCGTTACATCGTCTACAAGGGCAATTACACCGATCTGCTCGATGGCCTGGGTCGCACCGGCATCTACTTCCGTGATGTGGTGGCCACATCGCCCATCCCCTATACCGGAGTGATCGCTAACTCCAACATGCTGATCCCGAATCAGCCGATGGGAAGTACGGTCAAGTTTGGCTCGACGGCGCCGCCCAGTGCCGCCAATGGCTGGGTCTACTTCACCGGGCTGGATGTCGAGGAAGCACCAACGCTGGGCGGTATCTACCGCGCTCCGATCGCATCGATGCCCGCCTTGCAGACCATGGTCGGCATCGGTGATCAAGTGCCTGGCGAGGCGCCGGGGGCTGTTTTCACCAGTTTCGGTGAAGCCTTGTCAGTCAGCAGCGACGGCGATCAGTTCAGTTTCTGGGCGAGTTGGGGTACTCAGACCTTCCCGAAGCTGCTGCTGTGCCCGACCGACGGCAACCCCGACATCATCGCCTACTGCAACGAGCAGCATCCCACGGGATTGCTGGTCAATATTCCGGTCAATCAAGGCATTTTCGTGCACGTGGCCAGCACCGGACAGACCCGCCAGATTGCGCGCACCCTGCGCGAGGGCATCAACGATTTCATGTTCTGGAACTTCTCGGGGCGACCGCCCGGAGTGGGTGGCGGCACCGAGCCTGGCACCGAGCTGGCTCGCTGGCGGTCTTCAGCCTTTTCCACACTGGCAGCGCGTCCGCTGATGCCGATCCAGGTAGTGTTCAAGGCCGAGCGCAATGCCACCCAGGGTCTGTACCTGCGCGAGGGCTTCGGCACACAGATGCCCTTGCGCACGGTGGCCGAAGTAGGGACCACCGTGGGAACTGAGGTTGATCCTTTGGCGCCGGCCGGGTCATTCGTCAGCGCTGTCGGTGTCGAGCGTGATGCATTCCGAAATGGTCGCCTTGCGATCACCGCCAGCATGCTTTACGTCGATCCAGTCGATCCCGAGGTGACGCTCGGATGGGCCGGCATCTACACCGCTCAAGTTGCCATCGACTCGGTTTTCCGCGATGGATTCGAGGACTGATCATCCCGAAAGCTGAACCCGTCGAACCGTACCGGCAGCCGGCGTCACCACCACCAGGGTGGCGCCGGCTGACTGTATTTCGCTGATCTGCAGTCCCGCATGTCGTTTCAAGCCCCGCCCTGCGTACTCACTGGCAACCCCCAGTGCAAACGTGGAGCACTCTCATGCGAAGTCGATTCAGGCCGGCTGTTGCCGTTCTTCTTGCCTTTTCCGTGTTGGCCGGTGTGGGTGCAAGCACCGCCGAAGCCGCCACCTATGTGGTGAATACCTTTGATGTAGATCTGCCAGATGCGAATACCGCACTGGCCAACTGCGACGCCAACGCCGGCGTGCTCGGCGATCAGTGCACCCTGCGTGCGGCGATCATGCAGGCCAATGCGGCACCAGGGCAGGACACCATCGTGCTGCCGCTGGACGCCATGGTGACGCTGACGCTGGGCGGTGCAGGCGGTGCGGAAAATGGCGATCTGGACATCACCGCACCGGTGATCATCACCGGGATCAGCCTGGGTGCGCCGGGCGACGCCAGTCGCTTGCCGATCATCGTGGCGCCGGCCAATGACCGCATCTTCGACATCACCCAGGGTGTGGCGGTGGAACTGCGCGGCCTGCAGTTGCGCAATGGCCAACCCACGGGCGTGGCCGGCACCAATGGCGGCGCGCTGCGGGTGCTGTCGGCAACGGCACAGGTACAGGTCGATCGGGTCCGCTTTTCCGACAACGATGCCGGCAACGGCGCGGCCGTCTCCAATGCCGGCACGCTGGAAATCCTGCTGTCCGATTTCGTGCGCAATCGCACCAGTGCCAATGGCGCTGCCATCTTCACCGCCGGTTCCGGCAGCACCAGCTTGCGCCAGAGCAGCATCCGCAGCATCCGCGACGACTCGGCGGTGGCAGAGGCCATCTATGCCGCCCAGGGCAGCAGCCTGCTGGTCGAAAACAGCCTGATCGACGGCTCGCCGCCCTTTGTCGGCGCGACTGCAACCGGCGGCATCAATGCCGATCGACCGGCTTCGTTGACGGTACGCAACAGCACGCTCTCGGATTTCACGACGACGGCTTTCAATGCCGTCGCCGATGGCAGCAGCGCCATCCGCATCTACAACTCTATCCTGGCCAACAGCGACGATACCGACTGCCGCATCGGCGTGATTGCCGGGCCGCCGCCGCTGGTGATGATCCAGACCAGTCTGATCGAGAACCTGACCGAGTGCGCGCCGCTGGCCAGTGCCGGGAACATCAACGCCCGTGATCCCTTGCTGGAGCCGCTGGCCAACCTGGCCTCCAGCCTGGTCTGGTATCGCCAGCCGGTGTTCGGTTCGCCTGCGGTGGACGGTGGCATTTCCCCGAATGCATCGGGCGGTGATCCGGCCCGCTTCTGCACCAGTTTCGACCAGCTCGGTGCGCCCAGGCCACAGGACGGAGATGCCGATGGATTGCCGCAATGCGATGCCGGCGCCATCGAGCGGTCCACGCTGACCTCCAGCATCTATACGGTCAACCAGTTTCTGATCGATGCCATTGATGCCAATCCAGGCGACGATCACTGCGACATCGATGTGATCACGGCTGGCGATCAGTGCACGCTGCGCGCCGCGGTGATGGAAGCCAGTGCCAAGCCCGGCCCCGATGTGGTCACGTTCATCGACAACGGCGTCGCCAATACCGTGGTCCTGGACATCGACGGTGTCGGTGGCGCCGGCGTGGGCGATCTCAACGTTACCGAGCAGCTCGCCTTCGACGGCCAGATCCGCGACGGCCGCCCGCTGACCACCATCAGCAGCACGGTCGCCCAGCGCCTGTTCAACGTCAATGTGCCGCTGGGTCAGCTGGTGCGCTTCCATCGTCTGCGCCTGACCAATGGTGCAACGGGCGGGCTCGGTGGCGCCATTGCCGCCACCGGTGCCGGTACCGTCAACATCTTTGAATGCGAGTTCTTCGGCAACCACGCGGCACAGGGTGGCGGCGCCGTGGCGGCCATCGGGGCGACCTTGCAGCTGCACGATGCCGATTTTCACGACAACAGTGCCGATGACAAGGGTGGCGCGCTGTATGCCTCCGGGAGCGTGGATCTGCACGATTCCAGCTTCTGGAACAACGGCAACAACGCCGCTGCTCATCGCGAAACCATCCGTCTGGAGGACGGCGTGGAGGGTCGGGTCGAGAACCTCACCATCAGCAACAACAGCGGCGGCATTCGTCTGGTCAACTTCGGGGCGGTGATCGTGCGCGAGCTGACCATCGTCGACAACACCAGTACCGGCCTGCGTGCCGAACAGGCCATGCCCTTCGGACAGTTGCAGCTGCACGCCAACATCCTTTCCGGCAATGGCCTTGACTGCTCGGCCACGGCAGCCAACTACGGCGGCACCTACAATCTGATCAACAGCGGCAGCTGTCCGGTCAGCAACGGCGACATCAGCGGCAATCCTGGCCTGGCCCCGGCACTGACCCGACGCGATGGCAAGATCAGTCGCGTGCGCGTTCCGCTGGCAAGCAGCCCGGTGCTGGATGCAGTGCCCAACGGCACCGTCGCCTGTTCCGGTTCAGATCAGTATGGGAACAACCGGCCCACCGACACCGATGCCAACTCGGTGGCTGAATGTGAGATCGGTGCCCTGGAACTGTTTCCGGCCGAGAACGCGCCACAGGTGTTCACCGTGAACATGTTTGACCAGGATCGCGATGACATCAATCCTGGCGACACCCTGTGCGACACCTCCAGCGATGTCGGCCCGCAATGCTCGCTACGTGCAGCGATCATGGAGGCCAATGCGCTGCCAGGTGCCAACACCGTGCAGATCGTCACGGCGAACGCCAGCCTGGTGCTGACTCAGGCTAATGCCGGCGGCGCCGCCAGTGCCGCGCACGGCGATCTCGACATCACCGATGCCCTGTCGATCATTGGCGTCAGCGGCAGTCCGAACGCGCGGCCCACGATCCAGTCCAGCAGTGGTGATCGCATCTTCAACATCAATGCTGCGGGCGACAACGTGCTGATCCGCGGACTGCGACTGACCGGTGGCACCACCTCAGGCACCGGCGGCGCCATCCGCGTGATCAATGCCGCCGATGTCCAGATCGATAGAGTCGAGATGTACGCCAATTCGGCCGATCAGGGTGGCGGTGCAGTGTCCGTGGTGGGCGGCGTGGTGACCCTGGATCGCGTCGATCTGCATGACAACGGCACCGCCGGTGAAGGCGCTGCGGTGCGCAACGCGGCTGATCTGACGATCCATGCCTCCAGTATCCGTGACAACCTGGATCTGCAGCCGGCAGGTCAACGCGAAGCAGTATCCGGTGTAGGCGGCGGCATCACCCGGATCCTCAACAGCACGCTCAGCGGCAACAATGGTCATGGCGTGGATGTCGACGACGGCACGCTGCAGATCGAGAACAGCTCGTTGATCGGCAACGATCGCCGCGGCATCGAGTTCCAATCGCTCAGCGGACGCACGCTGTTCCTGCGCAATACGGTGATCAGTGGCAATGCCGACGGTGCCTGCATCGCGCCGGGTCTGGGTGCGCCGACGATTTCCACCGATGGCTACAACCTGGCTCAGGATAATGGCTGTCAGATCCATCTGGGCGGTTCCAACCTGATCAATGCCGATGCCGGAATCGGCACGCTGGTGGTCGATCCCGCCCGTTTCAGTGCCTATCACCTGCCGCAGCCCGGCAGTCCGCTGATCGACGCCGGACATCCGCTGGTGGGCGGACTCGGCTGCATCGAAGTCGATCAGCTCGGCAGCGCCCGCCCCATCGATGGCGATGGCAACGGCCAGGCACGCTGCGACATCGGCGCCATCGAAGCAGCCTTCGTGGCCTTGCCGGACCTGATGTTCAGCGACGGCTTCGAAGATTGATCCAGCCCTGTCCGGTCGCGACCCAGCGTCGCGACCGGACAGTCGCAGGAGCGACCTCGCGTCGCGACCCGCCCCCTGTAGGAGCGACCTCGCGTCGCGAGACCCGCCCCATGTAGGAGCGACCTCGCGTCGCGACCGGAGACGCCATCAACTCCCTGCAAACCCATTAGGTACAGCAGACCCATTCCCCCAAACCATGAAAAGGACCACCCCCATGCACACCCTGTTTGACCGTCTCGGCGGCGCACCCGCCATCGAAGCCACCGTGGATGCCTTCTACGGCCGAGTGCTGGCCGACCCGCTGCTCAGCCCGATGTTCGCGCAGGTACCGATGGATCGCATGCGGCCCACCAGCGGCGCTTCCTCGGATTCGCCTTCGGCGGCGCCTCCGAATACGCCGGGCGTGGCCTCGCGCGTGCCCACGCCGGATTGGTCGCCGAACACGGTCTGGATCATCGCCACTTCGATGCCGTACTAGGCCACGTGGACGCCGCTCTGAGCAGCCTTGGCGTCGGCGCTGAACTGGTCGCAGAAATTCGAGCGGTCGCCGAATCAGTGCGTGCGACGGTGCTCGGGCACTGAGCCTCGGCCTGTCGGCTGCACCGCCGGGGCGGGGCCTTCAGTCGGCCTTCGAGGCGGCGAAATGGCTGAATTCGCCGGCATCAAGATAGACGCCATGGCAGCGATCACAGCTCTCGACCACAATCGGCATGGGCCCTGGCAGCGTGCTGTTGGTCAGCAGGCAATGGCACACCGGACAGTTGATCCGGGTCACGTGGTTGTTGATGCGGCCGATTGCGACCATGCCGGTATCGATCTCGGCCGCGCCGCTGAGCGCACGCAGCTGTTCATGCTCCAGATGATCGAACCACAGGCCATGACACTCCGTGCAGCGATCAACCTCGACACCACCAAAGCTCACGGTGTGCATGTCAGCCAGACATTTTGGGCACTGCATCGGCATCCCCCCGGCTTGCGCCGTCGCTGCCAGCCTCGCGAACTGTACTCGCTTCGCGTGTGTAGACAAGCTGCGGGGTGCCAGCTTCGTCCGATGCGAACGCCTGAGCGGTTACCAGCCGGATGTCGTTTGGCTCGCCGCCCTGCGTATTGCTCAAAGACCCCTCCAGAGTAGTCGCCGAAATGTCCAGATCCCTGATGGTCACGCTGCTGGCAGCTGGCTTGGTCGCCGCCGCCCCCCAACTCGAAGCGCAAGTGTTGCCACCGGTGGTGCCGGGCTTTGCCAACGTGCCGCAGACGCCGGGCACGCTGCTATCACCGCTGATGGCGCCAACTCAGGGCCGTACGTCGATTCTGGCCTACCACAACGGCATCCTGTACTCGGTGCCGGAGTCACCCGACAGCCTGGCCGGTTCGGATCTGCAGGTGCGCAGCTGGTCGTTGGCGAACCCATCCCTGCCGCAGGAAACTGCGCAGCTGGGCATCACCCGACAACCGATCAACGCCCATGGTTATTACCAGCGCAATGCCGATCTGGTGCTCGGTGACAGCTTCAATGGGCTGTCCTGGACATTTCGCGCTGGCGCGCCCGGCGTCAATCAGCGCATGGCCTTCCCCGGATTCCAGTGCGCCGGCGAGCGCGGTTGCCTGTTCTATCCGCATTTCGTGACGCCCACGCTGTGGAGCTACAACACGCTCGATGGTGTGGTCAGTCTGCAGCGCCTGGGACAGACGCTGGCCAGCTGGAATCTGCTCAGTGAAACCGGCGTGGTGGGGCATCCCTTCATCATCGGCAACCGGCTGTATTTCGCCTCGGACATGACCCGTACCGGAGTGGCCAGCTACGACATCAGCGATCCCATGCAGCCGGTGTTGCTGGATGTGCTCACCGCCGGCGGTCCCGGTGGCTACTGGCCGGAGATCTTCGGTCTGGATGATCGGCTGTATCTGGTGTTTCCCTATCGCAGCAACGGCAATGGTTTTCGTCTGGTGGACATCACCGATCCCACCCATCTGCAGTTCGTCGGCGACTATCCGCTGCCCGGCGCCGAGGCCATGTACGCGCAGTTTCAGGACGAATACGCCTTCATTGGTGATCACAAGATCGATCTGCGTACGCGCCAATCGGTGCTCTATCTGGACGGCGCCCATCGCCCGCGACCGGGCGGTGGCGTCGGTGTGGATACCAGCCAGTTCGCCTTGCCTCTGGGCAATCTGCTGATCACCGGTGGCAGTGGTGAACATCAGGGCATGGCTGTGTGGGCGCATCAGGCCGAACCGGATACGCGCGGCCCCAGCGTGGGCTTTCATGTACCTACCGATGGTCAGACCGGCTATCCACTGGACGCGCCGATCACGCTGTTGATCCACGAAACGCTGGAATCCAAGACCATCGTTCCCGGGGTTTCGCTGATCGTGCGGCCGCTGGCGGGCGCAGCTGTTGCAGGGCAGGTGACTTTTGCTTTCGATGACGTGCTGACGTTCACGCCCGACGTACCGCTGACCCCGAACACCACTTATGAAGTGCTGGTGGTCGCTGGTGGCATCAAGGATGCCGCGGGCAACGGCATCGAGGGGCTACGATTTGTGTTCTCTACCGGCGCGCAAGTGATTGCCGACGAAGCGCCGGTGATCGACGCCTTCAACGCGACTGGATCGCCGGCGCTGGTGAGCACCAACATCGAGTTCACGGTGGCGGCCCACGATCCGGAAGGGCAGGCGCTGGAATATCGATTCGATGCCGGCGACGGCAGTGCGCGCAGCGATTGGTCGACACAGACGCTGTACACGCATGGCTACGCCGCGGCTGGTCATTTTCGGGCCACCATCCAGTCGCGCGATCCGGGTGGTCGACTCGCCAGCGCCTCGCGTACGGTGACGGTGCTCAGTGCTTTCCCGGCGCCCGCGCCTGCCAGTGCGGCGCCGTTGGCGTGTCTGGACGATGGCAGTGTCGCTGTGGTCAATCCAGACAATGACTCGGTGGCGCGGATCGCCAGCGATGGCGCCAGCATTCTGGCCGAGCGCCAGCAGGTCTGTGCTGATCCGCGTAGCGTCACCGCCGTCGGCGCCGATCGCTTGTGGGTCAGCTGTCAGGATGACGACCGCATCGTCATTCTGCGGCGTTCTGATTTGCAGCCACAGGCTCAGATCGACCTGGCACATGGCAGTCGTCCACACGACCTGGTGGCTGCTGCCAACGGCACTCAGGTCTATGTCAGCGCCTACGGTCGCGGTGAACTGCTGCGCTTCAATGCCGCCACACTGACGCCCTCGGGCACGCTGGCGCTGGGCCCGGGACCGCGCGCGCTGGCCTTGGGCGCTGACGGCAGCCGTATCTACGTCTCGCGCTTCCTCTCGGCGCGCGACTACGCCGAGATCTGGGAGGTCGACACCGGCACGCTGAGCCTGCAGCGCACACTACGTCTGCCCAAATTCGGCGGCGCGGCCAATCGCGACAGCACGGCGTCTGGACGTGGTGTGGCCAACTACTTGTCGGATCTGGCGGTCAGTCCAGGTGGCCAGTCCCTGTGGCTGGCCGCGACCAAGCCGAATGTCGAACGCGGCACCCTGATCGGCCCGGATCTGGATACCGACAACACGCAACGCAACGTCGTCGCCGAAATCAATCTTGCGAATGCTCAGCTGCTGCGTGCCATCGATGTCGACAATTCGGATTCGGCGCATGCACTGGCCTTCTCGCCGCTGGGCGACTATCTGTACGTGGCGCTGCAGGGCAACGATCAGCTGGCGGTCTACGATCTGCTGGAGCAGCAGACGGCACAAGCCTCGGGTGCGCTGCGGGCGCGCCTGCCCACAGGCGCTGCGCCGCAAGGCGTATGCGTCTCCGGCAATGCGGTCTGGAGCCAGAATCTGCTCGGGCGCAGCGTCAATCGCTTCGATGCCAGCTCGCTCTATGCCGCCGGTGAGCCGCTGTTTCCCCGTATAGCGCGCATCAGCGCCAGCGTCGAACTGCTCGGCGCGCAAGTGCTCGCCGGCAAGCGCATCTTCTACCGCGCCAGCGATACGCGCATGAGCAGCGAGGGCTATCTGTCCTGCGCCAGCTGTCATCTGGATGGCGATCACGATGGTCGAACCTGGGATTTCAGCGGTCGCGGCGAGGGCTTGCGCAATACCATCAGCCTGCGCGGTCGCGCCGGCATGGGGCAGGGCAAGGTGCACTGGAGCGCCAATTTCGACGAGATCCAGGATTTCGAGAACGATATTCGTCTGGCTTTCGGCGGCAGCGGTTTTCTGAGCGATGCGCAATTTGCGGCCACCAGCGATCCGCTGGGCGCGCCGAAGGCTGGTCTGAGTGCCGATCTGGACGCGCTGGCGGCCTATGTGGCCTCGCTAGGATCCGGGCACTTGCCGGCCAGTGCCTGGCGCAATGCCGACGGTAGCCTGAGCGCGCAGGCGCAGGTCGGGCAAGGCGTATTCGACACGCTCGGGTGTGCGTCGTGCCACACGCCACCGCGGTACACGCGCAGTCCGCTGCAGGGTCTGGATCTGGTCAATGTGGGCACCCTGCGCACGACCAGCGGCGGGCGTCTGGGCGGCACCCTGGCCGGCATCGACATCCCGACCTTACTGGATCTGCCGAACACTGCGCCGTATCTGCACGATGGCTCCGCAGCCACTCTGGAATCGGTATTCGCCGCGACCGGCGGGCAGGTGCTGCCGGCTGAAAGCGGCACGCCCACGCTCGGTGCCTACATCGAAAACCAGTTCGTGGAGCTGAACTACGATGACACCGTACGTGGACGTGCGCTGGTGTTTCTGGGTGATCAGGGTTCACGTCTGAGTTTCGGCAACGTGGATGGCGGAAGCGGTGGCATCGGTGCCATCGAGCTGCGTTATTCCTCGGCGGCGGCCAGCGTCGAGGTGCGGGTCAACGGCATGGCCTTTGCCCTGAGCCTGGCCAATGTCGGCAATCCCAGCTTTGCCCAGGTGAACTGGCGCACGGCGCGCATCGAAAACGTGCCCTTGCTGGCGGGTTCCAACAACAGCGTGGTGATCGAACGCACGGCGCCCTTCGCCCAGGTGGCCCTGGATGAGATCACCATCAGTCGCGCTGACGAGCTGAGCATGGCGCAGCCGCATCGGGCGGTGCTGGCCTTGCCCCTTGCCGATCGTGAGGCCTTGATGCGCTTTCTGCGCGAGCTTGAGCCGTCTGCAGCACCCACAGTGGATGCCCTCTTCAGCGATGGTTTCGAGTCCTGAGGCGCATTGCCGCCAACTATCCGGCATCGCAGGCAGCATGACTGGCGCGAACGGAATGGTTGGCGGACGATTGTGCGCATGGGCCGGCACGACGACAATCGGAGGCAATATCTGGTGGCAGACCGATGATGGCGCGTGATTTTGATGTCGCTGAGCTCGATACCCATCTGGAGCGTCTGCTCGACCTGACGTTGTCCGAGCGCGAGCTCAGCCTGCTCGAGATGGAGCGCACGGAGCCGGATCTGGCAGCGGTGTTGCGCAAGGTACTGCGCATCGCTGCCGGCGCGCACTCCATGGAGCTGCGCGCGGTGGGGGAGTCGCTTCGTCTGGTCAGCGAGGATGCGCCGCCGCCACAGATCCAGGGCTACCGGCTGCTCGAAGAAATTGGTCGTGGTGGCATGGCCGCGGTCTACTCGGCGCTACGCGATGTGCACGGTATCGAGCAGACGGTTGCCATCAAGGTCATGCGCGCGGCCCTGCTGTCGCCGCTGGAGCGCGAGCGCTTCCTCAACGAACAGCGCATCCTGGCAAGATTGCAGCACCCCAATATTGCGACCCTGCTGGACGTCGGCATTGTCGACGAGCGCCCGTACATGGTGCTGGAGCACATTGATGGCGAGACCATCGACAAACGCCTCCATCCGGTATTCGATGATCTGCCGGCCATACTCGACGCCATCGAGAAGGTCAGTGACGCGCTGACACTGGCGCACCAGCATTTCGTCATCCACCGCGACATCAAGCCCGGCAATGTGCTGGTCGACCGTCAGGGTCGGATCAAGCTGATCGATTTCGGCATCGCCAAGATTCTGGACAGCGCCGGCGGCCTGGGCGGCGATCAGACGCTCACCGGCAACGCCCCGCTGACCCTGCGCTATGCCTCGCCCGAGCAGCTCGGCGGGAAACCCGTGGGCGTGGCCAGCGACGTCTATCAGCTCGGGCTGCTGCTTTATCACCTGCTCACCCACGCCTGGCCCTACAGCGAGTCCGATCAGGACATGCCGCACGAGCGCCTGCGCAGCGAGGTGTTGCCGGTGCCGGCGAGCCGACGTGTGGTCGAGCCGCGCCTGAAGCGGGCGCTGAGCGGCGATATCGACAGCATTCTGCTCAAATGCCTGCGCGTGGCTCCGACCGAGCGCTATGCCTCGGTGTCCGAGTTCCGTGAGGACCTGCGCCGACACCGTGAGCACTGTCCGGTGCGCGCCAGGCGGCAGACTCGGGGCTATGTGCTGCGCAGCTTCATCGCCAGACATCGTTTGGGTGTGGCCATGAGCGTGGCTGCGGCACTGCTCGTGGTGGTGGCGGTGATCTTTGCACTGGGACTGGCGGCGCGCTCGCGGGAGTATGCCGGCCGTACCGAGCGTCTGCTGGACGAAGTCACCGAGATGTTCAGTTCGGCCGATCCCTACGCGCCGTCGCCGAAGACGACGACGGTAGCCGAAGCCGTGGACCGCGCGACTGAACGCTTCCTCAGGGAACAGTCCAGTGATCCGCAATTCCAGGCGCGGATGCTCGTCAATCTGGCCGAGATGCAGCGCCGCAGCGAGAGCCACGAGCGCATGCTGACCTTGTTGCAGCGGGCAGGTGAGCTGGTCGACGCCGGCTCAGGTGATGATCCCCGGTTGCGCAGTCGAATAGCACTCGGGCAGATCGATGCGCTGTTTCAGCTGGGCCGTTATGACGAGGCGATCGCCGGTCTGGATCAGTCTGCGCCGCGCTTGGTTGGCGCTGACCGGGTGCAGGCGGCGCGTATACGCGGCGACGTGCTCGCCGAGCAGGGTCATCTGGAGGCGGCGCTGCAGATACTGCTCGAGGTCAGGGCCGGGATGAGCATCCTGCCAGTCCTGGAGCGCGCCGAGGTATTGAATTCGCTGGCCATCGTCTACTCCCGACAACGCAACTTCGCCGCCGAACTGGCAAGCTATCGAGAGGCTGAAGCGCTGTTGGATCCGGCGCTGCAGAAGCATCAGCCCACGGTGTTGCGACTGCGCGGCAACGCCGCCAGTGCGCTGGCCAGTCTGGGGCACCCGGCAGAGGCTGCGGATCTGTTCGTTGCTCTCAATGCCGAGGTCGTGACGAAACTGGGTCGCGAGCATCCGATGGCGCCCAAGGTCGCGGCCAACACGGCCGTGATGCTGCAGGGGGTCGAGCGTTGGGAAGATGCCTGGTTGGCGACACGCGATTTCGATCTGAGCACGGTGTTGCGCGAAGAGCCACTCTGGCGTGCTCAGCTGCTCACCATCGTTGCCGGTAGCGCGCTGTACACGGGCCGGGCGGCACAGGCGCTGGCCCTGATCGGCGAGGGTGTCGAGGTCGCTGTGGCGACCTTGGGTTCGGGCTCCCCGCGATTGGCTTATTACGCTGAGCAGCTGGCCTGGACCCTGTTCGAAGTGGGTGAGGTGGAGCTGGCGCTGGCAGCGGCACAGGAATCCTATGCGCTCAGCGACGGCAAGCGCTCGGTGGCCGATCTGCTGCTGCAGCTGGGGCCCGGTCTCGGGTTCCCGCTGTCTGGACGGCCCGATCCCGGGTTCATGGCGCGGCAGGGCTCGGATTGCGACCGTACCCACTTCCTGTTGCTGGAGCGAAAGATGGTGCAGGGACTGGATCCGGAGCCCGCTGTGGTGCCGACAGACTGCGCGCACACCGAACGCGCCAGATTCGAGGCCATGGGCCTGCGTGTTGATCCACCGCGAAGCTTTGCCGGCGCCCAGCCGATGCGCTCGCCACTGATCCTGCGCTGGAAGGGCGAACAGGCAACGCCGCTGGCCATCGATGCCGAGCAGCGCTCGCGCCTGAGGCGCTTGATTGAAAGTCTCGCTGCGCCGGCGGCCGACTGAGGAGTTCGGCGGCGCTCAGTGGGCTCCCAGCACCAAGACCAGCAGCGACTTCACCCGCAACCATTCGCGTTGCACCGTGCGCTCGGTAACCTTGAAGGTCTCGGCGATCTCGGCCGTGCTCATGTCGCTGAACATGCGGCACTCGGCAATACGCGCCAGTCGCGGCTCGCGCCGATCAAGATCGCTCAGCGCCTGATCCAGGGCCGCGATCGACTCCGGGCCCAAAGTGGTTGGTGACTGCCCATCCGGCATGGATTCGCTCAGCGTGATCTGCCACAGCTGGCCGCCATCGCGTTTTTCGGCCATCTGCCGGCGTGCCGAATCGACGATGATCTGGCGCATGGCGCGGGCGCACAGGGCCATGAAGTGGCGACGGCTCTCGGCGGTGATGGCGCCGCCGCCCGCCAGCTTGAGGTAGCACTCGTTGACCAGCGCGGTGGTCTGTAACTGGTCGCCGCGGCCATAGGCGCGCAGGCTGCGGCTGGCGATCTGCTTCAATTCCTGGAAAGCGCCGGCGTAGAGCCGATCACCGGCGGCTGCGTCGCCGCTACTCCACGCCACCAGATCCCGTCCGAAGGCATCAATGCTCAAGTTGGCAGTCTCTGTGCCGCTGGATTCACGCATTATCCACGGTCAAGTGCCCGCCGGCGGGCCATTCCATCTTCGGCACCACAGGAGCCGCCATGATCTCAGCCAACGAGGCGCTGCAGCGCTTGCGCGAGGGTAACGCCCGTTTCGTTCTCGGCGCCCAGGGCCGACCCTTGGCCACGCGCACCCGACGCGAGGAACTGGCGGAAGGTCAGGAGCCCTTTGCCATCATCCTCGGCTGTTCCGATTCGCGCGTGCCGGCGGAGTTCGTGTTCGATCAGGGCATGGGTGATCTGTTCGTCATCCGGGTGGCGGGAAATATCGTCGCGGCTTCGCAGATCGGCAGCGCCGAGTTCGCGGCCGAGCGTTTCGGAACGCGGCTGATCGTCGTTCTGGGACATTCGCGCTGCGGCGCCGTGCGAGCCACGGTGGACGAGCTGCAGCGGCCCGCCGAAAACCAGTCGCCCAATCTGCGCTCGATCGTCGATCGCGTGCGGCCCTCGGTGCAGCCTTTGCTCGAAACCGAGCTGCGCCATCATTACGACGAACTGGTCCACCATGCCGTGCGTGCCAATGTCCGCGCCTCGGCTGACCATTTGCGACATGGCTCGCAGGTGCTGGAGCGCCTGATCGAAGAGCAGGGACTGCGCGTGGTGGGAGCCGAGTATTCGCTGGAGACCGGTGAGGTCGAGTTCTTTGACGGAGTCTGAGTTGAGGGGGCTTTCGTAGGTCCAGACTTGTCTGGACGCTTCTTCGGCCATGCGAACCGCGTCCAGACAAGTCTGGACCTACGGTAGCGAGTCGCTGCGCACCGAAAGAAGCTGTGCCGTTCGGCTGCCTTCAAGAGAGATCTGGTTTAAAAAGACCCGGGTAATATTGACGGCTTTATATTGCCCGGGTAATAATTCGCCGTCTTCCAATCCTCGGCTACCCGAATGACCGCCTCCGCCCATCCGCTCATCGCCGCCATCGCCTTCGCTGGCCATCGGGCGATTGCTCGTGGTCCGCTTGATCAGGTGGCGCTCGCCGTCCGTGACTGGCAGGCGCAACATGCCGAGACCGGCGTGCTGGTCTTCGATGCCGAGCAAGGCCGGGTGCTGGATCTGGATCTGCGCGGCACTGATTCGGAGATCGTCGCCCGACTGCAGGCCGATGCTGCCAGGCGCCTTGACGGCGCTGCCGTGCAGGCGAGCGATGCCGGCGCGCCGCGCGGACGCGGGCGTCCGCGGCTGGGTGTGGTGTCGCGCGAAGTGACGCTGTTGCCGCGGCATTGGGACTGGTTGGCTGTCCAGCCCGGCGGCGCCTCGGTGACCTTGCGAAAGCTGGTGGAAGCCGCCCGTCGCGCGCAAGCGGGTGGCGAGAGCGCGCGGATGGCCCAGGAAGCCTGCTGGCGCTTCATGTCGGCCCTGGGTGGCGATCTCCCCGGATTCGAAGAAGCCAGTCGGGCGCTGTTTGCGCGTCAGCGCGAGCGCTTCGTGGAGGAATTGCAGGCCTGGCCAGAGGATGTGCGCGCGCAGGCTCTCGCACTGGCTGAGCGCGCTTTCGGCAGCGGCTGATTTTCGACTATTGTACGTACAAATATCCTGGCGTCGGCGGCATTCAAATCCTCGCCGACGTCCTTTCTGCACTGTTGCAGCTGCAATCAGGACCACTCACATGCGCGATCTGACCCAGGGCTCCATCCCCATGCATCTGGTCGGTCTGGCAGCGCCTATCGCCATCGGCATGCTGTTCCAGACGCTGTACTACCTGATCGACCTGTACTTCGTGGCGCAACTGGGAGAGGCCGCCATCGCCGGCGTCAGTGCCGGCGGCAATCTGCAATTCCTGATCATG
This sequence comes from Lysobacterales bacterium, assembly GCA_050250665.1. Lineage (GTDB taxonomy): Bacteria > Pseudomonadota > Gammaproteobacteria > Xanthomonadales > SZUA-5 > JADKFD01. The sequence goes on along the minus strand of JBFWOF010000038.1, from coordinate 28,760 downwards.
GCCCTCACCCAGATTCTGGGTGTGGGCGCCATGGCGCTGATTGCCCACGCCACCGGCCGTCGCGACCAGCTCGATGCCAATCTGATCTTCAATCAGAGTCTGCTGATGGCCGGCGCCCTGGGCCTGCTGACGCTGGTCGGCGGCTATGGTCTCGGCGCCTTCTATCTGCGGGCCCTGGCAGCCGATGCCGCAACGGTGGCGGCAGGGCTGGACTACCTCTACTGGTTTCTGCCTGGTATGGCGCTGCAGTTCGCGCTGGTGGCCATGGGTTCGGCCTTGCGCGGCAGTGGTATCGCCAAGCCGACCATGGTGGTGCAGATGATTACCGTGCTCTGCAATGCCTTGCTGGCGCCGGTACTGATTGCCGGCTGGGTCACCGGGCATCCGATGGGTGTGGCGGGTGCCGGATTGGCGAGCAGCCTGTCCATCGCTTTCGGCGTGCTGTTGATGTCGGTGTATTTCTTGCGCCTGGAAAAATTCGTCGGCTTCGATGCGGCCCAGATGCGGGCGCAGCCAGCCGCCTGGGCGCGGATCCTGCGTATCGGCTTGCCGCCGGGCGGCGAGTTCGCGCTGATGTTCGTCTATCTGGGTGTGATGTACACCGTGATCGCACCCTTTGGCGCCGAGGCCCAGGCTGGCTTTGGCGTCGGCTCGCGAGTCATGCAGGCCGTGTTCCTGCCGGCCATGGCGATCGCTTTCGCCACCGCGCCACTGGCAGGTCAGAACATCGGCGCCGGCTTGCCCGAACGCGCCCGGCAGAGTTTTGTCGCTGCCGCACTGATCGGCAGCAGCATCATGGTCGTGCTGACGCTGCTATGCCAATGGCAACCGCAGTGGCTGGTGCGTGGTTTCACCGATGATGCCGGGGTCATTGCCGTAGCCGCGATCTTCCTGCAGACCATCTCCTGGAATTTCCTGGCCTCGGGCTTGATCTTTACCTGTTCGGGTATGTTCCAGGCTTTCGGCAATACCCTGCCAGCCCTGTTCAGCAGCGGCTCGCGCCTGCTGACTTTCGTCATTCCGGCTTTCTGGCTGGCCAGTCAGGACGGTTTCAAGCTGCGCCAGCTGTGGTGGCTGTCGGTGGCCAGTGTCGCGCTGCAGGCGCTGATCAGCCTGGAGCTGCTCCGGCGGGAATTCACACGGCGGGCGCTGCTCGCCCGAGCGCTGCCTGCCTGAGCTGATGGCAGCGACGCCGGACAGGCGGTAATTCATCGTACTGGGCAGGTTCGCTGGATTGCTTGCGTTGGCAAAGCGGCGCAGGCTGGATGACAATCGGGGGTGTGGAGACCGGGGCGTCATGGACGGTGCATTGACATCGATGCGGAGCTGCAATTTGTGACCCCGCTGTGGCGACGAATTCGGAGTTGGCTGGACGCCAGACTTGAGCCGATGGCGCCGCTGCAGATCATGATGATCGGTGCGCTGATGGTCTGCCTGCTGGCGCTGGTGCATTACGAGATCGGCTACGAGATCTCCTTCGCCGTGTTCTACACCATGCCGATTTCCCTGGTGGCCTGGTACGCCGGACGACGGGCTGCCTATTTCATCTCGGTACTCAGCGCGATTGCCTGGCATCTGGCAAATCGACTGGCGGGCGAGACCTTTTCGGTACCCGCCATACCCTACTGGAACGCTGCCACACGCCTGGGTTTCTTCATCATCATCAGCACCCTGCTGGCCTCGCTCAAGCAGACCCTGGAGCGCGAACAGGCGCTGTCACGGACCGATCCGCTGACGGGATTGAACAACCGGCGTGCCTTCATGGAACTGGCGCACCATGAGTTCCTGCGCGCCAGCCGCCACAAACTGCCGCTGACGCTGGCCTACATTGACCTGGACCACTTCAAGCAGGTCAACGACAGCGAGGGTCATGATGTCGGTGATCGATTGCTGCAGTGTGTTGCCCGGACACTGATGGCAGAGGTGCGTGCCACCGATCGTCTGGCACGATTGGGCGGCGACGAGTTCGGGTTGATTCTGGCCGAGGCAGATGAGGACTACGCCAGAACCGTGATCGCCCGGATCCAGACCGAGTTGCTGGCAGCGATGCAGGCCCAGGACTGGCCGGTGACCCTGAGCATCGGCGTGCTGGTTTGCGCGCAGCTGCCGGATAATCTGCAGGCCATGATCGCCATGGCCGATGAGCTCATGTATCAGGCCAAGGCCAGCGGCCGCAATCGGGCGGTTTTCAAGCGGCTCCAGGAGACCACGAGCTGATCGTATGACCCCGCCGACCGGGTGAGTTCAGCTTCTCAGGGTACTGGCCACGTCCACCCGACGCGCCGCTCGCGCGGGTATCCAGGCCGCCAACAGGCCCGCCGACACGATGGCCAGTGCGGCTCCGACCAGCGCCAGTGGGTCCGCGGGGCTGACGCCATAGAGCAGGCCCGACAGGATACGGGCGGCGGTCAGGGTCAACACCAGTCCCAGTGCGGCACCCGCCACGAGCTGCGGCAAGGTGGATTCGATCACGTGTCGTACCGTACCCGCAGGCGTGGCGCCCAGTGCAAGCCGGATGCCGATTTCCGCCCGACGATGTTCAACTGCAAACGAGACGACCGTCATGACGCCCTGCAGGCCCAGAACCAGGGCCAGACCGGCAAACAGCGCGACCAGCTGAAGCAGGAAGCGATCGCGTGCCAGAGCCTTGTCACTGCGCTCGATCATCGTGACCACTTCTCCCAGTGGCAGGGATGGATCAGCCGATACCAGCGCTCGTGCCAGGGCCTCTCGATAGTGTGTCGGGTCGCCGCTGACTCTAGCCACCAGGGTGCCGAACCGGATCCAGTTGGCCTCACGCTGGGCGTAGGGTGCATAGACGGTAGGTGGATCTGCCTGACGCAGTGCGTCGCCCGGCACATTGGGCACGATGCCCACCACACGCATCCACTGCGGTTCCGGTTCGTCACTGGCTTCGCCGGGCTGCCAGGCCACCCGTGCGCCCAGCGCATTCATACCGCCCAGGTAGCGCTCGGCAAAGGCGGCGTTGACCCAGGCCAGACGTTCGCCGCGGTCATCCCCGCGCTGAAAGCCGCGCCCGGCGAGAAGGCGCATGCCCATGGTGCCGAAATAGTCGCCCACAAACGGGCGATAGCGGCTGCTGGCATCGACCAGCTCCCGGCCCTCCACCAGCAAGCTGTGACTGATGCCCTGATTCCCCAGCAAGGGCGGACCCACGATCATGGCGGCAGACTCGACCCCCGCTTCGCCGGAGAGTGTGTCAACCATGGTGTTGAAAGCTTGCGTCTGCGCCGGCAAGCGGCTGTAGGCGCCTTCAGGCAGCACAGCCTCGCCAGCAATGATCCCCTTTGCCTCAAAACCCAGAGGCACCTGCGCCAGTGCCGCAAAACTGCGTCCGAGCAGGCCGGCCCCGCCGAGCAGCGCACTGGCCAGCGTCAGTTCGATGATGACCAGCATGGCCAGTGTGCGCCGCTCCGATGGCGCCGAGCCAGCCTGTGCCAGCCGCGCCGTCGCCTGTGCAGATCGCATGCGCAGGGCTGGTACCAGGCTGAAAAGCAGGGCGCCGAGCAGCGTGATGCCCAGGGCAAAACACATGACTTGGAAGTCAATCGAGGCACCGGCCAGTCTGGGCACGTCGCTGCCGGCCATCTGGCGCATCGGGGCCAGCAGCAGTGCTGCTACGGCCACGCCCAGCAGGCCGCCCAGGCCGCCCAGCACCAGAGCTTCGATGAGCTGGCCACGAATCAGACGCGCCCGACCTGCGCCCAGGGCATGTCGCAGCGACAATTCGGCACTGCGCCGGGTGGCGCGGACCAGGCTCAGGGCCGAAATATTGGCCGTGGCCAACAACAGCAACAGCCCGACAGCGGCCAGCAACAGGCTGAGCCCTTCGCGTACCGGGGCGGTAGTGAAATCCACCCAGGGCGTGAAATCCAGTCGCTTGTTGTCGTTGTCACGCTCGCGTGCCAGCCAGTCGCTGGCCACAGCAAGGTCGGCGCGCGCCGCCTCCGGCGTGACATTTTCCTGGAGGCGCGCCACCAGATCGAAGTTGTTGCTGCCTGGGGATGTCGGTGCCCAGGGTGCGAAGGGCGTGATCGGAGCCCAGAGCTCGGTGCCGGTTTCGCCGATGTCTGTGGCGGCCCGGGCTACACCAACAATCTCCGCGCTGACGCCGGACAGCCGCATGCGGGTACCGATGACGTCGGGATCGGCCGACAAAGTCTGGCGCCAGTAGGATTCGGCCAGCACCACGACGGGCGCCGCGCCTGAGCGGTCATCTTCAGCGCGCAACAATCGACCGAGCAGCGGTGCCATGCCGATGACACGAAAATAGTCGGATTCGACCAGTGCTCCCCGCAGGCGCTGAGGCTGCTCGCGGCCCACCAGGTCCAGCGCGAAATCCGGCATGACGGCGGAGAGCGCCTCGAACTCGTGAAGCCGAGCTCGCAGGTCCACGGCGTCGGGCAAACTCAGATTGGCAGCCGGGCTGCCGCTGCGGTGAATGGCGACGATGCGCTCGCCCCCCGGAAGCGGCAGCGGCTTCAGCAGAACTGCGTCGATCAGGGCATAGACGGCTGTGACGCTGGCGATTCCCAGCGCGAAGGTCAGGATGATGCCGATGGCATGGCGCGGATTGCGGCGAAGCGTGCGCAGGGTGTCACGGATTTCAGCAAACCAGTCGCTCATGGGGCAGGGCTCAGCCATTGCAGTCGGGTAGCCATCAGCAATACCCGTGCCAGGGCCGCGTGAGCTGCAAACTCCCGTCTCCTGCGCCATTTCCAGATGGGAATTGTCCGCTCTCGGTCCATCCCTTGCTGAAATCGCACACTGGCCGGCCAGCGGCGAAGCAACGGGAGCACTGCCAATTGTGAGCCGTGGGCCGGCGCGATGTGCCGTACCATCGAAGCTCCATCCATCGAGGCTGACCCATGACCCAGATTGCCCGAGGAAGTTTTGAAGTAGAACTCAAGCCTCTGACCGACACCGGTGCTGTCGATGGCAACACGAGCATCGGCCGCATGAGTCTGCACAAGACATTTTCAGGCGATCTCGCTGCAACTGGCGAGGGCGAGATGATCGGTGCCCGTACCCAGACTCAGGGTTCGGCGGGCTATGCCGCTGTCGAGCGCGTCAGCGGCAGCCTGCACGGTCGGCAGGGCAGCTTCGTGCTGTTGCATCGTGGTGTCATGTATCGCGGTGCAGCGGATCTGTCGATCCAGGTCGTTCCCGACTCCGGCACCGGCGAGCTGGCTGGCCTCAGTGGCGAACTGCAGATCAACATCGTCGATGGCAGGCATCTGTACGAATTCGCCTATCAGTTGCCGGACTAGACCCAGCTGCGCGCGGGTAGCGTGATCTTCATTTGACCGTACATAGGCTCGTCAAATGTTGCAACGTGAATATCGCGTGACTGGCAAAGGCATACACTGCGCGCCGACTCATCCTGGAAGTGGATGAGAGACGTCCTGCAGGATGACAGATCTGGGCCGCGCCATCGATCGATGCGCGGCCCAAGTCGTATCTGGGCTTCCTGTCGGAGCATATACAGATCGATCTTGGGGGATTGAAATGCTTGAGTCGCGCGTGGCGCCTTTGTGTGTTGCGTTGGGGTTGTTGTTGTCTTCGTCAGCCGTTCTGGCGGGCGGATCGGATCAGACAGTGGTGCCTGCCGGCAGCGGTGCGCCGTCCGAGCAGGTGTCGGAAACGGACGATGCCAATGCGCGTCGCCGCGGGATGGAGACGTGGTGGTACGAAACGCCCTATGACGCCAAGTTCCGGCGCTTCATGAACCAGGCCGCGGCGCTGGAGCGCGCGCGCTATGCCAGTCGCATTCCCCAGGCCACGCTGGTCGATCCCAGCAATGGCAGCGCTTCGGTGGGCGCGGTGGTTGGCAATACCTGGACCAGTATCGGTCCTACACGTGCCAACGTCGCCAAGAACGGTGGTACCTCGCTGAACGTCTCCGATTCGGGTCGGCCGGTGTCGATCATTCCGCACCCCAGCGTGGCCGGAACGATCTACCTGGCCACCGCTGGCGGTGGTGTCTGGAAGACCACCGACGGCGGCTCCACCTGGGCGCCCAAGACCGAGGCTCTGGGCAGTCTGTCGGTGGGCTACATGGCGATGGACCCGAACAATGCCAACAAGCTGTTTCTGGGCCTGGGTGATGCTTTCGACGGCACCGGTATCGGCCTGTACGTGAGCAGCGACGGCGCCAATTCCTGGAGTGGCCCGGTCTACATCGGTGATTCCACCGTGACCAACAAGATCATGGTTGCGCCGGGCAACAGTCAGATCGTGATCGCAGCGACCGATCTTGGCCTGTTCCGCAGCGTCGATGGCGGCGCCAGCTGGAGCGCGGTCAGCCTGGCCACCGGCTTTGCCGACACGCCCTACGCCTGGGATATCGCCTACACCGGTGGCAGCAGTTTTGTGGCCTCGATCGAAGCGACCAAGAGTGCTGCCAGTGGCACCACCAACGGTCAGGTCTGGACCTCCAGCAACAACGGTGCAAGCTGGACGCGTGCCAGCGGGCCCACCGCCACGGGCGGTGTCGGTCGGATTTCGCTGGCAGCGGCACCCAGCGCGCCGACCACCGTCTACGCGATGGCGGCCAAGCCCAATGCCACCAGTTCCAGTGATCTGGCCGATCTGTTCAAGTCCAGCAATTCCGGGGCCAGTTGGACTGCACTCGGCGCCACGGCGCGCAAGATCAAGTATTCCAACAGCAATACCGAGAGTGGTGCGCCAGCGACGGTATTGAACGGGCAGGGCTGGTACAACCACATGCTGATCGTGGATCGCAGCAATCCCAATGTCTTCTATTTTGGCGGCGCGCTGCTGATGGCCAAGGCCACGGTATCTGGATCAACGGCTACCTATACCCAGCTGAGCAACTGGCTGGCTCAGTTCAGCCTTCCGTACATCCACGCCGACTTTCATACGGCGGCGTTTGACTCCACCGGCACCCTTTACGTGGGCACCGACGGCGGCATCTTCAAGTCGACCAATGCCAGCTACACCGCGTGGACGTCCAGCCTCAACGTTGGCATTACCTCGCACCTGATCTATTCGGTGGGCTCCTCCACCGCCAATCGCGATGCCGTGGTCGGTGGCTTTCAGGACAACGGCACCCGCGTGCGCGTGGCCGCAACTTCCACCTTCGATCAGTACATCGGCGGTGATGGCTTCGGCTCGGATGTGAATCAGAGCAATGCCAGCCAGATGCTGGGCAGTCTGTACTACACGCGCATCTACAAGAGCACTAACGGCGGCACCACCTTCGCCAGCGCCAGCACCGGCATCACCGAGTCGAACAATTCCAGCAGCGCACCGTTCAACACGCACATCGAACGCTGGACCGGCGATGCCAGTGGCAACACCGTGTACACCCACGTCAACCTGAAGGTCTACAAATCGACCAACTATGCCGGTAGCTGGACAGCGCTGGGTACCAGCGGTCTGCCGACCACCAGCTTTGCCATCCGCAATATCGGCATTGCTCACAGCAACGCCAATGTGGTGGGCATAGCCGCCAGTGGTGGCCGGGTATTCCTGACCAACAACGGCGGCAGCAGCTGGACCCAGTCCGGGGCCCTGCCGAACAATGCGCTGAGCATTTCCGATGTGTATTTCGATCGCGGCAATCCTAACACCGTCTATGTCTCGTCGGTGGCGCCGGATGCCACCGCCACCCATCTGTGGAAGTCCACCAACTTCGGCAGCAGCTGGGCAGCGATCGACGGCAATGGCTTCCCGACCGGGGTGCCGGTCAACACCTTGACGGCCGATCCGAGTGCGCCGAACACGCTGTTTGCCGCCACCCACCTGGGCGTGTACAGCTCGGCGGATGCCGGTGCCACCTGGACTCGATTCGGCAATGCCTTGCCGCTGGTCAACGTCACCGATTTCTACGTCTCGGCGGATGCCTCGCTGATGCGTGCCTCGACCTTCGGTCGCGGCATCTGGGAACTGGTGCCCTGAGCTGAACCCTGGCAGCCACGAACCTGTGCCGCATGCTGCGGCACAGGTTTGGCGGGCTGGCGATCAAGGCAAGCCCGCGGAAACTGCGTTCTAATAGGGCATCGCCAGACCCTGGAATGGCCATGCGCCGCCTGCTGCTCGCCGCCCTGTTGCTGATTTCCCTGCCGCTTCGAGCCGAAGTCGAGGCTGGCCTCTGGTACGACCGCTACCGCAACGGGCATGGCCTGGATCTGCACCGCGCCGGGCCCTTGCTGTTCGGCACCTTCTATACCTTCACCGGCACCGGCGCCTCCGAGTGGCTGTGGCTGCAATCGGAAGACCTGGATGCGCCCAGCAGCACACTGACGCGATTCCGGCAGGCGCCCGGTGGCGTGGTCGGTAGTCCTGCCGGCCAGATTTCACTGACACCCACCACCAGCTGCGCCGATGGTCTGCCCCGCGAGGGAGCGCAGACACTGCTGCGCATGGATTTCAATATCGGCAACTACGCCGCGTCCTGGTGCCTGGAGCCGCTGCTGCCGGCCGATGGTCCAGCGATGGATGTGGTGTCCGGGGTCTGGTACGCACCCGATGATTCCGGTTGGGGCATCGCCACCCGCGCCTTTCGCGGCGCCAACAACGTGACTACGCAGTTCCGGCTGCTCTACGCCTACGACGGCGACGGCAATCCGCGCTGGAGCTTTGCCCTGGACAACGGTGACGCCCTGACCCAGAACCAGACCTGGTATCTGGCCTTTGTCGAGTGCACAGGCTGCCCGATCTCGCCGCCGCTGACCCACGCGATCGGGACCTCGACCCTGACGCTGACGCAGCCACTGGCGCTGACCGATCCGGCGCGCAATCGCATCAATGTCTCAGTGCAGTTTGAAACCTCGGCGCCGTTTCAGCGGGAGCGCACGCTGTCCATGCTGTCCGATCCGCTGCGCGTGCGCGCGGGTGCGGCGACAGGGCAAGGTCCGGTAGCCGGCGAGATTCTGGCCGATGGCATCGAGGTCTTCCGCAACCTTCCCTATGCCCGGTCACCGATCGGTGCGCTGCGCTGGCGTGCGCCGCAAGCTCTGGCGCCGCGAGGCGAGCTGCGCTCCGCCCAGTCTTTCGGCCCGGCCTGCCCGCAGCGCAATCTGCCGCCGGAAAATCAGAGCGAAGACTGTTTGCAGCTCAATGTCTGGCGGCCGCCGACACCCGGCCCGCATCCGGTCATGGTCTGGATTCATGGCGGCGGTTTCATCGAAGGCTCGGCCGTGCAGCAATACGAGGGCAGGGCGCTTTATGACGGTGCCGTTCTGGCGGCGAAGAATACGGTCTTCGTCAGTCTCAACTACCGATTGGGCGCACTGGGTTTCATGGCTCAGCGCAACCTCATTGGCGAAGCGCCGGATCAGCCGCAGAGCGGAAACTACGGGCTGCTGGATCAGATCGCGGCGCTGCAATGGGTGCAGGACAACATCGCTGCCTTCGGCGGCGATCCAAACCGGGTGACGCTGTTCGGTGAGTCCGCCGGGGGCATCAGCACCTGTGCGCTGCTGACGGCACCTGCGGCGCGCGGTCTGTTCCACCGCGCCATCGTTCAGAGCGGCATCTGCGACTGGCAGCTGCGGACTCTGGAGCAGGGCTTGCAGCAGGGCGACCTGGTCGTTTCCAGCCTCGGTTGTGCGGCGGCCGCCGATCGCGCGAGCTGCCTGCGCGGGCTTGCCGCCACCGATCTGGTCGTCGGTGAGGCCTGGGGACCGGTGCAGGACGGTTTCGTACTGAGCCAGTCGCCCGGACGCGCACTTGCCGAAGGCACGGCGGCTCAGCTGCCGCTGCTGATCGGGGTCACCGATGATGAAAGCACCTCACTGGTGCCCCTCAGTCAGCGGCCGACCACCGCAGCTGATTATCAATCGACAGTCCAGACCCTGTTCCCGACCATTGCAGCCCAGGTGCTGCAGCAGTATCCGCTGGCCAACTACGCGAGCCCCGAGCGCGCCTGGCTGGATCTGCTCGACGACCGCTGGTTCACCTGCACGGCACGCCGCGCCGCGGCCGATCACGCCGCTCACGGCAATGCCGTCTATCACTATGTGCTGAGCGAAATCCTGCCGGACATGCCCGCGCTGGAATCCTTCCACGGCCTGGATGTGCTGCTGCTGTTCGCCGCGCGCAACCAGCCGCCCGAATCCGAATTCCGCGCCGGCGCGCGCCTGCGCGGCGCCTGGGTGGATTTCGCCTACGGCCGCGAGCCCGGCCTCAATGAGCGCCTGCTATGGCCGCCGTATCAGGCCGGCAGTCGCCAGTCGCTGGAGATCAACGGCGGCATCAGCCACCTCATCAACGATTACCACGGTGACCGTTGCCAGTTCTGGGCGCAGTTCGAGACCTTGTGATTCAGGTAGGAGCGACCTTGCGTCGCGACCAGCGGAGACTTGTTTTCGAGGCGGGACGGACAAAAAGCCTGACGCAGAGAACACAGAGAAAAGGCTGAGAGCACACGGAGAGAAGCCAGGGAGAACTGCTTTCGCCATCTTCCGTGATCTCTGCTTTTCCTCCGCGGCCTCTGCGACCTGCTTCTCGCTGAGATCCGGCGCTGAGCGGGATTCTCGAAAAGATCAATCGGTCGCGACGCGAGGTCGCTCCTGCAGCCGGTAGCCCGGGTAAGCCAAAGGCGCACCCGGGAACCACTGCCGCAAGAGCCCCGGGTGCGCTGGCGCTTGCCCGGGCTACGAATCTGGCGGTCGCGACGCGAGGTCGCTCCTACAGTGGGGTGGACTGTGGGAGCGGCCTCTGGCCGCGATCGCTGTTTGCCGCAACGATGCCGCACAGGGCGCGGATACCGGCAGTTCGAGATTCTCCCGTGCCCCGTGCCCCGTGCCCCGTGACCCGTTTCCCGTGCCCCGTTTCCCTGCTCCTCACAGCACCTCAAACAAGCCCGCAGCGCCCTGGCCGCCGCCGATGCACATGGTCACCACCACGTGTTTGGCGCCGCGGCGCTTGCCTTCGATCAGGGCGTGGCCGACCAGACGGGCGCCGGATACGCCGTAGGGATGGCCGACGGCAATGGCGCCGCCGTTGACGTTGAGTCGGTCCATCGGAATGCCCAAGCGATCGGCGCAGTACAGCACCTGCACGGCAAAGGCTTCGTTGAGTTCCCACAGATCGATGTCGTCTACGGTCAAGCCGGCGCGGGCCAGCAGCTTGGGCACGGCGAACACTGGTCCAATGCCCATTTCCTCCGGCTCGCAGCCGGCAACGGCAAAGCCCTTGAACAGGCCCAGCGGGCTCAGATTGCGCTGCTCGGCGAGCCTGGCGTTCATGACCACGACGCTGCTGCTGCCATCCGAATACTGGCTGGCATTGCCGGCGGTGATCACGCCGCCCGGCACCGCCGAGCGGATGCCGCGCACGCCCTCAATGGTGGTGTCGGGGCGGATGCCTTCATCGGCGGCGATGGTCACCTCGCGTGAGAGCAGTTGACCACTGGCCTTGTCGGCCACGCCCATGGTCACGGTCATCGGCACGATCTCGTCATTGAAGCGGCCCGCCGCCTGTGCCGCTGCAGCCAGCTGCTGACTGCGTACGCCGTATTGATCCTGGCGTTCCTTGTCGACCGAATAGCGCTTGGCCACCAGTTCGGCGGTCTGCAGCATCGGCCAGTACAGCTCCGGTTTGTGCTGGGCCAGCCAGGGATCGCTGAGCATGTTCTGGTTGATCACCGCCTGTACGCAGGAGATGCTTTCGACGCCGCCGGCGACAAAGACGTCGCCTTCGCCGGCGATGACGCGTTGCGCGGCCAATGCGATGGTCTGCAAGCCACTGGAGCAGAAACGGTTGATGGTCATGCCCGGCACGGTCACCGGACAGCCCGCGCGCAGCGCGATCTGACGGGCGATGTTGACGCCGGTGGCGCCCTCCGGATTGGCGCAGCCCATCAGCACATCCTCGACTTCGGCGGCCTCGATGCCGGCGCGGGCGATGGCGTGCTGTACGCTGTGGGCGCCGAGGGTGGCGCCGTGGGTCATGTTGAAGGCGCCCTTCCAGCTCTTGGCGAGGCCGGTGCGCGCGGTGGAAACGATCACTGCGTTGTTCATGGCTTTCTCTCGCTCAAGATTCAGGTCAGGGACTTGCCGCTGGCGACCAGGTCGACCAGCAGGGGGGCGGGTTCCCAGGCGCCAGCCTGGCGACCGTTGCAATCGGCCGCGGCGTAGCGACGCATCGCCCGCAGCACATTCCACAGGCCGATTTCGTCGGCATAACGCATCGGGCCGCCGCGATACACCGGGAAGCCGTAGCCGGTCAGATAGACCATGTCGATGTCGCTGGCCTTGCTGGCGATACCGTCGCTCAGGATCTTCGCGCCCTCGTTGACCAGCGCGTAGACCAGGCGCTCGACGATTTCCTCGTCGCTGATCTGGCGACGATCGATGCCCAGCGCCTGGGATTCGGCGATCACCAGTTCATCCACCAGCGTGCTCGGATAGGCCTTGCGGTCGCCCGCCTTGTAGTCGTACCAGCCGGCGCCGGTCTTCTGTCCGAAGCGGCCGGTCTCGCACAATCGGTCAAAGACCTTGGGGTAGCTGAGTTCGGGCTGTTCGATGGCGCGCCGTTTGCGGATGGCCCAGCCGATGTCATTGCCGGCCAGATCGCTCATGCGGAAGGGGCCCATGGCCATGCCGAAACGCTCCATGGCGCCATCGATCTGCGCCGGCAGCGCGCCTTCCTCCAGCAGGAATCCGGCCTGGCGGCTGTATTGCTCGATCATGCGATTGCCGATGAAGCCGTCGCAAACGCCGGAAACCACGGCGGTCTTGCGGATGCGCTTGGCCACTTTCATGGCCGTGGCCAGCACCTCCTTCGAGGTGAGCTTGGCGCGCACCACTTCCAGCAGCGGCATGACATTGGCCGGGCTGAAGAAGTGCAGTCCGATCACATCCTGCGGACGCTGGGTGAAGCTGGCGATGGTGTCGACATTCAGCGTCGAGGTATTGCTGGCCAGGATGGCGCCGGGCTTGGCCACGGCATCCAGCTGCTTGAACACCTTCTCCTTGACGCCGATCTCCTCGTAGACCGCTTCGATGATCAGATCGCAATCGGCCAGCGCGGCGTAGTCGAGTGTAGGCGTCAGCAGACCCATTCGCGTCGCCAGTTTTTCGGGGCTGAGCTTGCCTTTCTTGACGCTGCTCTCGTAGTTCTTGTTGACCGTGGCAATGCCACGATCAAGCGCTTCCTGGGCCGTTTCCAGAATCACCACCGGCAGGCCGGCATTGAGGAAGTTCATGGCAATGCCGCCACCCATGGTGCCGGCGCCGATGACGCCGACCTTGCCGACCTCGCGGGTCGGAGTGGATTCGGGTACGTCCGGAATCTTGGCTGCCGCGCGCTCGCCGAAGAAGGCATGACGCAGCGCGCGTGATTCGGGAGTCATCATCAGCGCGGCAAAGGCTTCGCGTTCGATCTTGATGCCCTCGTCGAAGCGCTTGCGCGCGGCGGCTTCAACGCAATCGACGCAGCGCTGTGGCGCCGGGTAGTCCTTGGCCATGGCGCCAACCGTGAGGCGGGCGAAAGCGATGAAAGCCTCGGCGTTGTCGTGCTTGACGCGCAGATCGCGCAGCCTTGGCAGCGGCGCGCCGACCTTGGACTGGGCCAGGGCGATGGCGGCGTCGAGCGGATCGCCGTCGACGATCTGGTCGAACAGGCGCTGGCCAGGAATGGCCGCCAGCAACTCGCTGGCCACCGGATTGCCAGACACGATCATGTTCAGGGCCGGCTCCAGACCGATGGCGCGCGGCAGTCGCTGGGTGCCGCCGGCACCGGGCACCAGACCGATCTTGACCTCCGGCAGCGCCACCTGCGTGCCACGCGCGGCGATGCGGTAATGGCAGCCCAGCGCCAGCTCCAGACCACCGCCCATGCAGACGCCATGGACGGCAATGACGACCGGCTTGGTGCTCTGCTCGAAGGCCAGGATCAAGGACAGCAGATTGGGCTCGGCCAACGCCGCTGGCGTACCGAATTCCTTGATGTCGGCGCCGCCGCAGAAGGACTTGCCGGCGCCGTTGATGACGATGGCATCGATGGCCGGATCGGCCAGCGCGCGATCCAGCCCATCCGCCAGCGCCACCCGGGTGTCGAAACCCAGGCCGTTCACCGGCGGATTGTTCAGTGTCAGCACCGCGACCTTGTCGCGGGCAGTGTATTCAGTGGTCATCGATAGCTCCGGTCAGATGGGAGTGTGGTTTGCAAGGCATCCGGGATCGCCGAGTTGCACTCGGCGCTGTGGCTTTGTGGGATCGCCGAGTTGCACTCGGCGCCTTGGCTGTAGTCGATACAGCCCTGTCGGGGCCTACTCGATTTGTGCGGCTCGGATGTCACGTAGTCCGCTGCGCGGCCAACGTGACCTACGCTGCGGGCAAACCTGAACGAGGGGTTTCTAGCCATTCCGCCCCTCCACCCGCCCCGACAGCAGCAGCTCGATCGCCAGCCCGGCATCGCCGACATCGATCTGCTGGTCGCTGATGACCTTGGCATAGATGAAGGACTCGCACAGGCGCACGATCAGGTAGGCGAGGGTGTCGACCTTGAGCGGCAGGGTCAGCGCGCCGCGGCCTTCCTCTGCCTGCAACAGTTCGCGCACCCGCTCGATGCTGCGACCCTGCACCGGGCCGATCTTGCTGGTCAGCAGGCGCAGCGCGTATTCGGGATCCTGGCGCACGAATTGCCGCAGCGGGCGGAAATTGACGATCGCGCGCACGGCGTGTTCGCAGATGGCGGCGACCCGCTGAGCGCCCTGGCCTGAGGCCTGGCTGGCGGCTTCGGTCATCAGCGTTTCGCACATGGACCAGAGAATCTCGCCCAGCAGCAGATCTCGGCTGCCGACCCAGCGAAAAGCAGTGGCGCGCCCGATCTTCAGGCGCTCGGCCAGCGCGCCGATATCGATACGCTCACCCGACAGCCACAAGCGCTTGGCCAGCTGGAACAGATCCAGCGGCGTTGCCTTCGGTGCCGCGGGTTCACGCAGCGCCTTGGCCAGCCGGGTAGGGCGTGCAGCCTTGGTCATGCGACCGCACGCTGGTGTAGGTCACGTTGTCCGCGCAGCGGACTACGTGACAAGGTGAAGCCGCGGTCTGGGATTGACGCTCTACGATCCGAGCTTGACTTCTGTCCTGACGGCCAGCCTGATGTCACGTAGACCGCTCTGCGGTCAACGTGACCTACCAGAGCCGGTGAAGCCGCGCCAGAAATTGACGTTTTACGTTTCACGTTTCACTCCTGTCATACCGGGCCAGCTTGCGTCACGTAGACCGCTCTGCGGTCAACGTGACCTACCAGAGCCGGTGAAGCCGCGCCAGAAATTGACGTTTTACGTTTCACGTTTCACTCCTGTCATACCGGGCCAGCTTGCGTCACGTAGACCGCACTGCGGTCAACGTGACGTGCCAGAGCCGCTGAAGCCGCGCCAGAAATTGACGTTTTACGTTTCACGTTTCACTCCTGTCGTACCGGCCAAGCTTGCGTCACGTGGACCGCGCTGCGGTCACCGTGACCTGCGAAAGGCAGCAGCGTCCCGTCACATCATAGTCATTCTCCGGACTTGACGCTAGATGAGTCACATCGGCAGAATGACTCATCACTGCAGGAGTCACCATGAGCGCCAGCCCGCTGACCGATCGCCGCCATCTGGATTTCACACTGTACGAATTGCTGGGCGTCGAGCGCCTGACGACCTATCCGCGCTTTGCCGAGCACAGCCGCGATACCTTCGACGCCGCCATCGAACTGGCGCACCAGATCGCGGTCGAGAAATTCCTGCCGCACAACCGCAAGGGCGATCTCAACGAGCCGCGCATGGTCGATGGCAAGGTCGAGCTGATTCCGGAAATCGCCGAGGCCATGGACGCCTTCAACGGCGCCGGCTTCTGCGCGGCGCTGGCTGATTACCAGCAGGGTGGCATGCAACTGCCTTTTGTCGTGACCCAGGCTTGCGATTCGTTGTTCTCGGCCGCCAACGCCGGCACCATCGCCTATCCAGCGCTGGCGCGCGCGGCGGCCAATCTGCTGACGGTATATGGCACCGAAGACCAGAAACGCCGCTACATGCAGCCGATCATCGAAGGTCGCTATTACGGGACCATGTGTCTGTCCGAGCCGCAGGCCGGGTCATCGCTGTCGGACATCAAGACCCGCGCCATTCCCCAGCCGGACGGCAGTTACCGCATCGTCGGCGCCAAGATGTGGATTTCGGCCGGCGACCATGAACTCGGCGAGAACATCGTGCATCTGCTGCTGGCCAAGATCGATGGCGCCCCGGCTGGCGTGCGTGGCATCAGTCTGTTCATCGTGCCGCGCTGGCGCGTCAATGCCGACGGCAGCCGCGGCGAGCGCAATGACGTGCAGCTGGCTGGCCTCAACCACAAGATGGGTCAGCGCGGCAGCGTCAATACCTTCCTCAAGTTCGGCGAGAACGACGACTGTCACGCCGAGCTGGTCGGCAAGCCGCATCATGGCCTCGGCTACATGTTCCACATGATGAACGAGGAACGCATCGGCGTCGGCATGGGCGCGGTGCAGCAGGGTTCGGTGGGCTATCAGTACTCGCTGAAGTACGCCCGCGAACGACGTCAGGGTCGCCATCCGGATCAGAAGGATCCGACTGCGCCACCGGTGACGCTGATCGAACACGCCGACATCCGGCGCATGCTGCTGATGCAGAAGTGCTACATCGAAGGCGCCCAGGTGCTGGGCTTTTATGCCTCGATGCTGGTCGATCACGCCCTCGACAGCGACGAGACCCTGCGCAGCGAGAGCCATCAGTTGCTGGAGCTGCTGACGCCCATCATCAAGGCCTGGGGCTCGGACTACGCGCTCAAGGCCAACGAGCTGGCGATCCAGATCCTCGGCGGCTATGGCTACACCCGCGACTACCCGGTCGAGCAGTGCTATCGCGACAACCGCATCAATCCCATCCACGAAGGCACCAACGGCATCCAGGCGCTGGATCTGCTGGGACGCAAGGCGATGATGGACGGCGGCGCCGCCCTCAAGCTGCTGCTGGGGAAGGTTGCGGCCACCTGTGCCGAGGCGGCGCAGATTGAATCCTTGCGGCCTTTGGCTGCGCAGCTGGGTGCAGCCGCAGAGCTGGCCGGCAAGACCACCCGGAGCGCCGGCCAGCGTATGGCCGCCGGCGAAGTCCGTCAGGTGCTCGCCAATGCCCAGCACTACATGCAACTGATGGGGCATCTGAGCATCGCCTGGGTCTGGCTGTGGCAGGCCACCGCCGCCGCCCGTGCACTGCCCAGCGCCAATGCCGTCGATCAGCCCTTCTACGAGGGCAAATTGCAGGCCTGCCGCTTCTTCTATGCCACCGAGCTGCCACTGGTCGAGCACGCCGCAAAGCTGGTCAGCCAGGTCGATGACACGGCCTATGCGATGCAGGATGAATGGTTCTAGCGTCGAATCGTGCCGTAGGTCACGCCGCCCGCACTCGGGGCGGCGTGACTGTGGATTGGTGGCAGGCAGTAGTGAAACGTAAAACGTAAAACGTCAATTTTAGAAGCGCAGCGCTCCGGCCTTTCAATTGACGTTTCACGTTTTACGTTTTACCGATCCTGTGACGCCTCACGTTTTCCTCCATCCCGATCAAGATCCGCGCTTTGGCGTCTGTCCCCGAGACCAGGACCACCCCACCAACCCCAAGGACCCCACCATGAAAGCCATCCTCTGTGAACAATGGGGCGGACCCGAAACCCTGCAGCTCAAGGACATCGAGCTGCCCGAGCCGGGCCCGCGACAGGTGCGGATCAAGGTCGCTGCTGCCGGGGTCAATTTCCCGGATGTGCTGATCATCCAGAAAAAGTACCAGATGCAGCCGCAGCTGCCGTTCTCGCCCGGCGCGGAGATCGCGGGCACGATCACGGCGGTGGGCAGTGAGGTGTCCGGATTGAAGATCGGCATGCCGGTCGCCGCGCTTTGCGGTATCGGCGGTTTTGCCGAGGAATGCGTGGTCGATGCCGCCCTGTGCATGCCGCTGCCGCCTGGGGTGCCGATGGCGCTGGCTGCCAGCCTTGTGCTGGCCTATGGCACCAGCTGGCATGCGCTGCGGGATCGCGCCGCGCTGCAGCCTGGCGAAACGGTGCTGGTGCTCGGCGCCGCTGGCGGCGTAGGTCTGGCCGCGGTGGAGATTGCCAAGGCCATCGGCGCCAAGGTCATCGCTGCTGCCAGCACACCCGAGAAACTCGCCGTGTGTCGCCAGCACGGAGCCGATGAGCTGATCGATTACAGCAATGAAGATCTGCGCGAGCGGCTCAAGACGCTGACGGGCGGCAAGGGCGTCGATGTGGTCTTCGACCCGGTAGGCGGCGCTTACACCGAGGCCGCTTTTCGTTCCATCGCCTGGCGCGGACGCCATCTGGTGATCGGATTCGCTGACGGCAATGTGCCGGCACTGCCACTGAATCTGCCGCTCCTCAAGGGTGCCTCGCTGGTAGGAGTGTTCTGGGGTGAATTCGCCAAGCGCGAACCCAAGGCCAATGCCGCCGGCGTGCAGGAACTGCTGGGATGGATAGCCCAGGGCCAGCTCAAACCACTGGTCTCGAAGACCTACCGCCTGGCAGAAGCGCCGCAGGCGCTGATGGACATGGCCGCGCGCAAGGTAGTAGGCAAGGTGGTGGTGTTGCCTTGAGAGCGTTGCCGGTTGTCGGTTGTCGGTTGCCGGTTGCTGGTTGTCGGTTGTCGGTTGTCGGTCGAGAGCGGGGCCTGGGGCGGGGCACGGGAAAAGCGGGTGAGTCGTCACCTTGAGGAGGGCCGAGCGCCTGCTCGGCCGCTGTTGAGCTCCGACAAGTGCTCGGTAGTGAAGTAGCGCGGCTCCGGCGCGCGGTTGAATCGGAATGCGCCTTGCGTTGGTTCGCGCCGGCGGCCGCGACGCGGTATACCGAAAAGCGCCGGGCGCCTCGCGTATGTGATCTAAGGGCTTGAGCAAAGGACGTCGACGCGAAGGACCCGGCCTACAACAGCACGGGCATGTTCTGCGCGGTTTTGGGACTATGCGCATGGCTCTCAAAAGGCCCGCTCTTGTAGGTCCAGACAAGTCTGGACCTACAGAAGCTCTCGAGCCTCCGGCTCCAACCCGTGCCCTTTTGCCCTCAACCGACAACCGACAACCGACAACCGACAACCAACAACCAACAACCCGCTCTCAAGGCGGCGACACCAGCTTCTGTCGCCAGGCCCAGACCGCGGCCTGGGTGCGGTCGGTGAGATCGAGTTTGCTCAGAAGATTGCCGACATGGGTCTTGACGGTGGCTTCGCCAATGCCGAGGCGCTCGGCGATGTTGAGATTGGACATGCCCTGGGCGATCAGCATCAGCACTTCGCGTTCGCGGGTGCTCAGCTGAGCCAGCGGGTCCGGCCGGGCGTCGTCGCGCAGTGTGCGCACCAGACCCGCAGCAACGCGTGGGTGCAGCAGGGTTTCGCCCTGGGCGGCGCGTCTGACCGTGTCGACCAGCTCGGCGCCGGCCACATCCTTCAGTTGATAACTCACCGCGCCAGCGGCCAATGCCGGGCGCACGGTGCTCTCGTCGGTGCTGGACGTCAGGATGACCACCTGGGTCCTGGGGCTGGCCGCGCGGATGGCACTCGTGGCGGCGACGCCATCTCCGCCAGGCATGACCATGTCGACCAGAGCGACATCGGGCAGCAGCTGGCCGGCCAGTTCGGCCCCCAGACTGGCATTGCCGGCCTCGCCGCAGACCTCGATATCGGGCTGCAGCTCCAGATAGGCGCGCAGGCCCTGACGTACGACCGCATGATCATCCACCAGCAACACTCGCAGCTTGTTCATCCTGGAACCCTCAGTTGGACGGGGTAGAGTGTGCGTTTTTGGGGGTGTAGGGCAAGGCGCAATGAGGAGGGATAGCCCGCTATCCCGACGAGTTGCAACGCCGCCCTGCGCCGCCAAAAGCGTGCAATCTGCCCCGTAGCGAACTCACCTGATGGTTGATGTGGCCCAGCATCTCAATAGTCCGAAGAATCAGCATGCTATGGGTGCCGAAAGCGGTCAACTGAGGATTCCAGGATCATTCCCCCAATTCAAAAATCAGGCTGACTTCGGTGCCGGCACCGTCCGGGCTGCTTACCGCAAACTCGCCCATCGGCAGGGTGGCGGCGCGTTGGCGCATATTGGTCAGGCCCATGCCCAGCCGGGATTCGCGGGCGCCGCCGCGGCCATTGTCGGAAATTTGCAGACAGACACGCTGAGCTTCACGCCGCAGGCGCACCCGAATGGTGCTGGCGGCGCTGTGACGCCAGGCGTTGGCCAGGGCCTCGTCGGCGATGCGCAGCACGGCTTCGGCGTGGGTCGGCGCCAGATTCAGGGTTTCCGGCAGATCGTTGTCGACGGCCAATCCGCTGCGGCGCGAGAAATCGGCCAGTCGGCGCTGCAGCGAGGGAATCAGATCCTCGGCGGCACCGGCGTCTTCGCGCAACTCGCGCAGCAGATCGGCCAGCTCCCGCTGGATTTCCTCGACCAGGGCATCGGCTTCGCTCAGTCGCTGCTGCAGGCGCTCGGGATCGGCGCCACTCTGGCGTGCCGCCGCCACCTGCAACGACAGGGCGAAGACTTTCTGCTTGACCGTGTCGTGCAGATCGCGCGCCAGGCGCCGGCGTTCCTCCAGCGTGGCCAGGGTCGATCGGGTCGCGAACAGGGCCTTGAGATCGGCCGCCATGCGGTTGAGGTCCTGCGCCAGTTCGCCGAGTTCATCGCTGCTCTGATCGGCCAGATGCGGCGCGAAATCACCCCGCGCCCAGGATTGTGCCGCGGCGCCGATCCGGGAAATCCGTACCAGCACCCGGCGGCGCATGAACCAGGCGGAGCCGAGCACGAAGACCACCAGATAGGCGACCGCGATCGGCCATTCAAAGCTCAGCCGGTCAGCCAGATGTCGCCAGGGCGACGGCACCGCCAGATCCAGCACCAGCCTTTCCTCGCGATCGGCCAGCGGCGCCTTCCAGCGGCGAATGACCATGCCTGACTGTTCCTGAGCTTGCAGCATGTCTTGACTGACGGGTTGCAGGCTGGCGGCGAAGGGATGAGGCGTCAGCTCCAGCAGCACATAAGCCGCCTTGGTGCCCAGGCTTTCCCGCGGACGCTCCAGTTCCAGCACGAATCGCCGCAGGCGCTGATCGATCTCTGGCGCGGCTATACCGCGTGCCAGCGCCGCTTCAAACTGCACAGCCTCACGTTCGAGCACCTGTTGCACGCGGCCGTCATCCAACTGGCGCACGCAACGCTGGAACTCGAAAGCCATGATCGACTGTTCCAGCAGCAACAGCGCCGGGATCGACAGCGCCACATAGAACAGCGTCAGCTGCAGGCGCAAGCCGCCGCGACGCCAGTTCAGTGCTGCCATGTATCGCCTCCGCCGGGGGTACTGACGCATCATGCCTTTCGCGAGCCGCTGCTGCATCCGGTGCAGGTGGGGGCAAGAGTTGCCGAGGCTCATCCTTAAGGGGGATAGCGCCAGGTCAGTGCTGCTCGGGATTGCGTATGCCAGCGACTCGCGGCGGTCGCGACGCGAGGTCGCTCCAGGATCAGTAGGCCTGCTCCTGTAGGAGCGCCCTCGCGGCGCGACCGTGGTTCATCGGCATACGGCACCAGTCGACCTTCGCCCTGACTGGCGGGCAGAAGCTTCAACGCGGAGAACGCTGAGGGCCGCGGAGAACGCAGAGAAGGGCTTTGTTCGAAGACCGTTTTGCTTTGTCCATGTTCTCTGGGTCCCTCGGTGTTCTCTGCATTGCGCTGCCGGCCGCAACACGCCGAGGTTCCCAATCTTCGCCTCCCCGGCGCGCCATAGCGGTCGCGACGCGAGGTCGCTCCTGCTTCAGACCCACGGGTTGGGTGGACCTTTCGCGACGCAAGGTCGCTCCTGCCGAAACTACAACGCACTCAGTGACTGACGCAGCTGTCACGTAGACCCTTTGGGTCAACGTGACCTACTACTGCTCCCCACTACACCTCACCTCGGTTCCTGGTTGTCGCGCAGGCGGTCGCGACGCGAGGTCGCTCCTACCTCAGACCCACGGGTTGGGTGGACCTTTCGCGACGCAAGGTGGCTCCTGGCGAAAATAGAAGGGACTCAGAACAGCAGGCTGGTCATGCGCCGACGATAATCGCCCACCAGTTCCTGGTCCGGGACGAGGCGGAAGGCGTCGATCAGGGCGCGTCGGCCGAGGTCGTCGTTGAACTTGCGGTCGGTGCGCAGGATGGTCAGGAACTGATCCATGCCCGCGGCGTATTGACCCGCCAGGAGGAACAGCGCGCCGAGCTGGTAGCGGGCCAGCAGATTGCTGCTGTCCTGGGCGATTGCGGTCTGCAGTTCGGCATCGCCCGGCGCGTTTTCGATCGCCTGGATGAAGCCCATGCGGGCGCGTGCCCGGCGTGCGGCGTCATGGTCCTGAGCCTCGGCCGGCAGCTGCTCGAGCAGGGCCACGGCCTCTTCCAGTGCGCCGGCGCGCAGCAGCGCGTCAGCCAGTTCTGCCTTCAGCTCGGTCTTCTCCGGATGGGCTTCGATTTCGCCCTGGAGGGTATCGATCAGGGTGGCCAGATCTTCGCTGTTGGGGTCGACATCGAAGTCTTCCTCCACTTCTGCTTCCGCAGGTGCCGCGCCTACATGCTTGGCCAGCAGAGCTCGGACTGCGCCTTCGGGCTGGGCGCCCATGAATCCGTCCACCGGTCGGCCGTCCTTGAACAGCACCACCGTAGGCAGGCTGCGGATGCCGAAGCTGCCGGCCAGCGCCATTTCCTCGTCGGTGTTGACCTTGGCCAGCTTCACCGTGCCCTTGGCCTCGGTGACGATGCGATCAAGCATCGGCATCAGGGTCTTGCAGGGCCCGCACCACGGCGCCCAGAAATCGACCAGCACCGGCGTGGTGAACGAGGCTTCGAGTACGTCGGTCTCGAAGTTGTCCTGTGTCGCATTGAAGATGTCGGTCGAGGCGGTCATGGCGCGGCTCCAAAGGTCAATGTGCTGCGATGTTGGGGCGGAATCGGGAAAAGCAATGTGATGGCGAGGCGTAATGTGCAGAAACTGCGGAGTTGAAGGGGCACGGGGTAGGGGGCACGGGGCGGGCCATGAACTGTAGGTTGGGCACGCTGCGCTTAGCCCAACACCAGTGTCCATTGTCGGGCACGCTGCGCTTAGCCCAACCTACATCAACGACCACAAATCAACACGTTACGACATGGGTTCATGGAGAGGAGCGCAGCGACGAAGCGATCCAGGTATCGCTGCACGCACCTGGATTGCTTCCCCCGGATCAAGTCCGGGGTCGCAATGACGCCGGGGGGTTATGGCCCTTGGGCAGTTTCGGGACGGGACAGGTGGCTCGCAAGTAGGCAAGGCGACTCTCGGGCTGTGTCAGTTTCCACGAATGCCGCCGCCGGTCGCGCGCAAGCTCCACCCTTTCTGCGCTAATCTTGGCGGTTCAATTTCCGACCGGCTCCTGGCCATGCAGACCACCTACGAACCGCGCAGCGTCGAATCGGCCGCGCAAGCCTTCTGGGAGCGCACTCGCGCTTTCGAAGTGAGCGAAGACCCCAATCGCGAGAAGTTCTATTGCTTGTGCATGTTGCCGTACCCGTCCGGGGCACTGCACATGGGTCATGTGCGCAACTACACCATCGGCGATGTGGTCAGCCGCTATCAGCGCATGCTCGGCAAGAACGTGCTGCAGCCGATGGGCTGGGATGCCTTTGGCCTGCCGGCGGAGAACGCGGCGATTTCCCGCCATGTGCCACCGGCTGAATGGACCTACGCCAACATCGGCAACATGAAGCGCCAGCTGAAGGCGCTCGGCTTTGCCTATGACTGGTCGCGTGAAGTCACGACCTGCACGCCGCAGTACTACCAGCATGAACAGCGCTTCTTCACCGAACTGTTCAACAAGGGGCTGGTGTACCGCAAGAACTCGGTGGTCAACTGGGATCCGATTGATCAGACCGTGCTGGCCAACGAACAGGTGGTAGACGGCAAGGGCTGGCGCTCCGGTGCCACGGTCGAGCGTCGCGAAATCCCGCAGTGGTTCTTCCGTATCACCGACTATGCCGAGGAACTGCTCGGCAATCTGGATCAGATGAGCGGCTGGCCGGATTCGGTCAAGACCATGCAGCGCAATTGGATCGGCCGCTCCGAGGGTCTGGACATCCAGTTCGCCGTCGAGGGTGAGAGCGAGCCGCTGACGGTCTACACCACGCGCCCGGACACGTTGATGGGCGTGACCTTCGTCTCGGTGGCTGCGGAACATCCGCTGGCGCGCAAGGCTGTACAGGGCAATCCGGCACTGGCGGCCTTCATCGCCGAATGCAGCCAGGCGGCCGTGGCCGAAGCGGCAGTCGAGACCATGGAGAAGAAGGGCATGCCGCTCGGCGTGTATGCCATCCATCCGATCAGTGGCGAGCGAATTCCGGTCTGGGCGGCCAATTTCGTGTTGATGGGCTACGGTACCGGCGCGGTCATGGCGGTGCCCGGTCACGATCAGCGCGACTGGGAATTTGCCACGCGCTATGGATTGCCGATCAGGCAGGTGATTGCGCCGGCGGCTGATGGGACCGGGGACCCGGGACCGGGGACCCGGGAAGGATCAGAATCTGGCTCGTCAGGAGCGCCGAGCGGTAAATCGGCCCCGTTGAGCGAGCCCTGCGCTTCCACCGGGTCCCGGGTCCCGGGTCCCGGGTCCCGAGCAGTTGACCTGTCCCAGGGCGCGTATACGGAAAAAGGCATCTGCGTGAATTCGGGCGAATTGCTCGATGGCAAGAACTATCGCGACGCCTTCGACGCTCTGGCGGCGCAGCTGGAAGCCCAGGGTCGCGGACAGCGCAAGGTGAATTTCCGACTGCGCGACTGGGGTGTGTCGCGTCAGCGCTATTGGGGTTGTCCGATACCCATGGTCTATCGCGAGAACGGCGACGCGGTGCCGGTGCCGCCGGAGCTGCTGCCGGTGGTGCTGCCCGAAGATGTGCGCTTCTCGGGCGTGGCGTCGCCGATCAAGTCGATGCCCTCGTTCATCCAGACCACCGACCCGATCAGTGGTGGCCCGGCCACGCGTGAAACCGACACCTTCGACACCTTTGTTGAATCCTCCTGGTATTACGCTCGCTACACCTCGCCAAATGCGCCGACCATGCTCGACGAGCGCGCCAACTACTGGCTGCCCATCGATCTCTATATCGGCGGCATCGAGCATGCGGTCATGCATCTGCTGTATTTCCGTTTCTGGCACAAGGCCATGCGCGATTTCGGCTATGTGCACAGCGATGAGCCGGCGATCAATCTGCTGTGTCAGGGCATGGTGGTGGCCGAGACTTTCTATCGCGAGAGCGATGGCAAGCGTCACTGGATCAATCCGGCCGAGGTCGATATCGAGCGCGACAGTCATGGTCGCATGACCGGTGCCACGCTCAAGGCCGACGGTTTGCCGGTGACCATCGGCGCGGTCGAGAAGATGAGCAAGAGCAAGAACAACGGCGTCGATCCGCAGGCCCTGATCGACGAATACGGCGCCGACACCGTACGCCTGTTCTCGATGTTCGCAGCGCCGCCCGATCAGCAACTGGAATGGAGTCAGTCGGGCGTCGAAGGCATGGCCCGTTTCCTGCGCCGCATCTGGCGCATGGCGGCCGAGTTTGTCGAAGGCGGTGCGGCGCCTGCGCTGGATCTGGCGGCAATGACGCCTGCCGACAAGGCACTGCGCACCAAGCTGCACGAGACCATCGAGGGCGTGAACCGCGATATCGGCACGCGCTATACCTTCAACACCGCCATCGCCAAAGTGATGGAACTGAGCAACGCCGTCAGCAAGTTCGAGGTCAGCGGTCCGGCTTCGCGGGCGGTGCTGCAGGAGTGCTGGGAGGCGATTGCGCTGCTGCTGAATCCGATTACGCCACACACCTGCCACGCTTTGTGGCAGCTGCTCGGTCATACTGAAACCCTGCTGGAGGATCAGCCCTTCCCGAAGGCGGATCCGCAGGCCTTGATCAAGGATCAGATCACGGTGGTGGTGCAGGTCAACGGCAAGCTGCGGGGCAAGCTGGAGGTGGCGCCCGGCAGTACTGAGGACGTCTTGCGGCCCCTGGCCCTGAGTCATCCGGACGTGGCGCGCTTCACCGAAGGCAAGACCGTGCGCAAGTTCATTGTGGTGCCAGACAAACTGGTCAATATTGTGGTTACCGACTGAGTCAGGAGTATCGAGCCATGGCTGCAACCCATACCCTGCGCGCCGCCTTGCTGGGCGCGGCCATGCTGGCCGCCGGCGCCTGCGGCTATACGCTGAGGCAAAGCGCACCGCTGCCCGAAGCATTGGGCTCCGTGGCGATCCAGGCAGTGAACCGGGACAGCGTGCTGGTCATGGACCTGGAGCGGGAACTGGAGAGCGCCGGCACCAGCCTGCGTCCGGTGGGCAGCGTCGGTGTCACTAGGCTGCGTATCGACAGCGAGACCATGGAGCGCAATGTGGTCAGTCTGGATTCGCGCGCCAAGGTGGGCGAGTACGAGCTGAACTATCGCGTGACCTATGCCGTCGACGACGCCGACGGCAAGCCGCTGGTGCCGACTACACCGCTGGCTTTGTCGCGCACCTACAGCTTCGACGAACAGCAGGCCATCGGCGCCGGTCAGGAAGAAGACCTGATCCGTAGCGAGCTGCGGCGCGAAGTGGTGCGGATCATCATGGAGCGGCTGCAGCGCATCCAGGATCCCAATCGTGCCAGGGAGTCCCGTACCACCAATGAATACGGGGATTGAGACCGCGCAGCTCGGTCACTGACGACGCATGGGGGCTGCGGCAAGCCTGTACGCGGGCAGAGCCCGCTCCCACAGGGGCGGCAACAATCTGTGGGAGCGGATTCATCCGCGACGGGTAGTCGGGTAAGTCCAGAGCATCGCGGGCCGAGCCCAATCCCACTGTAGGAGCGACCTTGCGTCGCGACCGGCGTCTACGTCAATCGGGCAGACGCTTGCGGATGTCTTCGGCGGCCTGCCAGTTCTCGAACAGCAGATCGACCAGCTTCGGGTCGAATTTGCGTCCTGACTGGCCGCGCAGGAAGGCCTGCACTTCTTCTTCGGCCCAAGCCTTCTTGTAACAGCGATTGCTGCCGAGCGCGTCATAAACGTCTGCCAGAGCGACAATACGACCCGGCAAGCCGATGCCTTCGCCCTTGAGCGCACGGGGATAGCCCGAACCATCCCAGTTCTCGTGGTGTTCGCGCGCAATCTGCGCCGCCAGCTGCATCAGCGGACGCCGTGAGGCGCCCAGCATCTGCGCGCCGAGCTCCGCATGCGTGCGCATGACCACCGATTCTTCGGCGGTGTGCGGTCCCGGCTTGTTGAGGATGGCATCGGGAATGCCGATCTTGCCGATATCGTGCAGCGGCGCAGCAAAGCGCAGCATGCCGGCTTCCTGCTCATCCATGCCGACTGCCTGGCCGATGAGTTCGGCAATCAGGCCGACGCGACGCACATGGTTGGCGGTTTCACGCGAGCGCGTTTCCGCGGCGCCTGCGAGCAGGTAGACCATCTCCAGCTGGCTCTCGAACAGCTCCTTGTTCAGATGCAGGTTCTCGAAGGCGATGGAGACATTGGTACAGAACAGCTGCACCAGTCGGTAATCAACGTCCCGCAGCTTGGGTGTCTCGCCGACATAGAGCAGGCTTTCGGTGCTGTGGCTGTCGGTGAAATGCAGCACATAGTGATCCTCGGCGAAGAGGTTTTCCTTGAGCTCGTAGGCTCTATGCACTGAATCCAGCAGGTGCTTGGGCAAAGCGGTATCGACCGGCTCATTGACATAGCGGGCGTAGTCGCCGGTTGCTGCTGCCACCACCAGGTTCTCGCCGGAATCGCTGACGTGCTCCACCGGCTTGCAATACAGTGCGCCGCGCTCCAAGCCCACCACATTGCCCAGCTGCGCCAGCACGGCCGAGGCAAATTCGTGCGATTTCTGATGCGAGAAGATGTGTGCCGAGGCCGCAATCACGCGCTCCAGTCCCAGGCGGTTGCGCTCGATCAGCATGACGTCGCGATAGGCCCGCAGCGTGGCATACATCATCGTGCGCAGCTTCTGCGCCGTGAGCTCGGTCTTGTCCTTGTAATCGTTGATGTCGTAGTTGGTGATGACTTCGTGCTCGGGCGCCTGGCCCGGCTGTCCGGTGCGCAGCACGATGCGGACGAAGTGGTTGTGCAGCTCCTGGCGCACGAACTTGACCAGATCCAGCCCGGCCTGATCCGATTCCATCACCACATCGAGCAGCATCACGCCGATGTCTGCGGTGTTGCGCAGCAGATCACGGGCTTCGGCAGCCGAGTAGGCGTGATGGAACTTCAGGGGTCGGTCTTCGAACCGGAAGGTCCCGAGCACCAGTCTGGTCACTTCATGTACCGCTGGTTCGTCATCGACGATCAGCACATTCCATGGCTCGGCTGCGGCCGGTTCGGCCGCGAACTCGAAGAGTTCGTCACCCTGCGCCATCGTCGCCCTCCACATGGACACCGATCAGCCGAAATTACGCGTACGCGACGCTCATGTAAACGACAAAGGCGTGAAGCTTTGCCCCCAGATTTCGGGATTCGACGTCTTCACTGCGCCAGGTGCCGCCAGCACCACGGGTTCGCGCGCGCCTCAGTGCTTGCCGGCAAACAGCTCGCGGCCGATGAGCATGCGGCGAATTTCCTGGGTGCCTGCACCAATTTCGTAGAGCTTGGCGTCGCGTAGCAGACGTCCGGCCGGATAGCCATTGATGTAGCCATTGCCGCCCAGGGTCTGAATGGTCTCCAGACTCACATCGACTGCAACCTTGG
>JBFWOF010000037.1:0-63821 GCA_050250665.1 Lysobacterales bacterium | reverse complement strand
AAACGCAGGTCAGGGTGATGTTCTGTGGCGTGT
The DNA here is from genome assembly GCA_050250665.1 of Lysobacterales bacterium. Classification (GTDB taxonomy): domain Bacteria; phylum Pseudomonadota; class Gammaproteobacteria; order Xanthomonadales; family SZUA-5; genus JADKFD01. Next base: position 63,788 of record JBFWOF010000037.1, on the reverse strand, counting down.
TGACGCCGGCGGTGAAGGTCAGCGTGGCGGCACTGGTGCGGGTGAAGCTGGCCGCATCGGCGCCGGTGATGCTGAAGCTGCCGAGCGTGGTGGTAGCAGAAGCCGCGCCACCCGAGGGCGTGGCGACTATCGTGCCATTGCCCGTGGTGCCGACGGTGGTTACCCCTGTGAAGTTGACCGGGCCGCCGGTGCCGGCACTGGCGCCCGCAGTCGGGTTGTAGGCGAGGCTTGGGCCGAGAGGATTGGGACTGCCTGCCGGGCAGCTCAGCACCCAGAAGCGCTGCGTGGTCGCGCCGCCGGTAATCGTTTCAGTCGCCTGCAGATTGGCAGTACGCCCGGCGGCGCCGGAAACGCAGGTCAGGGTGATGTTCTGTGGCGTGTTGACGCCGGCGGTGAAGGTCAGCGTGGCGGCACTGGTGCGGGTGAAGCTGGCCGCATCGGCGCCGGTGATGCTGAAGCTGCCGAGCGTGGTGGTGGCAGAAGCCGCGCCACCCGAGGGCGTGGCGACTATCGTGCCATTGCCCGTCGTGCCGACGGTGGTTACCCCTGTGAAGTTGACCGGGCCGCCGGTGCCGGCACTGGCGCCCGCCGTCGGGTTGTAGGCGAGGCTTGGGCCGAGAGGATTGGGACTGCCGGCCGGGCAGCTCAGCACCCAGAAGCGCTGCGTGGTGGCGCCACCGGTGATGGTCTCGGTGGCCTGCAGATTGGCGGTACGGGTGGCCGCGCCGGAGACACAGGTCAGGGTGATGTTCTGCGGCGTATTGACGCCGGCGGTGAAGGTCAGCGTGGCTGCGCTGGTGCGGGTGAAGCTGGCGGCATCGGCGCCCGTGATGCTGAAGCTGCCGAGGGTGGTGGTGGCAGAAGCCGCGCCACCTGAGGGCGTGGCGACGATCGTGCCATTGCCCGTCGTGCCGACGGTGGTTACCCCTGTGAAGTTGACCGGGCCGCCGGTGCCGGCACTGGCGCCCGCCGTCGGGTTGTAGGCGAGGCTTGGGCCGAGAGGATTGGGACTGCCGGCCGGGCAGCTCAGCACCCAGAAGCGCTGCGTGGTGGCGCCACCGGTGATGGTCTCGGTGGCCTGCAGATTGGCGGTACGGGTGGCCGCGCCGGAGACACAGGTCAGGGTGATGTTCTGCGGCGTGTTGACGCCAGCGGTGAAGGTCAGCGTGGCGGCACTGGTGCGGGTGAAGCTGGCCGCATCGGCGCCGGTGATGCTGAAGCTCCCCAGCGTGGTGGTACCAGACGCGGCACCACCCGAGGGCGTGGCGACAATCGTGCCATTACCCGTGGTGCCGACGGTGGTCACCCCTGTGAAGTTGACCGGGCCGCCGGTGCCGGCACTGGCGCCGGCGGACGGGTTGTAGGCAAGCGATGGGCCTTGTGATGGCGAAGCGACTGAGATTGCGCCGTTTGAGAAGTTGCAGGCTACGATGTTGGCATTCTGGTCTATGCACTCGCCACCAGGTGCAAAGCTGAGTGTCAGGTTCTGCGTACTCGGGGACGGCGCACCAGGTGCGATGGTGAAAGTAATGTTGCAGTAAGTGTTTGATGTCACGTCTTGCAGTCCTGCCGGCGGCAGAACGGTTACGAATCCGCTGGCGTCGTTTACCGAGCAACCGCCGCCATTCACGCCTGCTGCAGTTGCATCGAGATTGACTGTTGGGTAGTTCACGCGAGCGATGAAGTCTGCCACTGGCGCCGCGGCATTTCGTGTGAATGAAACTGGGACTAGTGCTGGCGTCGTCCCGCCGCCAGCCGTACCTGAGGCGCTTCCTACCGAAATGGTCTGGCCGAAAGCCAGTCCACTGAGCAAGAAGAGAAGGCCAAAAGCGATCCATGCGCGAATCATGACAACGAACCTCCCGAGGGAATGGTGGTGGCTACGAACGCGAGTGGCTCGATACTTCGCGTGGTCAACGTACATCGATGTTACACGGCGCCGAACGCCAGAATGATGTCTGGCTCGGCAAATCGGAAAGCAGATCCCGCTTCCCATCCAGATCCAAAGCCCACGTCGCGGACCCATCTTGACGTCAGCCTCGCGGGTGCAAGGACTTTGATTGAACAGTGGGCGCCGGGTCGTTAGGCTGGGGGCGAATCGACACAGGAGTGAATCATGGCCACAGGATGGGCCGGCGACGGCGCAGTTCAGGACCAGATAGACGCAACCATCAAGGACGCGATCAAGCGAGCGCGCGGGCGGATGCCAAGCGGACCCAGCCTGGCCGAGTGCGAAGAATGTGACGCGCCGATTCCGCAGGCGCGGCGCGAAGCTGTGCCTGGTGTGCGCTTGTGCATCGCCTGCCAACAGGCACAGGAACAGGCTGCGGGCGGCGCTGCCGGCTACAACCGCCGCGGGAGCAAGGACAGCCAGCTGCGCTGATGGCGGCTCTGGTTCGCCAGCAGAGGAGGCAGACAGGTCTGGATCTGCAGAAGCGTGGAACCGGCGTCGCCTGTATCGGCCCGACAATGCCGACGGACCATGCACCATCGAAACGGACTTAGGCCGAGGGTGGCGCGCAGCGGCTCCCCGGCGCTTGTCGCATTTGTGGAGGGCGCCGCGCCGCGGCGCCGCTCTGCCTTGCACTGAGATCAAGAGCGGCCGCGCAGGCGCGCGTTCCTCCTGGAAGCCGCTCTGATCCAGCGGGGTCGCTCACGTGTGCAGTGTCGCGCTGACACAGTTGGCGCTCGATGAAACTCTGCCGCACTTGGATGTTCTTGCCGAATGCTGCGAATGTGCCGCGGTTGTGGAGGGCGCCGCGCTGCGGCGCCGCTTTGCCTTGCCCGGAGATCAAGAGTGGCCGCGCAAGCGCGCGTTCCTCCTAGAGGCCGCTCTGGTCCAGCAGGGTCGCTCATGGCCCGCGTGCAACGTCGGACAGCGATACCTGTCCAGCAATGAGCAGGCATTCTCCCGTCCCGTGCTCGGAACACCGCCGATCAGACAGCGTAGCTCGACTCCAGAAACTCGATGATCCTGGCGGACTCGAACAGGCCGGTGTTCTGATTGGGATCTTCCAGATAAGGCAGCTGCACACGCCCATGCTTCTGCCAGAAGGCGTGGCGCTTGCCGCCCGGTTGCGGCTCGTAGGGATTGGGCAGGATACGGCGCATCGCCGGTCCCAGCTCCTTCCAGTTTTCCTTGCCGAGGTTGTGCAGCGTGTATGGCAATTCCAGCTCACAGAGTCGCTCGCGCACCAGTCGCGAGTAGGGGCTGGATTCGAAGCTCCACAGATGCAGCGGCCTGGCTGGCGCACGCGAAGCCCGCGCCTTCCAGCCGCGACCCAGGCGTACCGCACTGGCCAGCGTCGACAGCAGCGGCTTGGCGGTGCCCTCTTGGTAGGTCGATGGCGTGTCCATGCGACCGTAGCTCAGGAACAGATGGTCGATGATGCTGGCGGATTCGAACATCACTTTCTCGGCGTTGTGATCGACCAGCATCGGAAACTGCAGCTTGCCGCCCAGGCGCTGCGCCTCACTGCGAAATCGGGTGCCGCCCTGCGGGCACGGACGAATCTCCACATCCAGATGCAGCGCCGTCAGCGCCTCGCGCACGGCGCGGCAATAGGGGGAGGCTTCAAATTCGTACAGCACCAGGGCCTTGGGTGGCTGGGGCGCGGCCGTGAGCACCATCGTGCCTCGCCACAGGCCCAGCGTCGAGCTGGCCATCGAGCCCAGTGACGCGAATTGATGCAGCAGAGGATGGGTCACGGAATGTGGGCGTCGGGCTGCACGAGCGCTTCAGTCTAGCAGCCTTGGATGGCCCCGCCCGGGGCCCGTGATTGAGTCACCGGTCGCTTCCCAACCAGGATTCGGCTTGGTAGCGTTCGCGGCTTTTCTGCAGTGCTGCAGCCAGCCGGCTTTGCGGCAGGAGCCCCATGATTCCCAACTCCATAGCCCACGCCCTGATGCCGGATATCGTGCTCCAGGCGCCATCGGACTTCCAGGTGCGGCAGACCTCCGCCGGCTGGTCGGCCAGCGAGGCGCACACGGGTGCGCAACTGTCAGTGCTGCTCAAGGCAAGCGCCGTCGACAGTGTCAGCGAGCAGCGCCTGACCGACACGGCACTGGCGCTGCTGCACCGGAAACATCCAGGCGCCGAAGCGTCGGGTCCGCCGGAGCAGGTCAAGGGCAAGGGTTGGCAGGGGCAGGTACGAAGTTTTCGGGTGCGACCTGCGTCGGGCGCGCCCTTGCACCTGGTGCTGACGACCCTGATCAGCGCAGACCCGCAGGACCCGCGCCAGCAGCGAAATCTGATTGCCCTGGTGGAAGTGGCCAAGCAGGCCTTTGACCAGCGACCGGTGTTCTACCGACGCCTGATCGAGGACCGACTGCTCATCGGTGACGCTGCCAGCGCAGCACTGGAAGCGCAAGCGCAGAGACCACCGGCGATGGAATTGACGGAGCCGGCCGACGAATCGGCGCAATCCTCGCCATCGAGCGATCCAGCGGCTGCCAGAACCTTCAGTCAGGGTGGTACCGCCAGCAACCGGTCGTCGGTCTCCCCCGACTCGACTATCCGATCCCGAAACGCTGATCGCGGCAGGAAAAATGACGCTGCGTCGCCCGCAGTCTTGACCGAATCCGATGAACTTCGGCTCGCCGCAGAGGGTCAGCGTGTGCTGGCGTTGAGCGTGCTGCTGAGCATCGTGGTCCGCGCCGTCGTCAATGTCGGCAAGATCCCGGAGTTCTTTGCCTACGCGCTGCCGGCAGCCGTGTTGCTCTACGCCATCAGCGGTGTGCTCAAGATCTGCAGCGCCTTCGGCCACACACAGCGCGGCAAGCTGGCATTGATGTTCTGCTCCAGCGTGCCGCTGCTGGGCATTGCCTGCTGGGTCTATCTCAGCATCAAGACCACGCGACGATTGCGCGCGGCCGGCTTTGAGGTGGGCTTGCTGGGCGTGCGCTCATGATGGCGCTGGTGCCTTTTCTGGTGCTGCCGTTTTCGGCGCTGGTGGCCATCCTCGCCATCGTGCTGCTCTTGCGCGGCGAGGAACTGGACGACTCCAGTCTGATGCTGTCCTTCGGCAGTCTGTTCGCCACCTGCGTGATCCTGAGCTACGGATTGCTGCAGACCCAGTGGCTGCAGTTCAAACTGGATCCACGGCTGGAGCAGGTGGCAATCCTCAAGGCGCACCCGGTGTTCCAGGCTCTGGAGCTCTCGCCCGATCGTCATCGGCCACTGATGGAGGCACTGCTTGGCGATGTGGCCCAGGGAGCGCCGGTACAGGACGCCCTCGACCAGGCGCTGCCGGCGTTGGCCGCCATCACCCGCGAGCGCATGGGTTTTGCTGGCGCCGATGCCAAGGTGGCCTGGGGCAAGGCGGAGCTCCAGGCCTTGCGCGAGTTTCAGCGGCTTGACCTTGTCCGATGTGCCGATCTGGCTGACAGCCAGGGCAACCGTCAGGGCTTGCGGACCTTGGGGTCTGAACTCAGCGGCGAAACTCGCGCCGAGCTTGAGCAGGCCATGGTGGCGGTCATGAAGTCGGCGGATGTCGGACTGCGTGATCGCTACGCTTACGCTGCAGAGAGCGTCGAGTTTTCGCAGTTCCAGAAGCGCTACAGCGAGTTGCGGCAGCCGCTGGTGCGGCGCTACGGAGAGCAGGTCTTCCGCCATCTGGAGTCCAATCAAATGCGCAAGGCGGCCCCGTTTGACGACAAGAAGCTGCTCTGCAACGCCCGGATCGATCAACTGGATGCAGCCTTGGCGGAACCGGCGCCCATGGCGGCCATGCTGATCGGTGCGATGCTGCGGTAGCCGACCCGTCATCGCGTCGGGCCGACACCGCCGGCTTGGGCAGGACACGCCGGTGCTAATCGAGCTTGCCGGTAATCAGCCGAGTGCTGCGACGGAAGGTCAGATAGGCCCACATCCATTCCACGGCGACCGCGATGCGGCTGCGCAGACTGGCGAGAAACAGCACATGGATGGCGCCCCAGAACCACCAGGCCAGCGGGCCAGTGAGTTTGAAGCGCCCGTATTCCACCACCGCCGATTTGCGGCCGATGGTGGCCAGACTGCCCATGTGGGTGTAGCGGAAGGGCTTGGGCAGCGGTCGGCCGCGCAGTTTGGCGTCTATCAGTCCGGCAACATAGGCGCCGCCCTGTTTTGCGGCAGGTGCCAGCCCGGGCACGGGCTGACCATTCCAGGCCTCGCTGGCGGCGGTATCGCCGATGGCGTAGACATCGGCGTGTCCGGGTACCGACAGATCCGCAGCCACCTTGACCCGGCCGGCGCGGTCGCGCTCGGCGCCCAGCCATTCGGCCGCGGGTGAAGCCGCCACGCCGGCGGCCCACATGACGGTACGCGCCGGAATCCGTGCGCCACTGACCATCACGCCACCCTCGTCGATGGCCTCGACTCGAGCGCCCAGGCGCACGTCCACGCCCAGCGCGCTGAGTGAGCGCAGTGTTGCTGCCGACAGCGCCGGCGAGAAGCTCGGCAATACGCGGTCACCTGATTGCACCAGGATGACCTTGGCTTGCGCCGGGTCGATCTGGCGGAACTCGCCGCTCATGCCGTGCTGCGCGAGTTCGGCGATGGCACCCGCCAGTTCCACGCCGGTGGGCCCGGCACCGACGATGACGAAGTTCATCCAGGCGGCGCGCTCGGACTCATCGACGGCGTTCTCCGCCATTTCGAAAGCCAGCAGCAGGCGGCGGCGCACTTCGATACCGTCCTCGATCCGCTTCATGCCTGGGGCGTAGGGTTCCCAGGCGTCCTTGCCGAAATAGCTGTGACGTGCGCCGGTGGCCAGCACCAGATGGTCATAGGCCAGGCGGCGGTCGCCGAGCAGAATCTCGCGCGCAGCGCTGTCGACGCCGCTGACCCTGGCCATGCGCACGCTGACATTGTCGTGGGTCCGCAGGTGTTCGCGCACCGGTGTCGCGATATCGGCGGGAGACAGGCCGGCAGTGGCGATCTGGTACAGCAGCGGCTGAAACAGATGATAGTTGTGCTGATCGATCAGCGTGATCCGGCAAGGGCTGTTGCGCAATGCCTGAACGACCGCCAAACCACCAAAGCCGGCGCCGACCACGACCACGTGTGGCAGGGAGGTATCCAGCGCCGGCAGCAGGCGCGGGCGCTCGAAAACTCTCCGCAGCAGAGCATCCACCGACCACACGCCGGGTCCGTAGACGGTCAACCAAAACAGGGCGGCACCCAGGAACATCAGCTCGCTCAGCGCCAGCGCGGAAGGCGTGCCCGACAGGCAAAGCGTCGTGAGCACCAGCAGCAGCGCGAATGCCGCGACCCGAGTCACCCATCCCGCCGCCAGCAGCAGCGCGCCCAGCGTCAGCGCGCCTGCAAGCCAGCTGCTGTGGGCGGCAACCGTCACCAGCGGGCCACCGTCGCCCGGGTCGACCAGGGTTGTGGCTGCCAGAAAATCACGCAAGGGCCCCGGGTCATAGCCGCTGGCCTGGAGCAGGGTGGCTGACAGCTGGCCGGTGGCCATCAGTATCACCGCGGCAACGACGCCGCGCAGCAGCAGACGCCACAGCGGCGCGAGATAGCGTTCCAGCGCGGCATAGGCGTGCTGCAGCAAGCGACCGCCTGGCAGTGCCGAATCGCCCACGCCGCGACCCAGCAGCTGATCGAGCGACAGCCCGCGCGGACCGATGATCACCAGACCGATCAGCAACAGCATGGTGTAGAGATGGCTGTTCAGCGCCTGATATTCGATCTGCACCACCAGCGTCAGCGCTGCCAGAGCCAGGGCCGCCGGACGCGTGGCCAGACCCATCGCCAGCAGCAGGCCACCGATGAGTTCAACGCAAACACCGGTGATCGCCGCGCTCAGCGGACTCATCCAGCTCACCGGATATTCGTAGGTGGCCAGCAGTACCGCGGTATTCCAGTCGCCCAGCTTCAGCAGTCCGGAGACCAGGAACGCCTGCGCCAACCACCATCTCAGCAACAGATCGAAGGGCGCGCCCAGGCTCTGGTCAACGAGATGACTGGCCCGTATGGCGGCAGTGACAGCCCGGGCTGGCAGTCCCGCTCGGCGCGATGGCGCGGTCGGTACAGTGGCAGGGGTCACGTCGTTCTCCGGGTTTCAGCGTGCTGCAGACAAGGGCTCCAGCGCGCCAGCGTGGTCGCAAGATCGAAGGGCTGTCCCGTGCCCAAAGCGTGCTCAGCGGCAGCCAGCAGGGGTCGCGTCGCCAACTGCTGCAGAAAGCTCAGCTCGGTATCGGCGAGTGCTTCAAATCGGAAAGACAGACCGCTGCGCAAGGCCATGCATTTCACGCTACCTTCATCAAGCGATACCCAGGCCGGCTCGGCCTCGCCCTGATGCATCTGCCAGATGCGCAGACAGGGATAGTCGGAAACGAACAGTCGCGCCGCCGGTATCAGCTGCAGACGCAACTCGCCCAAGGCCTGGTCATCCAGCGCTGCCAGGCTTGCCAGCTGGATCTGTCGGGCGGGCTCTGGATCGGGCGCATGGATGACGCGATGACGAGTCCACTCCAGCAGGGCCAGATCAGCCAGATAGGGCAGTGCGCGCAAGCTGTCGCAGCGGGCGATGAAGTTCGGCAGGCCCTCGCCGTAGTCGAGCACATTGCCGCTGCGCATCGGCGTCGCCCGGACATAGTCTCGTGCGACTGCGGCAAAGCAATCGGCTCCAACCAGCGCTTGCACCACCGGATAGATGTCCGCCAGGGCCTCGCTCAAACCGATCAGGTGGTTGTGGAGGTAGACCCGGCTGCGCTCCGCATCGCCCGCGACCAGCTCGCGCAGCGCTGCGGGATCGCCTTCGCGCAGCGCTTGCGCGAAAGCCCGCTGATATTGCGCCAGCGCGTTCATCGCTGCAGTTGCGCCCGGTCATCGATCAAGCGCTGGGCGCGGGCGGCTTCGGCCAGCAACAGGTCCAGCTCCGGCAGCTGGCTGTCCCATTCGATCAGCGTGGGCTTGGGTCCAAAGAACTCCAGCGCCTTCGCGTACAGTGCCCAGACGGGATCGGCGACGGGCGCGTCGTGGGTGTCCAGCAACAGTGTGCCGCCATCCAGTTCCCGCCGGGCATGCCCGCCCAGATGGATTTCGCCGATCAGTTCCGGGGCCAGTGCATTCAGGTACTCGGCGGCATCGAAGTGGTGATTGCAGGCGTTGACGTAGACATTGTTGACGTCGAGCAGCAGCTGGCAGCCCGATCGGCGCGCGACCTCGCCGACGAATTCCCACTCCGGACACTGATCCTGTGACAGACGCAGATAGCTGGACACGTTTTCCACCAGCAGCGGTCGCTGCAGCGCGTCCTGGACCTGAGCTACGCGGCTGACCAGATGGTTGATGGCGACCTCGGTATGCGGCAGTGGCAACAGATCGCGCCAATGCTCGCCGTCGCTGGCATTCCAGCTCAGATGCTCCGATACCAGCGCCGGTTCCACGCGGCGGATCAGCTCTCCGAGTTTGCGCAGATGGGTGCGGTCGAGCGGATCAACGGATCCCAACGACAAGCCCACGCCATGCAACGACAAGGGGTAGTGCTCGCGCACCTCGTGCAAGACCTGCAATGGTGCCCCGCCCAGCCCGAAGTGGTTCTCGCTGTGCACCTCCACCAGCGCCAGAGTGGGCAGTCGGCACAGGAATTCGGCGTAATGCGGGCCTCGCAGGCCGATGCCCGCACCCGGTGCCAATGCTGCGCCCATGTCAGCTGGCGTCGGGCGCCTTGGGCGTCAGGCTTCCGCCGGCGATCTTGTCGCAACTGCCGCGGGGCACATAGATCCACGCATCCGGCTGGCGGTCCTGCTTGCTGGTGCCGGCGCAGGAGCTGGATGCCGTCTGACAGTCGTTCCGGCCGGCCTTGGCAATGCCAAAGCACTTCTCGACAGGCGCCTTTTCCTCCGCCTGAGCGCCGGAGGCTGTCATCACCACGGCGCTGGCCAGGGCCGCGCGCAACAGAGTCAGGCTGTTCATGAGAATCTCCGTCCAGGTGGGCTCATCAGCAGACCGTGAAGATCGTCGGCAGCTTTCAGGCAGATCTCGTTGCGGCAGTTACATTTGCTGATCCGCCTTGGCGGCGGATTCAGCTAATCTGCTGGTCCGGTTCCGCAGATCAATCGGGCGACCGCGCTCGGGCAGATTCGATGCCGCTGGCGCTCCGGTTGCGCCGCACCCGGAATTGTCCGGACGCTCTGGCCTTTGCTCGCGCAGGCGCCATCGTGCCGGTGCCGCTGTTCTTGCCAGGAGTCAACCCGTGAAGAGTCTGCTTGTCGCCGTCTCGTTGCTTACTGCAACCCTGTGTTTCTCCACCGCAGCCCATGCCGATCGCCTGGCCTATCCCAGCGCCGACGCTGCGAGTTTCCTGATTGACTATCCGAGCAGTTGGAAGATGACGCCTGCCGAAGAGGAGGGTGATTACGTCGAACTGGCGGGAACGGATGGCGCAATGCTCTATTTCCGCACCATCGAAGGCAGCGAGAAAGCACTGCTCGAGGCCATAGGCGAGAGCAAGGACTATCTGTCGGAAAACTACAGCAACGTGGTGCTGAGCAAGGCCAAGGACACGGCTCAGCATGGTCTGGAGGGTTTCCTGGCAACCGGTACCGGTACCAATGAAGACGGCGACGACGTGAACTTTCTGATGGCGTGGTTTCCGCTGCCTGATGGCACCATAGGCGAGCTTTGGTACGCGGCCTTTGCCGACGATGCCAAGGGGGCCAAGGAAGCGGCAGCCATTCTGAATTCATTCAGAGCGCCCTGATTCGGTGGCAGCGCCGGCATGAATTGCTGGCGCTGCCGTCCTTTTCACGCGGTACATCCGCATCCACGCAGGTCAACCGCTTCAATCGGGGGCGAACATGCCACCCACAAGGCTGGGGGTAGCGCAGTGAAGGCCATTGCCGTTAGCCGCGTGCCTCACGAATTGTGCTGTCCGTCCTGCAGCCGCAATCGCCAGAGCACGAGTCGCTCCCCCTCGATCTCAACCAGTCCCGAACTCGCGACGAAGCCTAGTCCCCGAGCCAACGCGGACGATGCCTCGTTGTCGGTGGCAATATGGGCAATGACCTGATCGATCTCGCCGCTTTCAGCCCCCAGGCGTAGCAGGCGCGAGACGCCGCTGCGGGCGAAGCCGCGTCGCCAGCAGGATGGCGCGATGCCGTAGCCGATCTCGGCGGTGCGTTTGCTCGGCGCGCCCTTGAAACCACAGCCGCCGACCACCCGGCCCTCGTCCACGGCAACGATGTTGAAGGGCAGACACCACTGCGGGGCGTCACCCCGAGCCAGTTGCGCGAGCGCGCGGCGGGCGACGTGGGCTGGCGGTAGGGCGTCTTCGGCGATGCCCAGTTCTGGAGAAGCGGGCCTGCGGCCAGCAACGATGTCCTGCAACCAGGCGGTCGGAATCGGGTGCAACTGAACGGCGTGGGCTGACGACATCGGGGGGTTGCTCGCGCTCTTCCGGACATGCGTCAAGATAGCCCAGAGGCTCGGTCTTCCCGCCAAAGCCTTCAATGTGAGTCACAATTAGCGTGTTTTTCGCCCAGCCTGCGCGGCTAGACTGAGCTAGGAAAGTAATCGCCTTCACCTCATCATGGCTTGCACTGATCCGGAGTTGAATTTCGTTTGTTGGCCCCTGCTCTGGAAGGAATGATCTGGGTTCTGGTGCGCGCGGCCTTGCTGGGCTTGCTGACCGCACCCGTCTGTAGCCACGCCGCTGCACCGCATTGGAATCAGCACAGCTTCCAGTTGCGGTCTTGGGGTGTGGCTGAGGGGCTTCCCGGCAATCACGTGTCCGCCATCGCCCAGGATGCCGACGGCTTCCTGTGGCTGGCCACCATGACCGGTGTGGTCCGCTTCGACGGTTTCGAGTTTCACAATTTCGATGCCAGTGGCGGCGAGCTGCCGGTCAGCCGATTCACGGCCATTGATGCCGGCCCATCAGGGCGGCTCTGGGTCGGTGCCGAGCGCGGGCAATTGCTGGTGCGCGAGCACGGTCATTTTCGGGTCGTTGCTCAGGCCCATTACCCCGATCTGAGAATAGGGGCCATCGCCGAGGATGCCGACGGCAGCGTCTGGTTCACTCAGGGAACCAATGCTACTGCCGCCATCAAACCTACCCTGTTTCGCTGGGATGGTCGGGCCGCGAGCATCCAGCCGGACCTGGAGTCGCAGATTCAGCCTTATCCGGTCGAGCGGGAATACACCGCGCTCGACAAACCCGGCGGCATGCTGACGCTGGAAAGCGCCTTTCCCGAGATGGCCCTCGAACGGGATAGCACCGGCGCGGTCTGGGCGCGGGCCTGGCGCGGCAGCAGTCTGCGCCTGCGCGATGGTGTCAGCGATCCGCTCGGTCGTGGTGATGCCACCGCGTTGATGCTGGGAAGTGCCAATCTGATGGCGCGTCGCCGCGGTCAGTTCATCGACATCCTGACGCTCGATAGCGGCGAGCGCGTCGCCAGTCTGCCCCGTGATCCCGAGCGACTCTACGGTGTCTGGCTGCGCGACCGGCGCGGACAGCTGTGGGTGACTGATACCGACTCGCTGGAAGTCTACGACAGCCACTCGACGGAACCGGTGGCCCGATGGGATCTCGCCGGGCAGGTGCTCGATGTGATCGAGGACCGCGAGGGCAATATCTGGCTGGGCACGCGTGAGCGCGGCTTGTTGCGGGTATCGGTGAATCCGGTGCGGCAGTTCACGGCTGCGGATGGCGTGCCCTTGTCGTCCAGCCTGCGAGCCAGCCCCGATGGTGGGGCCTGGATGGGCGTGCAACTGTTGAGGATCCCGGCGGCTGACATCGAGTGCTCGCCGCCTTACCGATTATTGCCCGATGCATCGCCACCGGTGGCCGACGGCTGCCTGTGGCGAATGCGTGATCGGGCGGGCACCGAGTGGCAGTTTGGCCGGTTACAGCTGGTCGGTCGGCGTGCCAATGGCAGTATGGCCGCGCTGGATCGCAACACCGACAGCCTTACCGAAGATCCCTATCAGCCAGACACGCTGTGGGCGACTCACGAGGCCAGCCTGTTCCGCGTGCGCACCTCGGCCACCGAGCCGCCCAGAGTCGACGGCGAGTGGCCAATCTCGGTGCAGGCGGGTCCTGTGTTTGAAGCCGATGGCAGTTTCTGGGTGGCAGCGACCAGCGGGCTGTACCACTGGCGTGCGGGGCAAATGCAGCGCTACGGTCGCGAGCAGGGTCTGCCGGTCGAGAACGTCCGGGTACTGTTTCGCGAAGGCGCCAACAGCTGGTGGATGGCGACCTATGGCGGCGGTCTGGTGCACTTTGACGGGCAGCGGTTCAAGGCGATCCAGCAGCGCGACGGCCTGATCGAGAATGCCTTGTCCAGCATTCTGGTGGACGACTACGGCGCTCTCTGGCTGGGTGGCAATCGCGGGGTCCAGCGCGTGTTGAAGGCCGATCTGCAGGCCTTCATCCGCGGCGAGGTGATCCAGGTTCCGACGCTGCTCTTCGATGGCAGCTACGGCATGATCAACCCGGAAACCGTAGGCGTCCGTTCCGCCGTCGCCAACGGTTCCACGTTGTACTTCTCGACCTTCGGCGGACTGGTGGCGATCCAGCCTGAGCGGGTGGCCGAGCGTGAGCGCCATGCGCCGCAGATTCATCTCTACACTGCCGACGGCGACGATCTGCTGTCTGCCGATACGCCAGTGACGCTGGCAGATGGCGAGCGCAGCCTGAAGCTCAAATACACGGCAGTGCACCTGTCGGCGCCGGAGTCGCTGCGCTTCCGGCATCAGCTGGTCGGAGTGGATGCCGGCTGGATCGACAGCGGCAGCCTGCGCCAGGTGGATTACACCCACCTGCCTCCGGGTAATTACGCGTTCAGGCTGCAGGCACGACATTCGGGCGGCCTCTGGGTCGATGCGGCAGTGGCGCCGGTGATCGAGGTGGTGCCGATGTGGTGGGAAACCCGCGCCGCGTTGGTGCTGGCCGCCCTGGGCCTGATCGGCTTGCTGGTTGCAGCCTGGCGACTGGCCAATCGACAGATTCGCAACCGCGCGCTGGCGTTGGAGGCACTGGTGGGCGAGCGCACGGCCGCCTTGCAGATCGAGCGCGATCAGGTCTCGCGCCAGGCCACGCGGTTGCAGGAGCTGGCCGAGGGCCGCGCGCGCTTCATGTCCGGCATCAGCCACGAGCTGCGCACGCCGTTGAGCTTGATCCTGGCGCCGCTGCAGGATCTGCAGGAAGGCCGCCACGGTAGCGTGCCCGACGCGATGCGCCTGGAGATCGTGCGCATTCAGCGCAATGCCCAGCGCTTGCTGCGACTGGTCGAGCGCCTGCTGGAAGTGGCCAGGGTCGAAGCCAAGGGTCAGACCCTGCACTGCCACTCGCTGGATCTCAAGGCCAGCATCGACAGTCTGGTCGAGCAATTGCAGCCGCTGGCGGAACAGACACAGTCCACCCTCATCGCCGAGCTGCCTGCCACACCGGTGCCAGCGTGGCTGGATCCGCTGCTGATGGAATCGGTGCTGGTCAACCTGATGGTCAACGGCCTCAAGCACACGCCCGCCGGCAGTCGGGTGACGGTGAGCCTGAGCGCCATCAACGATGACAGCGAACACGGCATCGTGGTTCAGGTCCGCGACAACGGCCCCGGAATTCCAGCCGATGCCTTGCCACATCTGTTCGAGCGCTTCTTCCGCGTGGGCGGCGAACATGCCTCCAGCGCCGATGGTTTTGGGCTGGGACTGCCACTGGTGCGTGAGGTGGTCGAACGCCACGGCGGGCGGGTCGAGGTCGCCAGTTCTGAGGCGGGCACCTGCTTTACGCTGAAACTGCGCACTGGCTTCGCGCACCTGTCTGCCGCAGATCTGGCCGACGGCCCGGAACCCGAGCGGCAATTGCCTTCATTCCTGAGTCTGGCGCAGGCAGCTCCGGAGCCGGCCGGGGATCCCGCGCCCACGCTGACGACGGCTGAGGAGGATCGGCCGCTGGTGCTGGTGGTCGACGACAATGCCGAGCTGCGGCGTTTGTTGCGCAGCTATCTGCAGCCACGCTTTCGAGTGCGTGAATTCGATGCCGCCGACCATGCGCTGGTCGAACTCGCCGAACTTCTGCCCGATCTGATCGTCAGCGATGTCATGATGCCGCGCATGGATGGTTTCGAGTTCTGCAAGGCCTTGCGCGCCAATCCGGACACCAGTTTCATTCCGGTGCTGTTGCTGACCGCCAAATCTGGCCTGGACTACCGCGTCGAAGGCCTGCAGGGCGGCGCCAATGCCTATCTGGCCAAGCCTTTCGACCGGCGCGAGCTGCTGGCTACCGTTGAGTCGCTGTTGGCCAGTCAACAGCGCCTGCGCGATCACTATCTGCGACAGCTGCCAGGCAGCTTGCCGCCGGAACCCGAAGTCGAAGAGGTGCCCGAGCTGGCAGCCGGAACCGCGTCTGCGCCGCAACAGCCTTCTCCGCTGGTGGCGCGACTGCAGCGGGTGGTTGATGCTCGCCTTGCCGATGAGAACTTCGACATCGAAACCCTGGCCAGGGCCATGAACCAGGACCGCACCACGTTGTATCGCCTGGTCAAGACTCAACTGGGCGTCACTCCGAGTGAGCTGTTGCGCGAATCCCGTTTGCTCCGTGCCCAGGCGCTGCTGCAGGCCGGAGAGGGTGGTGTCAGCGAGATCGCCTACGCGGTCGGCTTCAAGACCGTTGCGCATTTTTCCAACAGTTTCCGTCAGCGCTTCGGGCAATCGCCCTCGCAACTGGCAGCGGCGCGTGGCGGAAACCAGTTGGAGGCCTGAGGGCCCATGTCCTGGGCCAGGTCGCCGTTCCTCTGATCGCAACGTGCTGGGTCCGGTTCCCGATCATTTCCCAGGTCTTGAGTTCAACGGATCGGCGTGGCCGGATCCCCGAAGAGACTGATCGAGTAGTTGGATTCCAGATGCTGCGGCGCCCGCAGTTTCAGATCGCGCGCGGCAGCTTGCAAGGCTTCGCCCACCGTATTGATTGCGGCGCCGGGTCGATCTCCAATCCGACCGTCTTCAATCAGATCGAAGAAGCGCAGTGCCAGAGCCAGATGGCTGGCATCCTCGGACAGACTGGTTGAACCGATGACCAGAGCGGCCAGCTGGTTCTCGCGCAACATCAGGGCATGGCTCATGGTGTCCTGACCAGGCAAGACGAAGTAGTTGTTCCAGCAGCCCCATTGGCTGACGATGGCTGGCATGCCACTGCGACTGATACTCGCCAGACTGCCAGTCGTGAGCAGGTTCTGGAAGTCCCAGCGGTTGGGACTCGAATGGCCCACATAGTTGATCCAGTCAGCGGCCCCGGCGAGTGCTCCGGTGGTGGCGGTGCGCGCGGTGCTGAGGCCGATCTCGTCGATCAGCGCGTAACTGCGCGGCTGGCCCTGACGCAGATAGGACAGCAGACTGCGGCTGTGGGTGCCGAAATGCTCGCTTTCGTTGGATCCGCCGGCGCTGGCAAAAAAGGACCCCGTTGGGCTGTTGCCGCGCGCGAGGATCGAGTTGATCGCCCGCTCCAGTTCGAGATTCGTGCGCACGGGCAAACGGCCCAGCGCCCGATCGGGGGCGCCATCGCCGTCGTGGTCGGCGTAGCGAAGATCGCTCGGTGCAAAACGCGCGATCGACGACGCACTACGATAGAACGTCGGCACGAAACTCATCGAGCCCAGCCCCAGGTTGTCGTCATAGTCGTAGCTGTCGCCACCCACCAGCAGCACGAAGCGCGGAGCGATCTGGTCGATGACGGCGGCGATCGCGTCCGGACTGCGCTGGTGAAAGCTGTAGCCGGCGTAGATCTCGTCGGTCCGCATGACGGCCACGCTGTAGCCGCGACCTTGCTGCAGATTCACCAGCGCCTGCAACTGATCGACAAACTGAGGATGACTGATGATCAGGTAATCGCTCGAACCAGGTATCACCGGTTCTGTGGCAGCTGCGCGCAGCTCGGGCTGCTGGACATGGGCATCGGTTGCCGCAATCAGGGCTTCGACAGCATCGTCGAGGGCGATGGCAATGCTGCTGCGGTCACGGAACTGTTGGCCGCCGATCATCGTCCATAGGGTGGTCGGTGCATTGATGCCCTCGATCAGCATGCCGGGTCTCGTCTCGAAGCCGTGCGCGAAAATCTCGTCCTGGCCGACTTTGGCGGCCGTCGATGTTGGGAACTGACCGAATCTCAGTTCACCATCGCTGAGCGTGGTACTGCCGAGGTAATCGAGGTGATAACCATCCAGCAAGACCAGGTCAGCGGCAAAGCCCGTATCCGCCGGAAGTCGCACAGTCAGGGTATTGCTCGCGCCGATGAGATTCTCCGGTAGATCAACCATCACGGTCGACGCCACCAGACCATCAAAGCGCCGGCTGTCGATCAATTGGCCGTTGAGCAGCAATTCGGTGCTGTGGTCCGGCGCACTCCCGGGATAATTGATGCCTCCCCACAGTTCCACGCGCAGCTGGACGGGGCCAGCGCTCCTTCCCGGAAGCGTGAAGGTGCGTGACAGGCTGGCAGGGGCGCTGGTCGCCTGCAGTCCTTGGTCATACCAGGGATCGTTGCCGGGCGCAGCGAAGGTGTAGGAGCGGTTGGGTGCAGCGCTCCTTCGTCGCAGCACGGTACGCACGCTGCCGTTGGCGACGCGTGCACTACCCACGTCCACCGCGCTGGCAGCATCCACGGCAATCAGGTAAGCCTTGGCACTGCCGTGGAGGTTGCTGCGCGTCTGTCCCAGCCATTCGACATGGCAACCTGATACGAAGGTGCTTCCCGGACAGTCGATGTACCTAGCGATGGGACCGGATTCGTCGCGAATGGCGATGTCGCCGGCAGATGCCCCGCTCGGGAAGCCGGCAGCCAGCAGATCGTCGAAGCTGACGCGCTGGATACCCGCCATCTTCACGTCGGCGACAACCCGGGCTGCGCCGGTGCCGCGGTTGATGTGAACCGGATGGCTCGCATTGGCCGCACGGACAGCGTTCCAGTCCAGCGGCTCGTCAATCACCGGCGCACCCACTCTGGCACCCACCGCGCTTGCCGGATGAAACCGCGATTGCCCGAGGATATCGACGTCCTCGATACGCAACTCGGTGATTCCGGGGGCTTCGAGCGAGCGTTGGTACGATCGGGCCTGCATGCTGTCGCCGCCGACGGAAGTCATCAACTCCGGGTGCAGTTTTCGCCATTGCCGGGTGGGGTTTTCGCGTCCCCAGATCCGGTATCCAAGGTGGCTGATTTCCACGGCGCTTTGAAAACTGATGTCGATCCGGCTGCCGCTGCGCGTCGATTGCAGGAACGCCAGGCTGATGGGCGTGGTCGAGAAATCCCCGCTGAACATGGCTGCACCCAGCGCTTCGCTGCCGGGATGCCCGCGGTCAGCCTTGAGATCCTGATCCTCATCGATGCGCGCACTGATGGTGACGTTGGTGTCGCTCGGATTCGTCAGTGCGCAGGTGCGCACCCAGCCGCCGTCGGCCTCGTTCCGGGATTGCTTGCTGACAAATCCGCGCAGGTTTGATGGCGTAATCGTAGTGTTGCTCGGGAAACTCATGGCTGTGTCTGTGCAGCCGCCGGTTGCGCTGCCCAATGCCGTTGCCATGCCGATCAGGCCGACACCGCCAGTGGTGGCCAGTTGCGTCGATATGTCGCTCTCGATCGCGATCCAGCCGATGGTCTCGGGGGCGGCCAGTCCCGCCGTCGCGCTACCGTTGTCGTCCACCGAGGAGCTTTCGAGGGCAGCGTCGAATCTGTTTGCGGTGACGTTGCTCAGCACTGAGGTCAGCCAGAGCTGCGACGTTCCCGTCAGGCTTGGTTGTGGTGCCAGGACCAGATTGCTGCCCTCATTGGCTCCATTCCAGCTCTGGATGGTGCTGAGCACGACCGGCGCGCTACTGAAGTCGAACCCGCTCACCGACGGAAAGGCCACCGACTCCCAGCTGGTCGGAGCCCAGCCCGCGAAGCCGCCGTAGCCGGTCGCGCGCTGGTTGGCCTCGGTGCTGACCGAGCCCACCTTCACCAGCACGCCTGCGCCCGGTACCCGGCTGCTGCGCGCGACTTCGTCGGGCAGACGATAGGACCCGGGCACGGCAGCCAGCCAGTGCACGCTCATCGCGCCGCCGGCGCCCGTACAACCGATGCATCCGGGTGCCTCCACCTGGAGGACATGGAAGCCCGTGGTGTCCACACCGGAAATCCGCAGCGACTGCGGATCAGCGTCATCATCGTCAGCCTGGACGATGACCACCGGTGTGCTGTCGAATGCCTGCGGAAAGTTCACGCGCGTGGCGGCATTGGGACCCGAAGTTGTGGCCGGCAGGGTGATCGAACCCACGCTCAGACCGGCGGTACCGCTTGGCGGGATGAAGAAACTGGCGATCACGGTGCAATTGGCGTCGATCGGGTTGGTGGTGTAGGTGTTGCCGATCAGAGCGCCGCCGCAGGTGCCGCCGACGCTGGCGCTGTAACCGCTATCCGGGCTCAGCGTGAAACTGGTGGTCGCGCCCGCCGTGATGGACTGAGGCGTGGTCGGCGCAATACTGCCGTTGGTACCCGCACTGGGGCTGACGGTAAAGACCTCGGCATCGTCGTTGACGATGGTGCCCAGCCCCTGGCTATCGGCGATCAGCGCGTTGGCGGAGGGTGCACTCAGGATGACGAAAAAGGTCTCGTCGCCTTCAAACAAAGTGTCGCCATTGATGGTGACGGCGATAGTGGTGCTGGCACTGGGGCCGCCGGCGGCAATCGAGCCTGTCCCTGAGCTTGCGACATAGTCGCTGCCGGCGCTGGCGCTACCGTCAGCGGTGGAGAAACTGAAATCCACCGGGTTCGCCGTCGCACCGTTGCGGGTCACGGTGAAGTTCAGCTGCGATGTGCCGCTGTCGCCTTCGGCAATCGCAACATCATCGATCGTCAGTTGCGGGAACGCGAAGCTGGCTACCTGTTCCACCAATCCGGAACTGCCGGTATAGACACCGCCCGCGTTCACGCCGCGCGCGCGGATCTGACCGCTGGCGGGCAGGCTCAAACCGGTCAGTTGCCAACTGGCGCTGTTGCCGACTCGCGTGGGCGTGCCGCCCAGCGCCGTGTAGCTGTTGCCGCCATCGGTACTCAGCTCAAAGTCGGTTTGCGACAGATCCGGCGCGCTGCCTCCCCGGGTCCATGACAACTGCCCGGTGTCTGTAGCCACGAGTGATTGTGTGGCGGTTCCGTTGTAAAGCCGTGCGAAGTGATTGCGCGCTGCGCCACCCACGGTGGTGAACAGGCCGCCGATCAGTATCTGGCCGTTGGCTTGCAGCATGATGCCGCCGACGTTGTTGCCAGCATCGGGATCAAAAGTTGCATCGAGGCCGCCATCCGCAAGAACCCGTGCAATATGGTTGCGAGTGCTTCCGCCGACAGATGTGAAGGACCCTCCGATCAGAATTCGTTCGTCAGACTGGATCGCAAGGGTCCGGACTGCGCCGTTCGCGTTGGGGTTGAAGCTTGTGTCGAGTGTGCCGTCCATGGCCAGTCGTGCCACCCGATTCACGGGGTTGCCGCCCAGGTCAGTGAAGTCACCCCCCAGCAGAATCCGGCCATCAGGCTGAATTGCGACGGCCTCGACAAGGCCATTGGCATTGGGGTCGAAGCCAAGGTCCAGTGTGCCGTCGGGATAGAGGCGGGCCACACGGTTGCGAACCGTTGCTGCGACCGTCGTGAAGCTACCGGTCATGAGAATATTCCCGTCGGGCTGCGGCGCCAGGCTGTAGACAATGTTGTCTGCGCCGGGATTGAAACTCGCATCCAGTGAGCCATCTTCGGCCAGACGTGCAATTCTGTTTCGCGCGATGCCGTCAACGGATATGAAGGACCCGGCCAGAAGCAGCTTCCCGTCGGGTTGCAGCGCCAGGCTGTAGACAGTGTTGTTCAAGTTGGGATCAAAACTTGTATCCAGACTTCCATTCGCATTCAGGCGCGCGATGCGGGTGCGCGCGATTGCGCCTACTGTAGTAAAGCCGCCGCCGATCAGGATCTGGCCGTTGGCCTGCAGAGCCACGGAAAAGACCGTGCCGTTCACGTCTGGATTGAAGCCGGCGTCGAGCGTGCCATCGGCGTTCAATCGCGCGATTCCCCTCCTGCCTTGTCCAAGCATCGTCGTGAAGGATCCGGCGATGAGAATCTTGCCGTCGGGCTGCTCTGCCATAGCCAGCGCAAAGTTGCCGACCATGGCCGGATCCAGCGTGTCGACGCTCCCGGATGTAACGTAAGTGTAGAGGGTATTGGGAGCGCTGCTTCCGCCCAGCGCGATCACCTCCACGCTTGCTGATCCGGCGGCGCCTGCAGGTGTCGTGGCCGTGATGCTGCTGTCATCGACCACCACTACATCGGTGGCCGGCGAGCCGCCGATCATGACCGCGCTGGCGCCAGTGAATCCGCTGCCGCTGATGGTGATCGCGGTGCCGCCGGCGATGATGCCGGTGGCTGGATCAACGCTGCTGACCACGGGCCGTGGCAGCAGTCCGCTGAAGCTCAGCGAGGCCTCCACCGATCCCGAGCTGCCATTGTAGTTGCCGCCCAGCGTGCGACCGCGTACCCGGAGTTGCCCGCTGGCAGGCAGGTTCAGGCCGCCGAGCAGCCAGTTGGCGGAGCCGTTTATGCGGGTCGGCGTCGCTACCAGCAGCGTGTAGCTGCTGCCGCCGTCGGTGCTCAGTTCGATGCTGGGTTGGGTGATATCGGGCGCGCTACCCATGCGGGTCCAGAGAATCTGGGTCGAATCGACAATGCTCAGTGACTGCGATCCAGGATCGTTGACCAGACGGGCAAAACGGTTGCGGGTTTCGCTGCCGACGAAATCGAACTCTCCTCCCAACATGACGGTGCCGTCCGCTTGCAGCCCCACGCTATGGACCAACCGATTGGCATAGGGCACGTAACCGGTATCAAGCGTACCGTCAGCATTGAGGCGGGCGACCTTGCTCCGTTGCGTGCCGCCCACGTTGTTGAAGTTGCCACCGAGCAGAATCTTGCCGTCGGCCTGGAGGGCGACGCTGAGGGGAGGACCGTCCAGCGAGGGATTGAAGCTGCTGTCGAGGCTGCCGTCACTGTCTATGCGCACGATCAGAAAACGTGCAGTCCCACCCACGTTGGTGAAGAGGCCGCCGGCCAGAATCTTGCCGTCCGCCTGCACAGCCAGGGCACTCACCGCATCGTTTGCGCCTGGATCGAAACTCGAATCCAGTGCACCGTTGGCAGTCACTCGGGCGATGCGATTGCGGCCAATGCCGGCCACCGTCGTGAACGATCCCCCCAGAAGGATTCTGCCGTCGGCCTGCACCGCCAGACTCGAGACCTCATTGTTGGCGTTGGGGTCGAAACCTGCGTCCAGCGATCCGTCAGCATTCAATCGGGCAACATGATTGCGGGTGCTGGCGCCAATGGCAGTGAACAAGCCTCCGAGCAGGATCTTGCCGTCCGCCTGGAGTGCCAGTGCGTTGATGTCCTGGTTGGCCGTGGGATTGAAACTCGCGTCCAGTGTGCCATCACTGTTCAACCGGGCGATGCGATTGCGGGTTGCGCCGGCCACCGCGGTGAAACTGCCGCCGAGCAGGATCTTGCCGTCATTCTGGACAGCCAGGTTGTAGATCGCGTTGTCGGCGCCAGGGTCAAAACCCAGGTCCAAGGTGCCGTCGGCCGCGATTCGTGCGATGTTGCTGCGCGCCTGGCCGAGCACCGAGGTGAACTGGCCGGCGACGAGGAGCTTGCCATCGGCTTGCGTTACTGCTGCGTAGACACGGTCGCCGACGATATCCAGATTCAGTGGCTCCAGATCGCCGGGCACCGGCTCGACCACGGTGGCCACCTGGACCGGCGTGCCGCTGCTCAAACCCTCACTGGTGACCACCGCATACAGGGCGCCAAGACTGAGTCCGGACACTCCCGTCACGGTCAGTGTCGTGGCGGTGGAGGCAGTGACTGTACCTGCGCCCGTGGGCGTGAAGGCCACGCTGTTGTTCGCTGGCGTGGTACTGAAATAGTTGCCCTGGATCACTACCGTACTGGCCGTTCGCAGGCGTACAAAGGTACTTGCAGTGATCGTGGGTGAGCGGTCGAAGCTGGCTACCTGTTCGACCAGGCCCGAGCTGGCGTCGTAATTGCCGCCTATGTTGCGACCGCGAGCACGAAGATGGCCACTGACCGGCAGGCTCAAGCCGCTGAGTTGCCAGTTGGCGGTGCCGGCAACCCGCGCGGAGGTGCCGAGCAGGGGAGCGTAGCTGCTGCCACCGTCGGTGCTCAGCTCAAAACTGACCTGCGATACGTCCGGCGCGCCACCGTCACGTGTCCAGAGCAGTACGCTGCTGCTTTGCGCACCCAGTGTTTGAAAGGCGGGGTCGTTGAACAGCCGGGCAAAACGGTTGCGGGCCATGGTGCCGATGGAGGTGAAGGTTCCGCCAAGCAGGATCGAGCCGTCAGCTTGCAGCGAAATGCTGCTGACCTGGTTGTTCGAGTTCGGATTGAAGCCCGTATCCAGGGTGCTGTCGGCATTCAGTCTGGCGATGCGATTGCGAGCAGTTCCGCCCAAGGTCGTGAACAGGCCCCCGAGCAGGATTCGGCCATCAGCCTGAACCGCAATGCTGAAGACCTGGGCGTTGGCGCTGCGGTTGAAGGTGGCGTCGGCTGTGCCATCGGCGTTCAACCGCGCCACATACGAACGCGCGATGCCTCCTACCTGAGTGAAGATGCCGCCGAGCAGGATCTTGCCATCGGCCTGCAGGGCCAGTGTGAAGATTGTGCTGTTGGCGTTGGGGTCGAATCCGCTGTCCAGAGTGCCGTCGGCATTGAGCCGGGCAACGCGATTGCGCGGGCTGCCATTGACCAGTGTGAAACTGCCTGCCAGCAGAATCCTGCCGGCGTCGTCGACGGCGAGACTGGATACGTTGTTGTTGACACTGGCAAGGGGGTCGAAACTGGCGTCCAGAGAGCCGTCGGCATCGAGCCGGGCGATGCGACTCCGCGCAGCGCCGCCGACAGCGCTGAACTGTCCCCCGAGCAGGATGCGGCCGTCGCCCTGCACCGCCAGGGCCAGCACAAAGCCATTGGCATTGGGATTGAAGCTCGAATCCAGGCTGCCATCGGCATTGAGCCTGGCAATATTGCTGCGCGCAGTGCCATCCACGGACGTGATCGCGCCGCCGATGAGAACCTTGCCGTCGGTTTGCACCGCTACGTTGACGATGGCCGCACCGACGACATTCGGGTCGAAGCCGGCGTCCAGAGAGCCGTCGGCATTGAGCCGCGCAATGTTGTTACGGGCCTGACCCAGGACCGACGTGAACACGCCCGCGATGATGGTCTTGCCATCGGTCTGTACCGCCGTGGCTCGTATCTCGCTGCCAACGATGCCAATGTCCAGCATGTCGACAACCCCGGCCGCTGGTATCACTACCGTCGCAATCTGCACAGGCGCGCCACTGGTTTTGCCTGCGGTCGTGACGACTGCATTGAGAGGGCCCAGGTTCAAATTCGACAGGCTGGTCACCGTGAGGGTAGTGGTCGTGGATGCCGTGACCGTGCCGCTACCCGATGGCGTGAAAGCCACGGCGTTCTCTGCCGGCGTGGTGCTGAAGTTCGAGCCGTTGATGGTCAGGGTAGTCGCCGTGCTCGACAGGTTGTTGTTGCTGGGCGTCACGGTGGGCAGCTGGAAAGCGGTCCGCTGTTCAACCAGCCCAAAACCATCGCGACCCAGCGCGCGGATCATTCCGTCGCCCGGCAGGTTGAAGCCCGAGAATTGCCAGTCTCCGCTGGCGCCCACGCGCGTGGCGATGCCAGTCAGCGGCGTGTAGCTGTTGCCACCGTCGGTGCTGAGCGCAAAACTGACCGCGGACAGATCCGGAGCGCTGCCGCTGCGGGCCCAAGTGAACTGCGTGGGGTCGACCACGGCCAAGGTCTGCATGGCCGGATCGTTGCTCAGCCGCGCGAAGCGGTTGCGCGCCGTTCCACCGACCTGAGTAAACAGGCCGCCGAGCAGGATCTTTCCGTCGGCCTGCAGCGAGATGCTGTAGACATCGCTGTCTGCATCCGGGTCAAAACCCGCATCCAGACTCCCGTCCGCCTGAAGTCGCGCGACCCGATTGCGGGCAACGCCGCCCACCGTGCTGAAGTTGCCACCGAGCAGGATCTTGCCGTCCGCCTGCAGCGCCATGCCGAGCACGTTGACGCCGACCAGATTGGCGTTGAAGCCGGCATCAAGCGCGCCGGTCGAGCTCACCCGGGCAATGCGGTTGCGGGACGTGCCGGCCACGCCGCTGAAGTTTCCCCCCAGCACGATCTTGCCGTCGGCCTGCAACAGCAGGCTGTAGACCGCCAAGCCGCTGCTGACATTGGGATTGAAGCCCGTATCCAGTGTGCCATCGACATTCAGGCGGGCGATGCGATTGCGCGCGGTACCGCCCACGCCGGTGAAGCCACCACCGAGCACGGTCTTGCCATCCGGCTGCACGAGCACACTCTGGACTTCCGAGTTGACGTTCGGATCGAAGCCGGTGTCCAGGGTGCCGTCTGGATTGATCCTGGCCAGGCGATTGCGAAGACTCCCGGCTACTGATGTGAAGCTGCCGCCAATCAGGATCTTGTCGTCCGCCTGCATGGCCATGGCCAGCACCGGGCCGCTTGGGTTGGGATTGAAACCGGTATCGATCGTGCCATCGGCCTCCAATCGGGCCAGTCGATTGCGCGTGCTTCCGGCGACGGAAGTGAAAGAGCCGCCGATCAGAATCTTGCCATCGCCCTGCAGCAAGATGCTGAGGACCTGAAGGTTCGCGCTGGGGCTGAAGCCGGCATCGAGCGTGCCGTCGGCATTGATCCGGGCAATGTTGCTTCGAGGCTGGCCGAGAACAGAGCTAAAGTTACCGCCGATGACGGTCTTGCCATCCGGCTGCACGGCGCTTGCAAACACGCCGTTGCCGACGATATCCAGGTTCAGCGGCTCAAGGCTCCCCGGTACCTGTGCCGCGATCGGCGATGCTGCCAGTAGCCATAGCAGCGACATCAACCACGGCAAGAAGCGGTGCCTCCTGGTCGTCCTGAGGGAAGATGGCGAGGCCATTGCGATCATCGAGCAGATTCCTGTGGACTGAGGCCGGTGTCGGAGCTACGGCGCAAACCTGCAGGCGAAGAGGAAGTCGAGATTCGCAAGCGGCGCATCGACCGGGCATTCCCATCGAGGCGCTGAGACAAGAGATCCGCCGCCTGCAGCCACGATTGTGTGGAATCGGCCTTGGGTCGTCTTGCGGCCAGGTTGTGGCTCGTTGCGGCGTTGTTGCGAATTTCCAGATCGTGCCGCATCGGCTGCGGCGGGCGCCGTCAGTCAGCTGAAGACCAGGACGCTCTGTTGGCTGCCGCAGCTGCGGCTGCGCTCAGCGTCATCGACTACTCGGGTCAGCGCGAACCTGGGCGCTACCGGCACTCGTTGGCGACCTTTTGCTCGTCCAGGTTGAACTCAAAGCAGGTTCGGCATTTTCGACCATTGCCTACGTACGGCTCCCAGGCGCCCAGATAGTCCGTGCGCCGGGTCGAAAGGCAGTATCCATTGCCGCCGTCCTTGCCCCAGGTATGTGTGCTTCGCGGCCGCCAGCGGGGCTCTGATCCGAAGTCCTGCTGCAGAAGCGCCCGATCAATCCAGAGCGCGTCGTCGCCGTTGGTCTCGATCTGCACATACTTCACTTCCGCGTCGGAGTAGAACAGTAGTGCTTTCGCGAAATCGGTGGAGCTCCTGCAGAGCTCATCGGAAATCCGACCGGTCCAGGTTCGCCCGTCCCGGGGACGGTCGGGTGATCGGGGAAGGGAAATTCGTGGCTCCGCCAGAACCTCGCCATTGCTGCCCAGATAACGAACTTCCAGCAGCGCCTCACTTCCGGTGGCCCGGATACCCGCCGCCTTGCAATCCAGCGACAAGGTGTAGCGGAATACCTGCGCGACCGCCGGGTCGGTCATGCCCAAGCCGATGGCGACTAGAAGAATGGCTGTGCGCTGGCTCGGTGTCATGGTGCGTCCTCCTGAGGCGGGTGCCGATCTGGATTGGATCTGGCACCTCAGACTAAGCTGCGTTTCAAGCATTCCGTAGCCCGTGGCTGATTTTCGCAACCAACCCGCATATCTGCGCAACCGGGCGGAAAGCCTGGTCGATGGGTGTCGACTTGGCAGGGCGGGACTGGTGTCGAATCCTGATCGCTCGCAGCCTGAATTCGCTGGATTGCAACGCCAGCGCAACATCGCGCAACTCACGCGAAAGCGGGAATGTCCAGAATCCTGCACCTTGTCTCTGCGCAATACCGCGCAAACACAAGCAGCTACAGGCTGTCAGATCGCTTGATCCGGTGTCTGCTACTGATGTTGGATCGGCATTACGCCGCGATCGCGTATGAGTCCGCCTGGGCTGTACTACAGGAGACAGACACGATGAATCTTCGTACACCGCTGCTACTCGCCATGGCTCTGGGTCTGGCTCAGCCGGCTTTTGCCCAGCTCAAGCCCTATGTCGATTACGACACCAGCACCTCGGTTTCGCAGGTATCCACGGTCCATGTGGACGCGAACATGATCGATTACTACCTGGAAGGCATTCGTGGCACCTGGGTAGCGGCGGCCGAAGCGCGCAAGAAGCTTGGCCAGATCGAGGACTATGCGGTTTATGTCAGCGAGCTGCCCTTGAGTGGCGATTTCAACGTGGTGCTGGTCACCCGCGCCAAGAGTGCGGCCGATCTGGAGCCCAGCAAGGAACGCTACGACGCGTTCATGCAGGCCTGGGGAGCGGCCAACGAAGAAAAGTCGAAAGCCACGACCAAGACCTATCCGGGCATCCGTCAGATCACCGGCGAATACCGCCTGCGTGAGATCACCTTCAAGTAGGCAGATTTGAGTTCCGCGCGCGGCTTGCGGGCCAGATTGGCCCGAGCCGACAGCTTGGGCCCGGCGCGGGCGGAGGTTTCACTTCATGCCTGCCGCGCCTCATCGGGGTCCTGCCGACTCACCTTCTCCCTGCTAGCGGGGAGAAGGTCTCCAATGTACAAATCAACAACTTGCGATGGCTGTTCCTGGAACGCACAGCAACACCATTCAAACTCACATCACAATCGGGCCTGTTCCATGTTCTGTCCCTTGGTTTCAGCGCCTGCCTCGCTACGCGCAGGCCGCTGGGACCGCGAGTTGGAAGAGGTATGGGGTCTGGTCGCTCGGATCGCCAATTTGCAACCCAGACGCAACCGCCCGCAACCCGCAGGAAAGCGAAAGTTGCGTGAATAGGGCACACTGTCCCTGCGCAATACCGCGCAAGCAGAAGCAGCTACAGGCTGTCAGATCGCTTGAACCGGTGTCTGCAACTGATGTCGGATCAGCTTCCACCCTGCGATCGCGTTTGACTCCGCCTGAGCTGTACATGGGGAGAAACAACCGATGAATCTACGTGCGTCGCTGATATTGATCACCGCCATGGGTCTGGCGCAGCCGGCTTTCGCCCAGCTCAAGCCCTATACCGACTACGACACCAGCACCTCGGTGTCGAGCGTCACCACCGTGCATGTCGACGCGAACATGATCGACTATTACCTGGAAGGCATTCGCGGCACTTGGGTAGCGTCCAGCGAAGCGGCCAAGAAACTGGGGCATATTGAAGACTATGCGGTGTACGTCAGCGAACTGCCGCTCAGTGGCGATTTCAATGTGGTGCTGGTCACGCGGTTCAAGAGTGCGGCCGACATGGAGCCCAGCAAGGAGCGCTACGACGCTTTCATGAAGGCCTGGGGAGAGGCCAATGAAGCGAAGACCAAGGAAACAGTAAAGAGCTATCCGGGAATCCGCCAGATCACTGGCGAATACCGGCTGCGCGAGATCACCTTCAAGTAGGCTGCCCTGGCGCGTGACAAGGGCTGTTTCTGTCACGCGCCCCCTGCCTGAACCGGCGTCGTTGCGGGCCACCGGTATCGGTCCGACACTGCCCACGGGCCTGAACTCGCCTGCTGTGCGCAGCCTGGTGTGCCGCGCAGCGGCTCACCGGGGCGCGTCGCATCACCGCCCGGAGAGCGCTAAGCGCACTTCGGGCTACAAAAGCCAGCTCTCGCCCTGGGCTGGTCCGGCCTGAGGGATTGCAGCTACCACTACTGCCCTTGCTCCCGCCCTGCACAGCGCAGGGCATTTTCTTCATCAAAGTCACGGGGAAAACCATCATGAACAAGCCTGTCGCAACACTGATCGCCATGGCGATCGCCGGTTTCTTGTCTGCACCTGTCAGCGCCCAGTCCTGGGATGCGCAGCAGACCGCGGTCTGGCAAGTGATATCCAAGACCTGGGATATGGACCAGAAGCAGGACAACAGCTGGATGACGTCGATGACGCATGCCAATGTGTCCGGCTGGAGCATGGCCAATCCTATGCCGCGCTCGCGCGCTTCGATGCTGAAGTGGAGCAAGCTCAATCAGGAAAACAGCAAGGTGCTGATGGTGGAGCTGTCGCCGATCTCCATCGCCACCTCCGAAGGCGCAGCGGTCGCCCATTACTACTACACCACGGCCAACGAGAATCGCGAGGGCAAGCGCGAAACCGAGCACGGCTATTGCAGCGACACGCTGGTCAAACAGGGCGATACCTGGGCGTATCTGGGCTGGAATTGCGGCGAGTTGCCGTCCAGGAAATGATTGCGCCGACCTGAAGGACCCGGGGCCGTCGCAGCTTCGTTTGCAGCCACCACTGCCTCGGGTTCAATTTGGCTGGCGCAAGGTGTCGATGGACTGACCGTCTTGCGATCAGGCCTGACGCGCATCGGCGCACCTGCGGCTGCTGCGGATTGGCATCATCAAGGCTCTTCGGTGCGTCGTTGAGCCTTACTGCGGGAGCTGTCGATGGCCGCAATCGAAGCCAGAGAATTGCCGGGCGATGCCTTGTTGCAGCGCTACCGTCGCGAGGGCGCCTATACCGATTGCTATGCCACCACGCTGGGGCTGGTGCTTGGCCAGTCTGACTTTGTCCGCGCGTTCTATTGCAGCTGGGTTTTCAAGCTGGAGCGAGTATTGCTCCAATGGCTGGTCAATCGGCCCTCCACGGATGAGCAGGCGCGGCAGCTGGCATCGGGATCCGACGCCGACTTTGCCGCGTGGGGCGTGGAAGCCAGAGCCGAAAGGCAGTTGCTGATGTGCGATATGTCCGGTCGCACGCGGTCGTGGCTGATGACTTTGCCATCCGCGGACGGCGCCAGCACCGAGCTCTACTTCGGTTCGGTCGTCGTGGCGCGCAAAGACGCCGGCGCCGGAAACCGGCAAATGGGGCTGATGTTCGGCTTGCTGCTTGGTTTCCACCGAATCTATTCGCGAGTATTGCTGGCGGCTGCTGCGGCCAGCCTGCGCCGGGACGCGCATCGATAACCAGGCGATACGCGGCCTGGTGTGAGCGCCAATGTCTGGAACTTGTCAAAGGCATTCCTGCCCAGGCGCACTAGAATCCAGGCAACGCTGAGGAACCCACATGGCCCAACTGGATTTTGAAGCCGCCACCACCCGCGGCTGGCGCGCGGAATGCCATCGCATCATCTTTGGCCACAGCCGAAGAGATGAGCGCCTGTTCGACGTGGCGCTGATCGTGCTGATCCTGTTCAGCGTGCTGATCGCGATGCTCGACAGCGTGGCTGAATACGACCGCGATTGGGGGCAATGGCTGCGGGCGGCCGAGTGGGGCGCGACCATTCTGTTCACCATCGAGTATCTGGTGCGCCTCGCGGTGGTGCGGCATCCATGGCGCTATGCGCGCAGTTTTTTCGGCGTGATCGATCTGCTGGCGGTATTGCCGACCTACTTGAGTCTGTTGCTGGTCGGGGCGCAGCATCTGATCGTCATCCGCGTACTGCGGATATTGCGCGTATTCCGGATTCTGAAGCTGTCGCAGTATGTGGGCGAAGCCTCGGTGTTGCTGCACGCGCTCTACCACAGCCGGCGCAAGGTGCTGGTCTTTGTCATCAGTGTGGTTTCGTTGGCTACCGTTTTTGGGGCCGTGATGTATCTGGTAGAGGGGCCGGAAAACGGTTTTACCAGCATCCCGCGCGGGGTTTACTGGGCCATCGTCACCATGGCCACCGTCGGCTTCGGCGACATCGTGCCCAAGACCGGTCTGGGTCAGGCCATCACCACCGTCATCATCATCATCGGCTACGGCATCATCGCCGTGCCCACCGGCATCTTCACTGCGGCCATGGTCAGCGGCCGAAGCCGGAAGCAGAGTCCTGAGTGTGCCCGCTGCGGCCTGGAGGAGCATGCCGACGACGCGCGTTATTGCCGACGATGCGGCGACCGACTGGCATCAGCCTCGCCTGAGTCGCCCGCGTGACCGACTTCCATCCAGATCAACAGGCCCCGTTGTTTGCGCCTGGGCGGGGATGATCGCGACAGCCAACATGGCTGGACGCTCGGCTCCGGCGGCTTTTTCAGTGCGGCGGGCGGATGTGTTTGCCCCGCCACGAAACTTTTATCTCGCGCTGGGAATCGGTTTTGCGCAAACCCTGTCGCTGGTCTGCGGTTGCCGCGTGGACTTCGGTCCTGATGAATCTCCTCCCCGATGTGGGGAGGAGGTCTCGTCCGCTGGAACTGCGCGCGATCAGTTGTCGATCGGCACCAGCGGAGCGAAATTGGCGTGCACCAGCATCCACTTGCCATTCATCTTGACGTAGACGCGGGTAGATTTGGCCAGATTCGGATTGATCTTGCCGTCCTTGTTCTTGGTCATGCCGTAATAGTTGTAGGTCAGGATGGCGGTATCGCCATAGAACTGCACGTTCTGATTGAGCATTTCCGAGACCAGTCCGGTGTCGCCGCTACCCAGTGAGGCATCGAAGAACTTGGCGTTGAGGGCTTTGCCCTTGATCAGACTGGGCGCCACTGCGTTGAACTCGGTGTAGTCGTCCGCGACGTTGCCCCAGGCTTCGGCCGCTGGCTTGTTCTGGTTTTCAGCCGCCCACTGGGACTTGGCCAGCGCAATGATTTCATCGGCGTTCTGGGCACTGACCGGGCTTGCCAGCATCAACGCGAACGCGGTCAGCATGACGGCCAGCAGTGACGTCGGCAGTTTCGAAGTCATCATGGTTATTCTCCACTAGTGGTTGGATGCACCGGGAGCGATATCGATCAGCGCGCGTCTGCAGGCGCAGTGCAGTAGCCCAGGTCACAACGCACATTCAGGCGCGGAACCGGCACTGTGGAAACAGACACGGGCTCTCTCGTCAATCGCCCGTGCGCTTTCACTTATACGCTGCCTTCACGCGTGAGTGAGGGTTGCGGTATTGAATATTGCATTCGATGCCCCGCCGCGTGATTACGCCACTTTCCAGGGTTGGCGCTTGCAGCGAACTCGGCGCCGCCGATATCCTCGAATCCGGCGCCAGTGTGTTGCCGAATTCACTGCATTCAAAGACTTGGGGGCGACATGCATCTGCTGATTGCCATCGTGCTTGTCGCCGTTGTCGTCACGATCCTGATGAGTCGTCAGTCGGCGGCTCGGTCTTCGGAATCGCAGACTGGGGCGTTCGCGGGCGTGTCCAAACCCCGGCATCCGCTGGCTTTCATCTCGATGGGAAAGATGTTTCTGCACGAGCCCGGGCGGGAACCGCGGGAGATCCAGAGTCCGCATGTGCAGACCATGGTCGACCGCATGGAACGATCGCGCCAACTTCACGGCTGGAAACAGGACACCGCTTTTGCCAATTCCTTTGCCAATCGACGCCTGCAGCAGAGCGCTGATGATGACCTGCCGCTGCGAGCAACGGCACTGCGCTTTCTGGCCCCCGAACGGGTCCTGTACTTTCTGCGCGACGAGCGGGTCGGAGGCCTGTTCGAATATGCGCTCGACAGCGGCCAGGAGCGCCGACTGGTGCACCGGCAAAGTCTGTATTTCGAGGACCTGAGCCCGTCGGTCGACGGCACCCAGTTGTTGTGTGCTCAGCACGCCTCCAACGGGTCGGCCAACATCTGCCTGATGAATGCCGATGGCAGTGGTTTTCGTGAGCTCACCGGCGGTGACACCGTCGATTCGGCACCAGCGTGGGTGCCGGATGAGCCCGGCCAGGTGCTTTATCAAACCTCAGGTTTGGCCCGAGGATCCCATGGACACGTGATCGCTCGCGGACCGGCGTCCATTCATTTGCTGGATGCCGAGAAAGGCAGCGTCACCAGCGTGCTCGAGGATCCGAAATTCGATTTTCTGCAGCCGCGGGTCAGCCCGGACGGCCAGTTGTTGTATCTGCGCAGGCCGTATTCGGTGCCGCAGTACGGCCCGTCAAATATCGTGGTCGATACGCTGATGTTTCCTTTCCGCTTGCTGCGGGCGCTGTTCCACTATCTGAACTTCTTTTCGCTGATGTACACGCGCAAGCCACTGACCAGTGCCTCGGGCCCGATGGTGGAGGCCGATCTGAAGGAGATCGTGCTCAAGGGTATGCGCGTGGACGCCGAAGCCGCTCTGCGCAAGGGTGACAGCGTGCATGGCGTGCGCTCACTGGTGCCGAAGTCCTGGCAACTGATTCGCCGCAATCGCCGGGGTCAGGAACAGTTGCTGGCCACGCACGTCTCCGGATTCGACATGGCAGCCGATGGTACCGTGTACTACTCGAACGGCAATGGCGTGTTTCAACTTGACGCCGATGGAGTGTCACGCGTGGTGTTGAGGGACAAGCTCATCGCCGAGATTGTCGTGGGCCCGGTTGGGTAGTGCCCCGGTAGGAGCGACCTTGCGTCGCGACCGTCCGTCGCGGGTGCCAGAAGTCGCCGTTCGCGGCTGAAGCCGCTCCCACGGGTAGGAGCGACCTTGCGTCGCGACCGTCAGGTGCGGGTGCCCGGCGTCGTCGTTCGCGGCTGAAGCCGCTCTCACGGGTAGGAGCGACCTTGCGTCGCGACCGTCAGGTACGGGGGCCTGGCGTCGTCGTTCGCGGCTGAAGCCGCTCCCACGGGTAGGAGCGACCTTGCGTCGCGACCGTCAGGTGCGGGTGCCTGGCGTCGTCGATCGCGGCTGAAGCCGCTCTCACCGGTGGTGGCTAGGCATGTATCGCGTGTCCCAATGCTGCCAGCGCCGCTTCGGGCAGGGTTTCGGTCATGGTCGGGTGGACGTGGATGGTGCCGGACAGGTCCTCCAGTCGGGCCCCCATTTCCAGGGCCAGCGCGAACTCGCCGGACAGTTCCGAGACATGCGCGCCCACGGCATGGATGCCGACGACCACATGGTTGTCGGCGCGGGCGGTGACGCGGACGAAACCGCCGTCGGTGCCCGATTCCATGGCCAGCGAGCGGCCATTGGCGGCAAAGGGAAACTGGCCGACGATGACCTCGATGCCCTGGGCTTTGGCTTCGTCCGGTGACAGTCCGCAGCCCACCAGTTCCGGCTCGGTGAAACAGACGGCGGCGATGGCCACCGGATTGAAGCTGCGGCGCTGGCCGGCAATGATCTCGGCGACCATTTCGCCCTGGGCCGAGGCCTTGTGCGCCAGCATGGGCTCACCGACCAGATCGCCGATGGCCCAGACGTTGCGCATCGAGGTATGACAGCGCTCGTCGACCTTGACGAAGGGACCGTTCATGTCGACCGCCATGCGCTCCAGGCCCCAGCCATGCGTGGCCGGGCGCCGGCCCACGGCCACCAGCACCTTGTCGCAGTGCAGTGTGCTCAAGGTGCCGTCGGATGCGGCGACTTCCAGCGCACGGCCATTGCCATCCTCGATCAGCCGCTGCGCCTTGGTGTTCAGGTGCACCGGAATCTTGTGCTGTTTCAGCCATTGCTCGACCGGCTTCAGCAGCGGCCGGTCGAATAGTGTGAGGATGCGGTCGAGCGCCTCGACGAAGACCACCTCGCTGCCCATGCGTGCATAAGCCATGCCCAGCTCCATGCCGATGTAACCGGCACCGATGACCACCAGTTTCTTCGGCAGCTCGCGTTGCAGCAGTGCTTCGGTGGATGACCACACATGTTCGCCAAAGGGGATGGACGGAATGCCGGCGACCACCGAGCCGGTGGCCAGGATCACGTGCTGGGCGCTGATCTGCACCTCGCCGTCAGCACTGGCGACCGAGCAGTTCTTGGCATCGGCAAACACCGCCTGGCCATGCACCACTCGCACCTTGGCGCGCTTGAGCAAGGCACCGACGCCGCCGTTGAGCTTGTCAACCACGGTCTCCTTCCAGTCCACCGCCTGACCGAGATCGAATTGCGGTGCATGGTCCAGCTTGATGCCGAGCTTGCCGGCGCCGACATGGGCCAGCATGGACTCGTACTTGCCGGCCACATGGATCAGCGCCTTGGACGGGATGCAACCGCGGATCAGGCAGGTGCCGCCGAGCCGATCGGCCTCGACGATGGTGGTCTTCAGGCCCAGCTGTCCGCAGCGGATCGCGGCGACATAGCCGCCAGGGCCGCCACCGACCACGAGGACTTGGGTTTCTATGGTTTCTGACATGACTGCAGATCCTCGCTGTTTGAGAGCAGGAAAATGGAAGAAGGAAAATGGAAAATGGAAGAGCGGACTCGCGGCGCATTGAGGACGATCTCCGCGCCTGGGGAAAGCCGGTAGCCCGGGTGTCGGCCTTTCCCTTTTCCGTTTTCCATTTTCCTTTTTCCTCTAGCCACCCTGGATCGGCCGCCGCGCTGGCCGACAAGGGCCAGCGCGGCAGTGGCGTCACTACTCGATGAACAACATCGCCGGATTCTCCAGCTGCGCACGCACGTACTGGATGAATTCGGCGGCGTCGTAGCCGTCGACCATGCGGTGATCGAAGCACGAAGACAGATTCATCATCGAGCGGATGACGATCTGTCCCGAACGCACCATCGGCCGCTCGACCATCTTGTTGACGCCGATGATGGCGACTTCCGGGGCATTGATCACCGGTGTGGTGACGATGCCGCCAAGCGCGCCCAGGCTGGTGATGGTCAGGGTCGAACCGGTCAGTTCCTCGCGCTTGGCCTTGCCCTCGCGGGCGGCATTGGCCAGGCGCTTGATCTCGGCGCTGGTCTGCCACAGGTCCAGCGATTCGGCATGGCGCACCACCGGCACCATCAGCCCGTTGGGTGTCTGCGTGGCGATGCCCACATGCAGCGCAGCGTGGCGGTAGGCGATGCCGGCGTCATCGTCGAAAGTGACGTTGACCTGCGGGTACTTGACCACGGCATTGGCCAGGGCCCGCACCAGGAAGGGCAGCAGCGTGAGCTTGCCGCGCTCCTTTCCGTATTGCTCATTCAGTTGCTTGCGCAGCGTTTCCAGCTCGGTGCAGTCGATTTCCTCGACGTACGCAAAGTGCGGGATGCGCTGTTTGGCGCGCTGCATGGCCTCGGCGATCTTGCGGCGCACGCCGATGACCTTGATCGCTTCCACGCCTTCGCGTTTGCCACGCATGGCCGGCGCGGCGCTGCCAGCAGCGCCGGGACCGCGAGCGATGAAGGCATCCAGATCCTCATGGCGGATCTGGCCCGCCGCTCCGGTGCCGGGCACATACTGCAGCTGGATACCCAGATCCTGCGCACGCCGACGCACGGCGGGCGAGGCCAGCGGTCTTTCACCGGCGGGGCGGGGTAGGCCCTGGTGAGGCTCGGGACCGGGGACCCGGGACGCGGGACCCGGCGTCGGGGACCCGGTGGCCGGGGAGGACGTGGATCTTGTTTCGATCTTGCCGCCCTGGTCAGCTGCGGGCGCAGATGCTTCAGGCTCGGCTTTCCCGGGTTCCGGGTCCCGGGTCCCCGGTCCCGGGTCCTGCGCGGCCGCGCGCTGGGCAACCACCTCATCCGCACCCTTGGTGCCGGCGCCCTCGACTTCGAGGATCACCAGCGGGCCGCCGACAGCCGCCATGTCGCCGGCGTTGCCGCATAGCTCCAGCACGGTGCCGGCCACCGGGGAGGAGATCTCCACCGAGGCCTTGTCGGTGAGCATGTCCACCAGCGGCTGGTCTTCTTCGACCTTGTCGCCGACCTTGACGCGCCATTCGGCGATTTCGCTCTCGGCGATGCCTTCGCCCACGTCCGGCAGTTTGAATACATAACGTCCCATGATTCGATCCTCTGGACTGTTCTGGTCACTCGTGAATACTGAACCGGCGTCATTGCGAGAAGCGCAGCGACGAAGCAATCCAGTGCACTTCTGGTCCGCTTCTGGATTGCCGCGGCCCGCTGCGCGGGCCTCGCAATGACGCGGTGGGGGCGGTGTCCTAGCTCTCCATGACTTTCAGGATGGCGCGCTTGACGCGCTCGGGGCCCGGGAAATATTCCCACTCAAAGGCATGCGGGTAGGGCGTGTCCCAGCCGGCGACACGCACGATCTGGGCTTCCAGGTGCATGAAACAGTTCTCCTGCACCTGCGCCAGCAGTTCGGCGCCGAAGCCGCCGGTTCGTGTGGCTTCGTGCACGATCACGCAGCGTCCGGTTTTCTTGACCGATTCGACGATGCAATCGATATCCAGCGGCATCAGCGTACGCAGGTCGATCACTTCAGCGTCGACACCGGCCTCGGCGACGCCGGCCAGAGCCACATGCACCATGGTGCCGTAGGCCAGGATGGTGACATCGCTGCCGGTGCGGGCGATGGCGGCCTTGCCCAGTTCGACTTTGTAATAACCTTCGGGCACTTCACCCAGATCGTGTTTGGACCACGGTACCAGCGGACGGTCGTGGTAGCCCTCGAAGGGGCCGTTGTAGATGCGCTTGGGCTCGAAGAACACCACCGGATCATCGTCCTCGATGGCGGCAATCAGCAGGCCCTTGGCGTCGATGGGATTGGACGGCATCACCGTCTTCAAGCCGGCGACATGGGTGAAGATCGCCTCCGGGCTCTGGCTGTGAGTCTGGCCGCCGAAGATGCCGCCGCCACAGGGCGAGCGCACCGTGATCGGAGCCCAGAATTCGCCGCCCGAGCGATAGCGCAGACGCGCCGCTTCCGAGACCAGCTGATCGAAGGCCGGGTAGATGTAATCGGCAAACTGGATCTCGACCACCGGGCGCAGACCGTAGACGCCCATGCCGACGGCCGCTGCCAGGATGCCGCCCTCGGCGATCGGAGAATCGAACACGCGATGGGTGCCGTACTTCTTCTGCAAGCCGGCGGTGCAGCGGAACACGCCACCGAAATAGCCGACGTCCTCGCCGAAGATCACGGTGTTGCTGTCGCGCTCCAGCATCACATCCATGGCCGAGTTGATGGCCTGAATCATGTTCATCCTGGCCATGATCAGACTCCCAGTTCCTGACGTTGACGGATCAGGTGCTGCGGCACCTCCTTGTACACATCCTCGAACATGGTCGCGGCACTGGCCGGTTTGACCCCGAGGGTGCCGAAGCTTTCGGCCTCCTTCTGCGCGGAGCGGACGTAGTCGTCCAGTTCCTTGTTCAGGGCTTCGTGCTGTTCTTCGCTCCAGATGCCCTGGGCGATCATGTGCTGTTTCAGGCGGTTGATCGGATCGCCCAGCGGCCAGCGTGCGCTCTCGTCGTCGGGCCGGTAGGCCGAGGGATCGTCGCTGGTCGAATGCGGCGCGGCCCGGTAGGTGTAGAACTCGATCAGCGTGGGGCCATTGTTGCTGCGGGCGCGATCGGCGGCCCAGCGGGTGGCGGCATAGACCGCCAGGAAATCGTTGCCATCCACGCGCAGGCCGGGCAGGCCGTAACCGATGGCGCGTGCGGCGAAGGTGGTCTGCTCGCCGCCGGCAAAGCCCTGGAAGCTGGAGATCGCCCACTGGTTGTTGACCACATTCAGGATCACCGGCGCCTGGTAGACCGTGGCGAAGGTCAGCGCGTAGTGGAAGTCGGCCTCGGCGGTGGTGCCGTCACCGACCCAGCCGGCCGCGATCCGGGTATCGCCCTTGAGCGCCGACGCCATGGCCCAGCCCACCGCCTGCGGCAGCTGGGTGCCGAGGTTGCCGGAGATCGAGAAGAAGCCGACCTCCTTGACCGAATACATGATCGGCAGCTGGCGGCCCTTGAGACGGTCCTTGGTGTTGTTGTAGACCTGACACATCATGTCCACCAGCGACCAGTTGCGGGCGATCAGCAAGCCCTGCTGGCGGTAGCTCGGGAACAGCATGTCGCCATCATCAAGCGCCAGCGCCTGGGCGACAGCGACCGCTTCTTCGCCAGTGCATTTCATGTAGAAGGAGGTCTTGCCCTGGCGTTGCACGCGCATCATGCGCTCGTCGTAGATGCGCGTCAGCAGCATGGCCCGCAGGCCACGGTGCAGCATCTCGGGACTGAGTTTGGGATCCCACTCGCCCACCGCGGTGCCGTTCTCGTCCAGCACCCGGATCATGCCGAAAGCATGGTCGCGCATAGTGTGATCGGGCTCGTCGATGGGCGGGCGCGGCAGGCTGCCGACTGGCGGGATCACGATATCGCTGAAGTCCGGGCTCTCGCCGGGACGTGCCTTGGGCTCCGGCACATGTAGTCGTAGTGGTTGCTTCTCACTCATTTGCATCCCTCCAGGCAACGGACTCGGGTCCAAGGATATCGACCCGGTCGCAATGGTGCGCAGTCTGCCGAGTGTCGGCGCAATTGCACAGCCCGAATGCTATGCCGATCGGGTCAGTTCCGTGGCAGCTGTGTGGCATGGAGCCCGTCCTTACAGCGCGTGGGTGCTCGGAGAGTCATTCGCCCGGGTAGGAGCGCCCTCGCGGCGCGACCGAGTCCTGACGGAAATGCGGCAGCAAGACGGTTTCCTGAACCTGCTGGCAGCGACAGCCCAACTCGGCGAACAGCCAAGGCAGGTTGAAAGTGCTTTTCCTTGTGTCCTTTCTGCTCTTCCTTCGCGTCCTTTGCGTCCTGCTCCTGGCATCAGGGCCCCGCGAGTTCCGGTCTGACGGTCGCGACGCGAGGTCGCTCCTACAGGCGATCTGAATCCGGGATGCGCACCAGCAGGGCCAGGCGAGGTCGCTCCTACAGGCGGCTTGAAGCCGGGATGCGCACGCGCAAGGCCAGCGCCAGTCCGACCATGGAGATCACTGCTGCTCCGAGAAAGCTGCTGCGGCCGCCACCGAGTTCCCAGAGTGCGCCTGCCAGCAGCGCCCCAAGCACACCGCCCAGGCCAGAGCTGAATCCGTAGAGCATGCCCTGCCCATGCACGCCGCTGCGACCTGGGAAGAATTGGCCGATGGCGTAGATGCTGGTGCTGTGAAAGGCGGCAAAAGTGAAGGCATGACCCATTTGCGAGAGCGCAATCGCCCAGCCGTGTTCGGGCAACAGTGCAGTGACCAGCCAGCGCACGATGCCGATGCCGAAGCAGGCGCTCATGATCGTTTGCGGGCTGAATCGTCCCAGCACCCGGGGCATCCACAGAAACATGGCGATCTCGGCCATCACGCCGACGGCCCAGAGCAGTCCTATCTGCTGGGCACTGTAGCCATTGCGCATCAGATGCAATGACAGGAACACGTAGAAGGCGCCGTGCGCCAGCTGCATCAGCAGTGCCGTCGTCAGGAAGGTCCAGACCGCTCGGCTGCGCAATCGTGACAGTAGGTCCGCGTGCACGCCGGAGCTGGGGGATTCCTCGGCGCTGGCGTCGGCTTCGCGGTTGATCCAGGTCGATGCCAGCAACAGTGCAAAGACCGGCAGCAGCAGAGCCACCAGCCAGTGGTATCCCAGGCGCTGCAACAGCCAGCCGAAACCGATGTTGGCGATCACAAAACCGACCGAGCCCCAGACCCGGATGCGCCCGTAGCGGGATCGGCGCTCGCCCAGATGCGTCAGGGTCAGGGCCTCGAACTGCGGCATGATGGCGTTGTAGGCAGTGGCATAGACCAGCATCACCAGCACCATGGCGGCAAATCCCAGCGGCAGCAGAAACAGCGCGAAGGCGGCCAGGGTCACCGCCGCACCGGCGCGCAGCCAGAGGATCGGATGGGCAGCACGCGCGGTCAGCCAACCCCAGGTGGACGGCGCATAGACCCGGCTGCCAAACCACAGGCTCATGACCACGCTGATCTGCCAGGGGCTGAGTCCGCGCGACTCCAGATACGGTGCGAAGTAAGGCGCGTAGGCACCCAGCGCCAGAAAGTAGGCGAAATAGAAGGCCGACAGGCGCCAGTAGGGGATGTCGCGCAGGGTCATGGAGGGCTGGCGTCAGACGGGCGCACGGAGTCTAGCCGGCGCCGGAACTACAGTCTGTGCAAGTTGTTTGGAGACACCACACTAGATCCGCTGCAGATAGGCCTCAATCTCCGGCAGCGCCTTGGACTTGGGGTAGGCCTCGCGGGTGGCTTCGAGCAGCTTGCGGGCTTCGGCCGGTTTGCCCAGGCGTTCGTTGAGGGCCTGGGCCACCCGCAGATGGATGGCACCGACCGCCGGATGCTTGGGATAGGTCCGGCTGAAGCCGTTGGCAAATTTCAGCGCCAGTTCCGGCTTGCCGAGCTCGCGGGCCTTGTCCACCAGTTCACGCACCTGATCGGGATCGCTGGGCCACAGCGCCGGATCGGCGCCGCGGCATTCCGACCAGAAATCCAGCGCCTGCGCCCATTTCTCCTGGGCAATCTTGACGTTCAGATATTGCTGGGCGTGCTTGTTCAGCGCCGCGGTATCGCCGTGCAGCGTCAGCAGCTTGCGATAGCGCAGATGCACGGCATCGGTGGCGCCGCGTTCGTTGATGAACTCGCGCAGCACCCGTGCCGCGCTCTCGGTGTCGCCATTGGCGGCGAAAGCCTCGCTTTCATCCAGTACCGACTGGTCCCTGTCCCTGGGGCGTGGCAGCGAGGTCGGCGCGTTGACCTTGATCTCGTAGCCCAGAGCATCTCGGTATTGGTAGACCAGGTATCCGAGCAGATGGAAGGTGACCACGGTGGCGTAGTTGGCGATGAAATAATGGCCGACGACGGCCAGCGGGCCGGGCAGAAAAGGCAGCATCATCTGCTGGGCGTTGCCTTCGCTGATCATCAGGATCAGGCAGAGCAGGGCGGCGCCGATGTAGGGCCAGCCGATGCGCGTCAGCGTGGCCATCCACAGCGAGGGATTGAGCGCACCCAGCGTGTCCTGATCGATCGCGGCCGACATCAGTGCCGCAGGCGCGCCGAGGGCGATGGCGATGCCGAAGACCCAGGCCAGCGCCGGCGCCCCGGCAGCGATGGCGCCGATGACCAGCAAAAAGCCGATGACCCAGAGCAGCACCTGGACCTTGAGCACCACCCAGCCCACCGAATCCGGCGTGTTGTAGCCGCTGGGCGCCTCCATGATGCCGTTGGCGGTCGAGCTCAGTACTTCTGCCGCATATTTCAGCGTGGCGGCGGCAATGACGATGTTCATGATGAAGCCGACGCCGGGCAGATAGCCCAGCAGCCGCAGGAAGGCCAGCAGGGTGATGGTCAGCAGGGCCTCGGAGTGCAGCGGATAGGCCAGCATCGGCCGCAATCGCTCCCAGAAGGGGACTTCGGCGGCGGCGTTTGGGCGTGTCGACATCGTTGATCGGGTCCTGTGTGGCGGATGCGCTGGGCCGGTTTCCCGGCCCTCGGTGGGTTCAGATGGCGGCGCAGGTCTCCAGCGGCGCAAAGCTCAGGCTGCGCACGCGGCCGGAGTTGGCAATGATGACCTGACCGCCGAAATGCGGGTCACGACGGCTGCAAATGACGAAACTGGCATTGGCGCCGGCCGATTCACCAAGGTTACGATATGTGATCTGTCGTCTGCCAGTGTTGCTGCGGATGCCGATCAGTCTGGGATCGAGCTGCTGGCTCAGCAGCAGCTGCTCCACCGGGTCGAAACGACCA
This sequence comes from Lysobacterales bacterium, assembly GCA_050250665.1. Classification (GTDB taxonomy): domain Bacteria; phylum Pseudomonadota; class Gammaproteobacteria; order Xanthomonadales; family SZUA-5; genus JADKFD01. Next base: position 21,157 of record JBFWOF010000037.1, on the reverse strand, counting down.
TTGCGATTGTCGTCACGGTACAACAGCCATCCTTCAGACCAGTCGCTGTCATTGCGGCAGCTGTGCTGATCGCGGCTGGGACACAGCACCACGTTGCGGCCGGTGCTGAGCGCCTCGGCGCGGGCTCGCTGCAGTCCCAGAATCAGGGCGTTCTTGGCGGTACGCACCTGGGTGGAACTGCCCATGGTCTTGAAAGAAGGCAGCGCAACCGCCAGTACGATGCTCGCGACCAGCAGCACCAGGATCAGCTCGAGAGCGCTGAAACCGTGACTGCGGCCAGCGCGGTGGCAGGGGAAGGTCATGGCGATGCTCCGACGGGGTGGATGTCGGTTAGGCTAGGGATTCGCCGGGCGCCAGCCAGCCGCCGCTTTCCGATTCGGATGTCGGAAATTTCCTACAGCCGTTCCTTGCACGAGACTAGAGAGGCCAGGTGTCGGATCTATTCCAGTTGCAGTCGCCGTTCGAGCCCGCTGGCGATCAGCCGCAGGCCATCGCCAGGCTGATCAACGGCATCCGCGCCGGCGAGGCCCATCAGGTGCTGCTGGGCGTGACCGGCAGCGGCAAGACCTACACCATTGCCAATGTGGTTCAGGCCATCCAGCGGCCAACCCTGGTGCTGGCGCCGAACAAGACGCTGGCCGCGCAGCTCTACGGCGAGTTCAAGGAGTTCTTTCCGAACAATGCGGTGGAGTATTTCGTCAGCTACTACGACTACTACCAGCCCGAAGCCTATGTGCCGTCCAGCGATACCTACATCGAGAAGGACGCCAGCATCAACGAACACATCGAACAGATGCGGCTGTCGGCCACCAAGGCGCTGCTGGAGCGCAAGGATGCCCTGATCGTGGCCACGGTGTCGGCGATCTACGGCCTCGGTGACCCCGACCAGTACTTCAACATGGTGCTGCACCTGGTGCGCGGGGATCGCATTCCTGACCGCGAGATCATTCGCCGTCTGACCGAGTTGCAGTACAAGCGCGGCGACTACGAACTACGCCGCGGCACCTACCGCGTGCGCGGCGAGATCATCGATGTGCATCCGGCCGAGAGCGACAGCGAGGCGCTGCGCATCGAGCTGTTCGATGGCGAAATCGAGAATCTGGCGCTGTTCGATCCGCTCACCGGGGAGATCATCAAGCGTCTGCCCAGGTTCACCATCTATCCCAAGTCGCACTATGTGACCTCGCGCCGCAATGTGCTCGACGCCATCACCACGATCAAGGATGAGCTGGCCGAAAGGCTGGAAGTGCTGTACGCCGAGAACAAGCTGCTGGAGGCGCAACGGCTGAAGCAGCGCACCCAGTTCGATCTGGAGATGATGGCCGAGATCGGCTTCTGCCAGGGCATCGAGAATTACTCGCGACATCTGACTGGTCGGGGCGAGGGTGAGGCGCCACCGACGCTGTTCGACTATCTGCCGCCCGATGCGCTGCTGATGGTCGACGAGAGTCACGTCACCATTCCGCAGCTCGGCGCCATGTACAAGGGCGATCGCTCGCGCAAGGAAACGCTGGTCAGCTTCGGTTTCCGACTGCCATCGGCGCTGGACAACCGGCCGCTGCGCTTCGAGGAATGGGAGCGCCGCGCGCCGCGCACCATCTTCGTGTCGGCCACGCCCGGTCCCTACGAACTTCGCCTGACCGACGGCGCCGTGGTCGAGCAGCTGGTACGGCCCACCGGTCTGATCGATCCGCCCACCGAGATCCGGCCGGTGGCCACGCAGGTCGACGATCTGCTGTCGGAAATCACCTTGCGCACCGCCATGGGCGATCGCGTGCTGGTGACCACGCTGACCAAGCGCATGGCCGAGAACCTCACCGAATACCTGACCGAGTATGGGGTCAAGGTGCGCTATCTGCATTCGGATATCGAAACGGTGGAGCGGGTCGAGATCATCCGCGATCTGCGCCTGGGTAGATTCGATGTGCTGGTCGGCATCAATCTGCTGCGCGAAGGTCTGGACATGCCCGAGGTCTCGCTGGTGGCGATCCTGGATGCCGACAAGGAAGGTTTCCTGCGTTCGACCGGCTCGCTGATCCAGACCATCGGTCGGGCCGCCCGAAATCTGCGCGGCAAGGCCATCCTCTATGCCGATCGGATCACCGATTCCATGCGCCGCGCCATCGACGAGACCGACCGCCGCCGCGAGAAGCAGATCGAATACAACCTGGCCCATGGCATCACCCCGCGCGGCATCACCAAGAGCGTCACCGATGTCATGGAGGGTGCCCGCGACACGCCAGTCGAAGACAAGGCCACAGCCACCAGTGCCGGCGGCCGCGGCCGCAAGCGGGCCATCGGTGTTGCCGAGCCACGCATCGATTACGCCGCGATGTCACCCGAGCAGCTGGGATCGAAGTTGAAGAAACTCGAAGAACAGATGTTCCAGCACGCCCAGAACCTGGAATTCGAAGAAGCCGCCCGGGTCCGCGACGAGATCAAGAAGATCAAGGCGCAGGGTTTGCTGGCGTAGGCCGGGTCCGCGATACCTCAGGTCCTGCGTCATTGCGAGGAGCGCAGCGACGAAGCAATCCAGTGCTTCGGTGGCCGTACGCCTGGATTGCTTCCCCCGGATCAAGTCCGGGGTCGCAATGACGCCGGGGGCGTGGCCTCCGGCGCGCACTACCCTGGAGCACACTTCCAGCCGCCGCGCGCCGAAGCCGCTCTACTTCAGGACTGCGCGCATGGCCCGTGCCCAGGGCTCTTCTCTTCGCGGCCGTTCCGCTTTTCCTTTGTGTCCTTCGAGTCCTGCTTGTTGATCAATCGCTTCGACACATCTCGCCGCTAGCAGATGCGCTCGATCGTCACCAGGGTCAGATCGTCCTGCTGGCGTGCCGAGCTGACAAATTCGCGGATGGTGGAGTGCAGTCGCCGTGCCGCATCGGTGGCCCCCGACGCTTCGCTCAGCACTTCGATGACCCGGGCATGCCCGAGTTTCTGGCCCGCCGGGTTCTGGGCCTCCTCGACCTTGTCGGTGCTCACCATCAGTACTTCGCCAGCGGCCATGTGACGAGCCAACAGGCCTATCGCCGGCTCGGCCTCCCGACCCAGGGCACGACCGGATTCGATGCCCAGATCAACCACCTTGCCGCCCACGAGTTTCACCAGGCCCGGTGGGTGTCCGGCACAGCCCAGTTCGACAACATGCCGTCTGGAATCAATCAGGACGGCGCTCGCCGTGACCGACAGGCCCGGCTCGATGACCCGTCGCAGCGCCCGGTTCATGCGCCGCAGGATTTCTTCGGCGGAGCCACAATGCGGCACGATCTCGAACAGCAGTCCGCTGACAAAGGCCATGTACATGCCGGCGGCCACGCCCTTGCCGCTGACTTCGCCCATGACCACCGCCTGGCGCCCGTCATTGGCCACCGCCCAGTGGATGAAGTCGCCGCCCACGCCCAGCGCCGGCACGATCAGCTGGCCGATGTCATAGTCCTCGAACTGCGGCGGCGGATCCGAGACCATGCGTCGCTGGGCGATGCGCGCCATCAGCAATTGCGGCTCCATCTGCCCGCCGCCGTGCTGGGTGGTGCGCAGCAGATCCGGATCGCGGCTCTCCGCTGCCGGCGCCGTGGCATCTTCCGCGGGATCGATCATGACCTGCAGTTGCAGATGACCCAGACGCAGCTGGTCGCCGTCCGAGAGTCGATAGGGTCTTTGATCCAGCGGCTTGCCATTGACGAAGGTGCCGTTGGCACTGCCCAGATCGCGCACGTCGACTTCGGTATCGACGATCGCGAACTGGGCGTGGCGTCGAGAGACCGTCGGGTGATCGAACAGCAGATTCACCGCAGGATCGCGGCCGCAGACATCGCTGTCGGCGACGTCAAATGACTGCCCTCCGCCCAGAGCATCGGTGAATTGCAGGCGAACACGGACCGGGCTCATCGGGATGGGTACTGGGTGTGAAGATAAGTAACAGACTATCGCATCTGCACCCGGCTTGTGACGCCCCTGCCGCCTCCGGCAGCGTGCTCAGATCAGCTCCGTGCGGAGCAGACGCTGGCGTCGCAGTTGTCGCCAGGACATGGCGCTGCGGATCAGCAGCACCAGCAGCCCGAATAGAGTCAGCACCGAGGCGACCGCGAAAGCGGCCTGAAAATTGTATTCGTTGTAGAGGTTCTCGACCTGCAGGGGCAGGGTGGTGGTGCGGCCCAGGATGTGGCCGGAAACCACCGAGACCGCACCGAATTCGCCCATGGCCCGAGCACTGCACAGCAGCACGCCTGACAGCAGACTGGCGCGGATCGAGGGCAGGGTGACCCTGAGGAAGGTGCTCCAGGGGCTGGCGCCGAGGGTATAGGCTGCTTCCTCGCGATCGACCGCCTGCGCCTCCAGATGATGCAGGACCTGTTTGGCGACAAAGGGCACGCAGATGAACAGGGTGGCGAGCAGCATGCCGGGCAAGGCAAAGATCACCTGCAGTCCGTGGGCGATCAGCCAGCCGCCGAGCGGACTGAACTTGCCGTAGAGCATGATCAGCGCCAGTCCGACCACCACCGGTGAAATGGCGAAGGGCAGATCGATCAGCGTCAGCAGCAGACCACGACCGCGGAAGCGGAAACGCGCCAGTGCCCAGGCGGCAGCCACCCCGAAGATCGTGCTCAGCGGCACCGTCAGCAGGGTCAGCCAGAGCGTGAGTTCGATGGCCGCGCGTGCCTCCGGATCTGCCAGCGCCTGGGCATAGGCGGACCAGCCCAGACTGAAGGCCTGCGCAAAGACCACCAGCAAGGGCAGTCCCAGCAGCAGCAACAGGACGCTGAGCGTCAGTCCGATCAGCGCCGCTCGCAGCCAGGGTGCCTCGGTCTGGGCGCCGGCGGCAGGGGTGTCAGCCATGCGCGGCACTCCAGCTGTAGCGGCGGTGCAGGGCGTTGATGGCCATCAACAGCAGCAGGGAGGTCAGCAACATCATCAGCGCCAGCGCATTGGCGCCGGCGAAATCGAACTGCTCCAGTCGCACCACGATCAGTAGCGGCACGATTTCCGAAACCATCGGCAGGTTGCCGGCGATGAAGATCACCGATCCGTATTCACCGATGGCGCGGGCGAAAGCCAGCGTCATGCCGGTGATGCTGGCGGGCAGCACCGCCGGGAGCAGCACCCGCCAGAAGACGGTCCAGCGGCCAGCGCCCAGCGAGATCGCAGCCTCTTCGCGCTCGATCGGCAGATCGCGCATCACCGGTTGCACCGTGCGCACGACGAAGGGCAGGCCGACGAAGATCAGTGCCAGCAGAATGCCGGCGGGGTTGAACGCCATCTGGATGCCGACCTTTGCCAGCCACTGACCGATCCAGCCGCTGGGCGCATACACCGTGGCCAGGGCGATGCCGGCTACGGCGGTGGGCAGCGCAAAGGGCAGGTCGATGGCGGCATCGACCAGGGCCTTCCCGGGAAAGCGGTAGCGCACCAGCACCCAGGCGATCAGCAGGCCCAGCAGCCAGTTGATGGCTGCCGCCAGCAGCGCTAGGCCGAAGCTCAGTCTGAACGCCGCCAGCGTGCGCGGATCGCTGGCCAGACTCCAGAGTCTTTCGGCCGGGATATCCAGCGCTGACAGCAACAGCGCCGCCAGCGGCAGCAGCACCACCAGCCCCAGGTAGCTCAGGGTGATGCCCAGCGACAGCCCGAATCCCGGGATGACCCGGCGGGAAGACAGCGGCGGCAAGGTGGCGCTCAGGGTATCCATCGGGTCTCAGTGCTCGGCCTGCGCCTGGTCGAAACTGGCGCCGTCGGCGAAATGACGGGTCTCCGCCTGCGCCCAGCTGCCGAAGACCTGTTCCACCGTGAACAGCTGCATCGCTGGCAAAGTCGGCGCCGCCGCGCTGGCTTCAGGGTCAATCGGCCGGAAGTGATGGCGCGCTGCCAGTGACTGACCCTCCCTCGAATAATGAAACTGCAGATAGGCTAGTGCCAGATCGCGGCTGCCATGGGCATCGGCCACGCTGTCCACCAGCGCGATGCTGGGTGTGGCCTGTATCGACCAGCGTGGACGGACCAGCTCGTACTCGCCCTGGCCCAATCGATCCAGGCTCAGCAGGGCTTCGCTCTCCCAGGTCAGCAGCACATCGCCGATGCCACGTTGTATGAAGGTGGTGGTGGCGCCGCGGGCGCTGCTGTCCCAGACCGGTACGTTGTGAACGATCCGGCGCATCAGTACGGCGATGTCGTCATCGCTGGCGCCTTCCTGATGCAGTCCGCCCCAGATGGCCAGATAAACCCAGCGGGCGCCGCCGGAACTCTTCGGGCTCGCAGTGATGACGCCGATGTTCGGGCGGGCCAGATCCGCCCAGTCCTGAATGCCTTTGGGATTGCCGGCGCGCACCAGCATGACGATGGTCGAGGTGTAGGGTGCGCTCGCCTGCGGCAGGCGCTGTGCCCAGTCGGCGGGCAACAGTCCGCGGCTGGCGAGCTGATCGATGTCACCGGGCAGGGCCAGACTGACGACATCGGCGTCCAGACCGGCAATGACCGAGCGTGCCTGCTTGCCCGAGCCGCCGTGCGACATCTGGATCTGCGGCGGCGCGTGTCCCTGCGCCTGCCAGTGGCTGACGAAGGCTGCGTTGAGATCGCGATAGAACTCGCGGGTGCTGTCGAAGGAGGCATTGAGCAGGGTCGCTGCTGCCAGCGGCCAGCTCAGGCACAGTGCCAGCGCCAGGCTCATCGTTCGGAGCATGAATGACCTCTGGCTCAGAGACGCAACCAGGAACGGGGCAGCGGCAGCTCGATGGCTGCCAGTGCCTCGCTCAGATCGGCGTAGGCGGCACTCGCCGCCAGTGCCTGGCTGACCGCTTCGGAGCGAGACAGCAGCAGTTGCCCCTGTTGCGGCTGGCGCAGCCAGTGCTGACGTGCAGCATCGAGCTCGCCCTGAATGGCGGCCGTGGCTGCCGGCAAGGCGCGGATCAACAGCTGGGCCGGACCCGCTGCAGTCTCGTCGTCGATCACCGCCTGCGCCAGATTCGCCAGTCGCTGGACCAGCGTCATTGCGGCGGGTGTCTCTGTTGGCGGCGGCGATTGCCAACGCCAGCAGGCGCTCGTGGCTGCGCTCAGCGGCCAGGGCGTCTTCAGGTCGCGCGGCGGCAGCAACAAGCCCCTCAGATTGCCGCTCGCGAGCAGTGACTGCCAGTCGTCGCCGTCCGCGGAGCGGAGGTCGATGAGCAGATCGAAGGCTTCGCGTTGCAGCAGCTCGCTGGCCGCGTGCAGTGCGCCGCGGTCGGCGCCGCCAGTCTCGCAAATCCGCAGATCGCCCGCGTATTGCTGTCTGTAGCCGTCCAGCCGGGCGTTGCCAGCGCCGGAGTGCCCGAGCTCGCCGACGATCGTCACCAGTGCATCGGCGTCTTCGCCATAGGCCAGGGCGCGGTCCAGCCATGCACGGCTGTGCGCTCCGGCGTCGGCAAGCAGCATGATCCGCAGCTGCGCCTGAGGGATCCAGTGCACGCGCCTGGCCTCGACGCGCCAGCGACTGGCGATCGCGAAGGCGGTCTCGCTGCCGTGCTGCTCCACTTCGACCAGGGCGTCATTGCGGGTGTCGCCATCCGGGCAGTTGCCGAACAGGCGCACGCGGATGCGTTCGCTGGCGCCGAGAAACTCGCTGCCTTCGACCGCACCGATGCCGAGCGAGACCGAACCGGGCGCCAGCGCCGAAGTCAGCTCCCGCAATTGCAGGTCTTCGGGACGCATCAGGGCCAGCGCGCCGGGTGGGCGTGCCTGTGCGTCTGAGGCCTGTGCCGCAGGCAGCCGCGCCGCCGGCATCAGATTGGCACGACCCAGAAAACGCGCCACGAATTCGCTCTGCGGCGTCAGATACAGTTGCCGGGCGCTTCCCTGTTCCAGTACCCGGCCGCGATGCATCACCAGCATGCGATCGGCCAGCGCCAGCGCTTCTTCCTGATCGTGGGTGACGAAGACTGCCGTGGTTCCCAGGCGCTTCAGCAATTCGCGCAGACTGTTGCGCAGTTCACCGCGGATGCGCGCATCCAGTGCCCCGAAAGGCTCGTCCAGCAGCAACAGTCTGGGTTGATGAGCCAGGGCCCGCGCCAGCGCCGCACGTTGGCGCTGGCCGCCGGAGAGCTGCGCCGGCAGTCGCGCCGACAGGCCATCGAGGCCGACCATGGCCAGCAGTTCCCGGCGCCGGGCCTCACGTTGCTCGCGGGAAACGCCGCGCACGCGCAGCGCGAACTCGACATTGTCGGCCACGCTCATTTGTTCGAACAGGGCATAGCTCTGGAACACGAAGCCAATGTCGCGGGCCTGCGGCTGCAGTCGGGTGACATCGACGCCATCGACCAGGATCTGTCCACTGTCGGCAGCGGTCAGGCCGCCGATCATGCGCAGCAGGGTGCTCTTGCCGCTGCCGCTGGGGCCGAGCAGCACCAGCAGCTCGCCCCGCGAGATCGACAGGTCGACCTGGCGGACTACGGCCCGGCCTTCATAGGTCTTGGACAATCCACGAACTTCGACTGCCATATTGCGCCTTTGCGGACGTCCATACGTCTGTAGGGCGGATTCTGAGGGGCGCTGGGGAACCTGTCAGATGCCGCGTCTGCATAACGATATGTCAGCAAGGCCCCGGCGCAACGCGCGCCCGGCGCCGAAAAAGAAATATTTCGATTGCGGCGCCGAGCATCTTGGCGCCTTCAAAACGCGCTGATATACTCTCGGGCTCTCTTGGGCGCATAGCTCAGCGGTAGAGCACTACCTTGACATGGTAGGGGTCACAGGTTCGATCCCTGTTGCGCCCACCAAGAGCCGGAAAAATCGTGAGGTGGCACATGAGCACTCGAACTGCGGTCTACAACTGACAAGCTGAGCAGCCTCATTGCGACAAACCAAGGCGCTCGGCGCCTTTTTTTGTGTCTTTCGATCGCCGTTGCGGCACCGATTTGCCGGTGACGGCATGGCCGAATCCCACGCTTCCCGATTGCAATCCGACCGCATCCAGGTCGGAGTTCGCCAGGACAAGAACATGGTCAACATACAACTACCCGATGGTTCCATCCGCTCCTTCGACGCTCCGCTGTCGATTTCCGACGTGGCTATGAGCATTGGTCCGGGCCTCGCCAAGGCGGCCCTGGCCGGCAAGGTCGACGGCAAGCTGGTCGACACCAGTTTTCGCATCGAGCAGGACAGCAAGCTGGAAATCGTCACCGACAAGCATCCTGATGCACTGGAGATCGTGCGTCATTCCACGGCCCATCTGCTGGCCCAGGCCACGCAACGGCTGTTTCCCGGCGCCCAGGTGACGATCGGTCCGGTGGTCGACAACGGTTTCTATTACGACTTCGCCTTCGAGCGCGCGTTCACGCTCGATGATCTGGCGGCGATCGAAGCCGAGATGAGCAAGATCGTGGCCGAGGCGCTGCCAGTGCAGCGCAGCATCATGGCCAAGAACGACGCCATCGAGTTCTTCAAGGCCAAGGGCGAGCTGTTCAAGGCCGAAATCATCGACGACATCATTCCGCCAGGCGAGGACATCTCGCTGTACGGGCAGGGCGAGTGGGTCGATCTGTGTCGAGGACCGCACGTGCCGAACACGGCCAAGCTCGGTTCCTTCAAGCTGATGAAGGTTGCGGGCGCCTACTGGCGCGGCGACTCCAAAAACCAGCAGCTGCAGCGCATCTACGGCACGGCCTGGCTCAACAAGAAGGATCTGGCGGCCTATCTGACGCAGCTGGAAGAGGCCGAAAAGCGCGATCACCGCAAGATCGGCAAGCAGCTGGACCTGTTCCACATGCAGGAAGAGGCACCTGGTCTGGTGTTCTGGCACCCCAAGGGCTGGGCCATCTGGCAGGTCATCGAGCAGTACATGCGTCGTGTCTACCGCGCTTCCGGCTATCAGGAAGTGCGCGGCCCGCAGATTCTGGACGTGTCGCTGTGGAAGCGTTCCGGTCACTGGGACAACTACGCCGACAACATGTTCTTCACCGAGTCGGAGAAGCGTACCTACGCCGTCAAGCCGATGAACTGCCCGGGGCATGTGCAGATCTTCAACCACGGACTGCACAGCTACCGCGATCTGCCCATCCGCTATGGCGAATTCGGTTCCTGTCACCGCAATGAACCGTCAGGGGCGCTGCACGGCATCCTGCGCGTGCGTGGTTTCACCCAGGATGACGGCCATGTGTTCTGCACGGAGGGCCAGATCGAGTCGGAAGTGTCGGCGTTCCACCAGCAGGCGCTGAAGGTCTACCAGGATTTCGGTTTTGGAGAGGTGCAGATCAAGATTGCGCTGCGTCCCGAAAAGCGCCTGGGCGATGACGCTACCTGGGATCGCGCCGAGGATGCGCTGCGGCATGCGCTGGCCAAGGCCGGCGTCGAATGGGAAGAGCTGCCGGGCGAGGGTGCTTTCTACGGCCCCAAGATCGAGTACCACCTCAAGGACGCCATCGGGCGCACATGGCAGCTGGGCACGATGCAGGTCGATTTCATGATGGCGGGGCGTCTGGGCGCCGAGTATGTCGACGAGCACAGTCAGCGCCAGCACCCGGTCATGTTGCATCGCGCCATCGTCGGTTCGATGGAGCGATTCATCGGTATTTTGATCGAAAATCACGCCGGCGCCCTGCCGGTCTGGTTGGCGCCAACGCAGGCCGTGGTGATGGGAATTACCGATGCGCAGGGCGAATATGTCGCAGAAGTGGCCAAAACCCTTGAAAATCAAGACTTCCGGGTCGTTTCGGACTTGAGGAACGAGAAGGTCGGCTATAAAATCCGCGAGCACACGCTGCAGAAGACGCCGTACCTGCTTGTCGCCGGTGAGCGCGAGAAGGAATCTGGCAGCGTATCTGTCCGTCGTCGCACCGGGGAGGATCTGGGCGTGATGACGGTCGCCGAATTTGCCGAACACCTGCGGGCTGAGGTGTCGTCGCTCGGCCAGTAACGGTGCCGGTGCCGTAGTCACCGGTTTGCATCAAAAGGAGTCGCCGCCATAGCTGTCCTGGACAAATCCACCCGAAAGAACGAAGACATCCGAGTACCGCAGATTCGCGTGATCGGCGCTGATGGTGAACAGATCGGCATCCTGTCGCGCAATGAGGCCTTGGCCATGGCGCAGGATGTTGGACTGGATCTGGTCGAGATCCAGCCCAATGCCGAGCCACCGGTCTGTCGCATCATGGACTACGGTAAGTTCAAGTTCGAACTGCAGAAGAAGGCCAATCAGGCCAAGAAGAAGCAGAAGCAGGTCGAAATCAAGGAGATGAAGTTTCGTCCGGGTACCGACGACGGCGATTTCAACGTCAAGATGCGCGCCATCCGCCGCTTCCTGGAAGAGGGCGATCGGGTCAAGATCAACCTGCGTTTTCGCGGGCGTGAGCTGGCGCACATCAACCTCGGCGATGCCATGCTGAACCGCATTGAAGCCGAGCTGAAGGAAGAAGCAGCGATCGAACAACGATCGCGCGTGGAAGGGCGTGTCATGAGTATGATGATCGCCCCCAAGAAGAAACCGCAGGCCTGATCGCCTGCTCTACGGCGACGGGTTATTGTCGCCGGTTGGACCTGCCAGGAATGGCGGGAGACTCCCCCGGTCAGTGATGGCCGGGCAACACCGGGCAACCGGATTTCGAAGTCAATCGGGTACGGATCAGGAAAGCACTCCGCAAGGGGTCACCCGCTGGCTCAACCAAGTGAGTGAAAGGAACAGCAATGCCTAAGATGAAGACCAACCGGGCGGCGGCCAAGCGCTTCCGCAAGACCGGCTCGGGCAAGTTCAAGTGTGGTCATGCTTTCAAGAGCCACATTCTGACCAAGAAGTCCACCAAGCGTAAGCGCGGTCTGCGCGCTCCGAATCACGTGCGTGACGAAGATGCAGGTCGCGTCGCACGCATGCTGCCGTACGCATAAGGGAGGATTTCGACAATGGCACGAGTCAAACGTGGTGTAACGGCGCGTCGGCGCCACAAGAAGCTTCTGAGCCGCGCGAAGGGCTATTACAACGCCCGCCGCAAGGTCTATCGCGTCGCCAAACAGGCGGTCACGAAGGCCCTGCAGTACGCCTACATCGGTCGCAAGCTGAAGAAGCGTGATTATCGTTCGCTGTGGATCGTGCGTATCAACGCCGCCGCTCGCGAATGCGGTCTGAGCTACAGCCGCTTCATCAACGGCCTGACCAAGGCTGGCATCAAGATCGACCGCAAGGTGCTGGCCGATCTCGCCGTGCACGATATGGTCGCTTTCAAGGCTGTTGCCGACCAGGCCAAGTCCAAGCTGGTCGCAGCTTGAACCGGGTACGCGACTGAGGTCGCGTCCATCGCCATACGTTAGTCGACCGGACGGGGAGAAGCTTGCTTTTCCCCGTTCTCGTTTCTGGGGCAGGCATGAACCTCGAACAAGTTCAAAGCGAGGCGCAGGCGCGCATCGCGGCGGTTTCCGATCTCGCGGCGCTCGATCAGTTGCGCGTCGAATATCTGGGTAAGTCCGGCAGCGTCACCGCCATTCTCAAGTCTCTGGGTGCATTGGCGCCGGAAGAGCGCAAGCAGCGCGGGGCCGAGGTCAATCGCCTGCGCGATGCGCTCAGTCAGGCCCTGAACGAGCGCAAGGCCGTGCTCGATGCCGCGGCCATGCAGGCGCGCCTGGAGCGCGAGAGCATTGATGTCTCGCTGCCCGGTCGCCAGGTGGGCGTCGGCGGCATTCATCCGATCACGCGCGCGCTCGATCGCATCGTCGGCATTTTCGAGCGGCTGGGATATACCGTGGCCGACGGCCCGGAGATCGAAGACGACTGGTACAACTTCGAGGCCCTGAATTTCCCGCCGGACCATCCGGCGCGGACCATGCACGACACCTTCTATTTCCCCGATGGTCGCTTGCTGCGCACCCACACCTCACCGGTACAGATCCGGGTGATGCAGAACAAGCAGCCGCCGATTCGGGTGATTATTCCCGGCAAGGTCTATCGCAGCGATTCCGATCAGACCCACTCGCCGATGTTCCATCAGGTCGAAGGCCTGGTGGTGGGCGAGGACATCAATTTCGCCGACCTCAAGGGCACGCTGCTGAACTTCGTTCGCGCCTTTTTCGAGCGCGAGCCGAAACTGCTGTTCCGTCCTTCGTATTTCCCTTTCACCGAGCCCTCGGCCGACGTGCTGATGAACTGGGAACTGCCCGATGGCAGCGAACGCTGGCTGGAGGTGCTGGGCTGCGGCATGGTGCATCCGAATGTGCTGCGCAACTGCGGCATCGATCCCGAGCGCTACACCGGTTTTGCCTTCGGCCTGGGCGTGGAGCGCTTTGCCATGCTGCGCTACGGCGTCACCGATCTGCGCGCCTTCTTCGAGAACGATCTGCGATTTCTCGATCAATTTGCCTGATGTCGACGCGCGTCCCGGGCTTTGGGCCGCGCTGACATGTCACGCAGACCCTGCGGGGCTGTGTGACTTACCTGAAGAGACCCGAGACCCATCATGAAATTCTCCGAAAACTGGTTGCGCGATCTGGTGGATGTTCCGGCCACGCGCGATGAGCTGACCCATCGGCTGACCATGTGCGGTCTGGAGGTCGAATCGGTCGAGGCCCTGGGTGCAGATCTGGCCGGCGTGCTGATCGGCGAGATCGTCGAGGCCGAACCGCATCCCAATGCCGATCGCCTGCGCGTCTGCAAGGTCGATGCCGGCCAGGCCGAGTTGCTGAGCATCGTCTGTGGCGCGCCGAATGCACGGGTCGGACTGAAGGCGCCGGTGGCGGTGGTTGGTGCCAGCCTGCCGGGTGGCTTCCAGATCAAGGCCGCCAAGCTGCGGGGCGTCGAGTCCTTCGGCATGCTCTGTTCGGGCAAGGAGCTGGGCGTGGACAGTGATGCCTCCGGCTTGCTGGAACTGCCGGCGGATGCGCCCACAGGTCTGGCCTTTGCGGACTGGCTGGGATTGCCCGATGCCATCATCGAGCTGGGCCTGACGCCCAATCGCAGTGACTGCCTGGGCCTGCGCGGACTGGCCATGGAAGTCGCCGCCGAATACGGCAGCGCCACCCGGCTGGCCGAGATCGTTCCGGCCGGCGTCGGCCACGATCAGCAACTGGACATCCGGCTTACGCCGGGCGTCGGCTGCCCGAGGTATTGCGGTCGCGTCATCAATGGTCTGAACCCGGCCGCGGCAACGCCGTCATGGATGGTCGAGCGCCTGCGCCGATCCGGATTGCGACCGATCAGTGCGCTGGTCGACGTCACCAATTACGTCATGCTGGAACTCGGTCAGCCGCTGCATGCTTTCGACGCCGACTGCATCAAGGGTGCCATCCAGGTCCGTCGGGCACTGGCTGGCGAGCACTGCACCCTGCTCGATGGCCGTGAGACCACGCTGGATCCCGAGTTCCTGGTCATCGCCGACGACGGGGGGGCGGTGGCACTGGCTGGCGTGATGGGCGGTTTCCATACGCGGGTCACCGACGGCACCGCCCGGGTCTTTCTCGAAAGTGCGCATTTTGCCCCGGACGCGATCAGCGGACGCGCGCGCCGACTGGGCATGCACACCGATGCCTCGCACCGCTTCGAACGCGGCGTCGATCCCGAATTGCCGCGCCAGGCGCTGGAACGCGCGACCGCGCTGTTGCTGGAGATCGCCGGCGGCAGCGCCGGACCGGTGACCGAGGCCGTGCTGGCGAGCGAATTGCCGCAGCGCCAGGCCGTGACCCTGCGCCATCAACGCCTGACCCGGGTGCTGGGTATCGAAGTGCCTGCCTCCGCAGTGCAGACCATTCTGGTCGCGCTCGGCATGCAGGTCTCCAAGGTCGATGGCGGCTGGAGCGTGCTGCCACCGAGCTGGCGCTTCGATATCGCCATCGAGGAAGACCTGATCGAGGAAGTCGCCCGCATTTATGGCTACGACCAGATTCCCACGGTGGCGCCGCGCGGCGAACTCGAAGTCGAGCCGATCAGCGAGTCGCGTCTGCCGCTGATGCGTCTGCGCGAACGGCTGGTCGCCCGTGGCTATTCCGAGGCCATCACCTTCGCCTTCCTGGGCCAGTCACAATTGCAGCGCTGGGGCATGAGCGAAGGCGCGATCACGCTGGCCAATCCGCTCTCGGCCGATCTGGCGGTGATGCGTACCAGCCTGCTGCCGGGCCTGATCGAGGCCCTGGTTCGAAATCAGAACCGTCAGCAGGGCCGGGTGCGTCTGTTCGAGCTTGGCCGCCAATATCGCGCCGGTGCCGAGGGCAAGCCGGTGGAAACCGAGCTGCTGTCGCTGGTGATCAGCGGCGAGGCCCGCCCCGAGCAATGGGGTGAGCCGGCCCGGGCGGTGGATTTCTACGATCTCAAGGCTGATGTCGAAGCCCTGATGGCCGAGCCCGGGACCTGGCAGGCCGGTGGCCCCGATTGCCTGCACCCGGGACGACGAGCGCAGTTGCTGGTGGACGGTCAGGTGGCAGGCTTCATCGGTGCGCTGCACCCGGAGCTGGCACGACAGCTGGACGTCGACAGCGAGGTGCTGGTGGCCGAGCTGTCTCTGGACGCGGTGCGCGCCAGGCTGATGCCCAAAGCCCGCGAATTGTCGCGCTTTCCCTCGGTTCGGCGCGATCTGGCGCTGGTACTTCCGGAGGCTGTTGCCTACGCCGCGCTCCAGCAAACCGTGACCCGGGCGGCGGGCAGTCTGCTGCGCGAGTTGTGCCTGTTCGACGTCTATCGCGGCACCGGGATCGAAAAGGGGTGCAAAAGCTTCGCTATCGGCTTGATTTTCCAAGACGATTCACGCACTCTAGGGGACGCGGATGTAGACCGTTTGGTGGCTGCGATTATCGAGCAGTCAACGACGGAACTTGGGGCTCAGGTGCGGAGTTAGGGGATGGCGCTGACCAAGGCCGAGATGGCCCAACGACTGTTCGAGGACGTGGGACTCAACAAGCGCGAGGCCAAGGAGTTCGTCGATATCTTCTTCGACGTCATCCGTGAAGCGCTGGAGAAAGGGGAGAACGTCAAGCTTTCGGGCTTTGGCAATTTCGATCTGCGCCAGAAGAATCAGCGCCCGGGTCGCAATCCGAAGACGGGTGAAGAGATTCCGATCTCCGCACGTCGGGTAGTGACGTTCAGGGCAGGGCAGAAGCTGAAGGCGCGGGTGGAAGCATATGCTGGATCCGGGCAGTAATAGCGAGCTACCGCCGATACCGGCGAAGCGCTACTTCACCATTGGTGAAGTCAGCGAACTGTGCGGCGTGAAGCCGCATGTGTTGCGCTATTGGGAGCAGGAATTCCCCAGCCTCAAACCGGTCAAGCGCCGCGGCAACCGCCGCTATTACCAGCGCCATGATGTGCTGATGATCCGGCAGATCCGCAGCCTGCTGTACGAACAGGGCTTCACCATCGGTGGCGCCCGTCAGCGTCTGGATGGCGATGCCAACAAGGTCGAACAGAAGGCCGAAAGCCATGTGCCGACCGAGCTGATCCGGCAGATGCGCGCTGATCTCGAAGCCGTGCTGGAAATCCTGCGCCCCTGAGCAAGTGTTTCGGGACTGTCGAATTCCCGTCGCGGCGCGCCGCTTTCCGAGCTTCGAGCGTCGAGCTCTGATAGGTCCGACTTGTCTGGACGCTGTTGGCGGATCGCAGGGGAGAAGCTTCTGTAGGTCCATACTTGTCTGGGCGCTTCTCCAGCCGGAAGTAGGCCGAGGGTGCCGCGCAGCGGCTCCCCGGCGCTTCTGCGTTCGTTGCGTGCCGGGGAACGCGCCTGCGGCGCGCACCCTCGGCCTACGCGCCTGCACCGACAACCGACAACCGACAACCGACAACCGACAACCGACAACCAGAAACCACCCCCGGCCCGAAACAGGAGCGTCCAGACAAGTCTGGATCTACAAAAGCCCGAAGCTCCTAGCCTTCCCCGTGCCCCGTGCCCCATCTCTGGCATCCAGCCGCAACTTGGTGTAGCCTCCGCCCTCCTTCGGTCGGGGCGTAGCGCAGCCTGGTAGCGCACTACAATGGGGTTGTAGGGGTCGAGAGTTCGAATCTCTCCGCCCCGACCAATAAGGAAAATCTTGAACGGCGACCGCTAACCCGAGTCGCCGTTTGCGTTTCTGGAATGCCAAACGGAGAACGCCATGCAACGCCGAGAGCTGTACCCGGAGATCGAACCCTTTGAAACCGGACGTCTGCCGGTGGGTGACGGTCACGAGCTCTACTTCGAGCAGTGTGGCAATCCCGAAGGCAAGCCGGTGGTCTTTCTGCACGGCGGTCCCGGTGCGGGCTGCAACGCCAAGGCCCGGCGCTTCTTCAATCCGGCCAAGTACCGCATCGTGCTCTTCGATCAGCGCGGTTGCGGTCGCTCCACGCCGCACGCCAGTCTGGTCGCCAACACCACCTGGCATCTGGTCGCCGACATCGAGCGCCTGCGCAATCATCTGAGCATCGAGCGCTGGCAGGTCTTCGGCGGCTCCTGGGGCTCCACACTGGCCCTGGCCTATGCCGAGAGCCATCCTGACCGCGTGACCGAACTGGTGCTGCGCGGCATCTTCATGCTGCGTCGCTGGGAACTGGAGTGGTTCTACCAGCAGGGCGCGGACGCGCTGTTTCCGGACGCCTGGGATGATTATCTGGCCGCCATCCCGGAAGTGGAGCGGGGTGATCTGATGAGTGCCTACCATCGGCGCCTGACGTCAACGGACTCGGCCGTGCAACTGGCCGCAGCCCGGGCCTGGTCGGTGTGGGAAGCCCGTACCAGTTTCCTGTTCCAGGATCAGGGCCATGTCGAGGCGTCCGCCGCCGACCTGTTCGCGCTGGCTTTTGCCCGTATCGAGTGCCATTACTTCGTCAACGGCGGTTTCTTCGATCGCGACGATCAGCTGCTGGCCAACGCCTACCGCCTCAAGGGCATTCCCGCGGTGATTGTCCAGGGTCGCTATGACGTGGTCTGCCCGATGCGCTCGGCCTGGGATCTGCATCAGGCCTGGCCGGAAGCCCAGCTGCGGATCGTGCCCGATGCCGGGCATTCGGCCTTCGAGGCAGGCAATGCGCACGAGTTGATCCTGGCTACTGACCGGTTTGCCGGGTAAGGCGTGATCTTGTCTGTGGGAGCGGATTTATCCGCGATCGGTTTGCCGAACAGCCATCGCGGATAAATCCGCTCCCACAGTTAGGCGGCCGCCAAGGCTCTCGGTCAGATCTCGTCAGCCGATTCCGCGCCGGTATCCAGGATCTCGATCTCCTCGACTCCTACGAGTCGATCCAGTTCCGATACGACCTGCTCGAGTGCCGGCTTGACCGGCGCCGCATACAGGCGTTCGCGCTCCAGATTCTCGATCCAGCCGAACAGACTGGTGCGCAGCTGTTCGATGCTGCGCACGCGTGACAGCAGATCGCTGAGGATGCGTTTGAACTCGCTCGGGGTAGGGGACTGGCCGATTTGTCGGAACAGCTCGCTCAAGGCCGCAAACAGGGCTCTGGCTTCCGGGCCGAGATCATAGTCGCGGGGATCGAATTCCAGGCCGGCGCCGGCCGCATCGGCCCAGATCTTGAAGCTGATCTTCTGCAGCGAGTGATACAGCGGCTGTTCCGAGATCAGTACCAGCAGCAGATGACCGCTGTTGGCGACCACCGCGCCGATGGTGCCTGACCATTGCCGGGATTGGGCGAACTGGTAAAGGCGTACCTGATCCTGGAAATCGCTGGCCTGGATCTGGTCCAGGATGAGGATGACCCGGGCGCCTTCCGAGTAGGCGCAGGCCTCAGTGACCACCCGGTCGAAAGGACTGGCGGCGGCTTCGATGGTCTGGGTTTCACCACTCTCGGCGTCGACGATCAGTGCCGGCGCCGCGGCGTGTTCGCGTGAGAAGTCGTGATAGAGCACATGCGGATAATCGAGGGCACTGGCCAGCGCATGCGCAAAGGCCGTCTTGCGACGGCCCGAGTCTCCGGTGATGTTGAGACAGCGCACGCCTTCGGGCTGCGCCTCGAACAGCAGGCGCAACGCGAATTCATAGTCGTCGTTCGACTCGAAGCCGTGGCTGGCGAGTCGACGACGCAGGTTCATCGATCAGGCGGCCTGTGCAGCCGGCTTGCTGATGCGCGGACCCTCGATCAGCGACTGGCGTACGCCCTCGATCAGCAGATCCACTTCATCGCTGCGCACGCCGAAATAGGGCGTGAAACGCAGCGAATTGACACCGCCATGAATCACGCCGAAGCCGTGCTCACGCAGATATTCCTCGGTGCTGTTGCTGCCGTAGCACTTGAACTCAGGCGACAGCTCGCAGGAGAACAGCAATCCGGTGCCCTGGACCGCCGTGATCATGCCGGGCAGCTCACGCGCCAGACCTTCCAGCTTCTGCACGAATTCCTTGCCGCGTTCGCGGATGTTCGTGCGCAGTTCGCCGGTCAGCGAGGACAGCACCGCGCAGGCCACATCCATCGCCCGCGGATTGGTGGTCATGGTGTTGCCATAGATGCCCTTGCGATAGAGCTTGGCGGCGCGTTCGGTCACGGCCAGCACCGACAGCGGATATTGGCCGGCATTGAGTGCCTTGGAATAGGTCTCCATATCCGGTGCTTCCAGACCCTCGAAGCCCGGATAGTCGACCACCGAGAGCACCCCATGGGCGCGCAATCCAGCCTGGATCGAGTCGACCAGCAGCAGCGTGCCGTGGGCCTTGGTGAGTTCGCGCGCGGCGGCGTAGAACTCGGGCGTCAGGCCGCGACCCGGATTGCCTTCACCCATGACCGGCTCCAGGAACACCGCTTCAATGTGCCAGCCTTCCGTCTCGGCCTTGGCAAAAGCTTCGCGCAGCTGTTCGACGCTGTAGGGGTCGATGGTGATGGTGTGCTGATGATGGGCAAAGCTGGCGAGGTTGTCGGCGTAGGCCTTGCGCGAGGAATCCGAATACAGCGCCGGCAGCTCGGTGCGGCCGTGGAAGGCGCCCTTGACGGCAATACGGCGGACCTTGCGACCGGCATGCGGGGCACCCGGATCGGTCATGTCCTTGGTGTGCACATCGGCCAGACGGCCGGCCAGCGTCACCGATTCCGAACCCGAATTCAGGCACAGGAAGCGCGAGTAGGGGCAGCCGCCGCGAGTGTGTCCGATTTCTGCGCGCAGGGCACGGTCGAGGCGCAGCTGGCTCAGCGACGGCGTCATGATGTTGGCCATCACCTGGGGGCGGGCCATCGCATCGATGATCGCCTGCGGGCCGTGACCGGCGCCGAGCATGCCGTAACCGCCACTGTCCTGGACCACGGCACCCTTGAGCGTCACCACCCACGGGCCGCGGGCAGCCACCGCCACATAGGGATTGACGGCGTCGTCGTTGTAGAAGTTGACGTAACCGGCCTGGATCGAATGCAGCTGATCGTTCTCGTCCAGATTGATCAACTCGGGAAACTCGGCCTTGGCGGCTTCGAACTGGGCAAAGCCCTCGTCGATGGCCTGTCCCAGCAGGGGATCGGTCTTCAGGAAGCGCTCGATCACGCTGTCGGCGAGGCCTACCGTTCGTCGGGTACCGCCTGCCTGGCGCATGGTATTCAGTTTTTGTAGTGCGTTCATGACACCTCCTCCCACGCAGATTGGTCCGGCCAATTGCGCTAAGTGCTTGAAAAGTTTAGTCCGAGAATGCTATCACGAGCGCCTTTTCCCGGTAACCCCCGGCCCTGGGGCTGGTTCAGCGCAGGCTACGGCCTGATCGGACCGGCTTCGCTGCGCTCACAATGACGCCGGTCGCCGGCTCTGGTAGGTCCAGACTTGTCTGGACGCTTCCTCTGCACTGACCGAAGAGCGCTGCTTTGCCTGTGCCCACAGACGTAGGCCGGGTCCGCGCGCCCGGCAGCTTGGGCAGCGCGCAGCGATGACAAGCGCGCGGCGCCCGGCAGGCCATGCCGCGGCCGCCGGCGCGAACAACGCTTGCGCACATCCCGATTCGCCGCGCGCCGGAGCCGCGCTACCTCACCGCCGGCGTCATTGCGAGCGTAGCGAAGCAATCCAGAGGCACAGCTTCAGAAGCACTGGATTGCTTCGTCGCTGCGCTCCTCGCAATGACGCCGGGCGAGACGAAGTATCTTCCTTGATCAAGCCTGGCTGGCCGTGCAACCTTCCCTGATTCACCTTTCACCTTTCACCTTTCACCTTTCACCTTTCACCTTTCTCCTTTCACCTTTCACCTTTCACCACCGACCACCGACCACCGACAACCGACCACACCGACCACCGACCACCGACCACCGACAACCGACAACCGACAACCGACAACCGACAACCGA
>JBFWOF010000036.1:0-65422 GCA_050250665.1 Lysobacterales bacterium | reverse complement strand
GCCGAGATGGTCTTGAACTGATACAGGCTGACGCCCATGGCCGGAAAGATCTCCAGCGCACGCATGACCACCGCGCCCGGCAACACCAGAGCCCGGCAGCCGGCAGACACGGCCCGCTCCCGGCGCGTCAGATCACCCATCAACACGCGTTCGCCGAAGGTGGCGCCGGCCGTGGCCTGGCGGACAACGCCGTTGCGATGCACCTCGACTTCGCCTTCGGCGATCACAAACAACTCTTCGGTGGGTGCGTCGGTGTCGTAGACGATTTCGCCCGCGGCCCAGCTGCGCTCGCTGGCATGGGCAGCGAGGTAGTCGAGTGCCAGGATGCGGGCATCGCTGAAGAAACGCGCGCGCACCAGCGCCGCCACCCGATCGACCGGGTGCGCCGCCAGTTCCAGATTGATCTCGGAACGCGCAAAGCGCGGCAGCAGCGCCACCAGCCAGTCGTTGATGCGGCCACTGTCGGGCTCGTCCAGACGCTGTCGCAGCAGGCTCAGCCCGCCATCGATCTTGCGCTCCTGGAAGGCAATCAGCGCAGCCGAGGCCTCCAGCGCAATATTGCTGCGCGCGGCTCGTCGCAACACCGATTCGATCGGCTCGGCGCTGGCGATGCTCTCCTGCAGTCCCGATTCCGGCACGGTGGCTTCGATCAGCGCGCAGATGCGGCGGAACATGGCCCGCGAGCAGCTTTGCTGAATGGTTTCGATGGCATTGGCGCGGTCGCGCGGATTGGCGAAGGACAGCGAAGCCCGGATCAGGTCGAAGTCAGACAAACGTCCGACCAGACTCAAGACCTCCAGCACGAATTCCAGGCCTTCGGCGGCAGCATCGCGGTAGAAACGGGTCAGTACCGTCTGCCCGACACCGGCGCCGGGATCGGCCGTCAGCGCCCGATTTGAAACCACCGCCTGCTGGGCGCGGCTGAGTTCTTCCTCGATCAACTCGTCGGTGATCAGCAGCAGCTGCGGCATGGCCAGCCGGCTGAGCGCGCGCACGGCGACACTGCGGGAATGGAAGGGTGCGGAAATATTGCGCAGCAAATGGATCACGCCGGGGATGGCCTTCAGGCCCATGCCGCAGATCAGTGCCTCGAGCCGGCGGCTTTCGGAGGCCGAGAAATGCTCGGCGGCCCACAGCAGTGCCGGTATCGAGGAGGTATCGCTGATCTTCTCGGCAATGGCCAGGATCAGCATGCGTTCTTCCGAGGAGGCGTCGGCGACCAGCGGCAACACGTGCGGCATCATCGCTGCGGTATCCGGCGAGGCCAGCTTGCGCAGACTGCGCAGCGCTTCCAGGCGCAGTTCCTCGTTGTCGTCGCCGAGGAAGGGTAACAGTTCCTTGGCATGCCGCGGCTGGTGGCAATCGCCGATGGCACGGATGCCGAGGCGCCGGGATTCGTCGTCGCCATCCAGCAGGCTGCGCACCTGCTCGATCGCCAGCGCGACCTCGTTGATGCGACTGCCATTCCAGCGCGCCACCGCGATTGCCGCCAGATGCGCCGGGTGGTCGGAGCGGCGCCAGTCCTGCAGCCGCCGCATCGGAAAGGCGCCGGTGGAGGTGAACTCGTCCAGCACTTCCGGCTCATTCGGGCCGTTGTCGCTTTCCAGCCACAGCAGGGTCTCGGCCAGCGCGTCGGTGTTGCCGTGCGTGAGCAGCTCGGAAATGGCCGGGCGCAGCCTGTCGGCTTCCTCGGCACAGGCCGTGGACAGGAAATTCAGCAGGGCGGCGCGGGCCGAACTGTCCTGCAGACGCCAGAGCAATTCCACCGCCAGCAGCTGCTCGCTGCGGCGGGCCGAGAACGCCATCTTGCGCAGCTGGATGAAGTCGGCGTTGCTGAGGTGCAGCCGCCAGGCCTGCTCCGGATTGGCGAAATCGAGCCAGTCGGCGCGCAGATTCACGGCCAGCGCGTGCACATAGTTCTGGCGGATGAAGGCCGCGATCACCAGGGCACCGCAGGCGACCAGCAAACCGGCCAGCGCCAGGTTGTCGGGGTCGATATGTTTGGCGGAATAGAACAGCAGCAGACCCGCGGTGGCGCTGGCGGCGGGCTCTGCCAGGGCTTCGATGAAGGTTCGAAGCTGCCGTTTCACGCCGCCCGGCAGGGCGTTGTAGAGCAGGTTGATGTTGTTGAACTCGATTGCCACAAACAGGCTCTGGTAGGCGTAGAAAGCCACCAGTGCAGCGCCAAAGCCGTTCTGAAGGTAGAAGAAGACGAAGGAGGCCAGATAGGCGAAGGGCACCACCAGGGCCGTACTGCCCACACCCAGACGGCCGACGATCCGGTTGAAGAAGAACAGGTTGATGACCAGCGTCAGCGCCCCGGCCAGGGCATACAGCCCACCCAACAGCGAGGCCAGACCGTCGGCAGAGCGGTCTTCGGCGAAGACTCCGAGCGTCAGGTACTCCAGGCTGCTGGTCAGCGCCACCATGACGAAACAGATCATCGCCAGCGCCAGCGCGAAGCGCGAGCTTCTGAAGGTCTTGATGATGAACTTGATCAGTTCCGGCAGTGACAGCACTTCCTCGGACTGGGCGTCGTCGGCCGAGATCGCGCGGAAGCGCCGCAGGATCACCAGCAGTACCGGGAAGGTGACCATGGCCACGATGGCCCACACCAGAAACAGCTTGGGCGCCGGGACGATGCCGGACAGTCCGGTGACCAGTCCGCCGCCGAACATCGAACCGGCCGAACTGCCGGCGGCAATCAGGCCGTACAGTCGCTTGCCGTCGAGGATCGAGAAATAGTCGTCGGCGAAATTCCAGAACAGCGTGTACAGGGCGATGAACCACAGGCCCACGTAGAACTTGATGGCAAAGGGAAACCACCCGGTCTGGCCGAAGTAGTCGCCACCGAAACCGATCAGCAGACCGCCGCCGACGATCACGGTCAGCGTCACCCGAAACAGTGCACGGGTGCCGAGCTTGGCGATCAACACCGAATAGACCGGCGCGTACACCATCATGACCACGGGCATGAAGATGAACACCAGTGGCAACTTCTCGATGCCTAGCTGCGACAGGAACACCGAGTCAGCGGCGACGGTACCGATGGCGACGCCTGCTTGCAGCAATCCTGCCAGCAGCGCGAACCACAGCACCTTGCTGCCCTCATCGGGCAAGACCTGAAACAGACGGCGAAACTTGGACAGCATGCAGTTTCCGATTCTAGCCGCGGTGCTGCGGCGGTCTGCGCACGAGCAGCACATGGCTCACGTGCGTGTGTTCCTCGTCGCGGAAGCCCGGATGCGGGGCCTCGCGCCACTCGCGGCGACCCGAGTACACCACTTCAAAGCCGGCATTCTCGAGCAGTAGCTGCGCGGCCTCGGGTTCGATGAAACGATAATAGTAGGTGCTCTGGTAGAGGAAGCTGTCGTCACCGATCTCGCGCATGTCCTGTCCGGCCACACCGTCATCATGCCCCGGAATATTGCACAGCAGCAGTCCGCCGGGCTTGAGGATGTGGTAAAGCTCGGCCAGCACGGCCTCGGCATTGGGCAGGGTTTCGAACACGTCCAGCAAGGTCATGGCGTCGAAGTACTCGCCGGCAAAGCCGGTGGCGGCCAGATCACCGACGCGCAGTTGCAGCCGCGCACGCAGTGACGCCGGAATCTTCTCCAGCGCGTGGGTCGAGGCGTCCATCGCGTGCACTTCGTCGGCTCCGCAATCGAGCAGAAAGGACAGGTTGCGGCCCTCGCCGACGCCGGCATCGAGCAGGCGTGAGGGCGACTTCAGTACCTCGCGGAAAGCACTCGCGAACCCGGCCAGAAAGGGCAGCGGTTCATGCCCCCAGACCAGCTCCGGGGTGGACGCATAGAGCTCGTCCCAGGCGCGCTGATTGGCTCCGCTGATCTGCTCGACGTCGAATCCGCCCGGTTGGATCGGGGGCAAAAGATGTTCGGTCATTTCGTTCCGTAGGCAATGCGCGCTGGCCATCGAGGCGCCGTAGCCGCCCGCATTCAGAAAGCACAAGGTATCACCCTCGCGCACCGGCGACAGGAAGTAGTCTTCGGCCCAGAGGTCCAGTGCCTCGTTGATGTTGCCGGCGATAGTGACACATTGCGGTTGTTCGGGCCGCAGCGTGGCCGGGGCCGGGATCAGCGGCAGGCGGTAGTGCGCCGGCTCCGGGTGGACGTTGAATCCGGCATTGACGCCCACGAAGAGGCGGTCGCCCTTGCGTTCCACCTGGGTGACCTCGGTCAGCAAGGCACCGGCATCCTTGACCAGATAGTCGCCGGGCTCAAAGCACAGATTCAGCCCGCGATCGCCGAAGTAGCGGCGCACCAGTGCCGCCCAGGCCGTCAGATCCAGTTCCTCGTCTGCTGCCACCAGCGGAATGCCGAGGCCGCCGCCAAGATTCAGGGTCCGAATCTGCGGTGCCACGTCGAGAAAATCGCAGATACGGGCAAAGACACGCTCCACCGCATCCAGTTGCGGTGTCAGGAAGCCGCACCCGGCGTGGCAGTGCAGCCCAGTCAGCTTCAGGCCGGACGCGGCCGCCAGTTCGAGCGCTTCTTCGAAGCGATCGCGGTAGACGCCGAACTTGCTGGCCTTGGCGCCGGAATAGCTGACCAGATCGTTGTACCCCAGCGGCGAGGCCGGATTGATGCGCAGGCCCAACTCCCGTCCCGGCGACACTTCCGCGATGCGGCGCAGCTGAGTCAGCGAATCGGCATTGATCCAGATCTCCGGCCAGCCCGCGAGCGCCGTATAGTCGGCGCTGCTGAGGCAGCCGGCCGTAAAGGACAATTGCCGCGCCTCGAAGCCGTTGTCCAGGGCATGCCGGACCTCGCCTGGTGAAGTCACGTCCAGATCCAGCCCGAGTGCGCGCAGGTGTGCCAGCAGCGGCGGATGGCGATTGGACTTCATCGCGTACATCAGCCGTGTCGGTGCGTTGATACCCTTCAGCGCCGTGCGCAATCGCGCCACATTCTGACTGACCCGGGCCGCGCAATAGACATAGGCGGGTGTGCCAGTAGCGGCCACCAGCTCCGCCACCGGACGCCCGGCCAGCCACAGCTGGCCACTCTGATCGTAGTGGCGATCAGGTCGTTCCCACCATGCCGTGACGCGTGCTTCGTTTGGGTCCGTTTGTGCTTTTGCGCTAATGGCCTTGTGCCCTGTGCTTGGGTCCGGTGGGGGCGCGTCGCCAGCATCGTCGGGAGCAAGTCTTGATCGACATGGCCGAGCGCCCTCTCAGAATAGGAAATACCGCAGTGCTTGCGTGATCTTTTACGCGAATCGACGCCAGCAGGTCCTCATCGTTGCAATTTGTCATCCGGGATAAGAGCGCGAGCATACGATTGCCACGCGCCCAGCAATCCCGATCTGCTGGTACCCGCGCTGCTGCGGCAACAGCCTTGCCGGAGCGACTCCCGGCTTCCGCCAGCCCGGAGTTTACGAGATGGCTGGCGCGCCGGGCCAGCCGAATTCCTGGCCGTGTGGCCGCCTAGGAACTGCAGGACAGCATCGAACATCCGGCCCGCTGACGGGCCCATTCGGGGCGACGTGCGGCATGGTGTTCGCGCCCAGCCTGACGGCTGTAGGGCCGGCGCAGTGTGTCCATCCATTCGTGCAGCACCGAGAGATCGCCCTTCTCGGCGGCGTCGATGGCCAGTTGCGCCAGATAGTTGCGCGGCACGTACAGCGGGTTGATGGCATTCATGGCGACGACCCGGGCATTGGCAGGACGGGGCTCGGCCAGGCTGCGCCGGGCGTAGCCGGACAGCCATTGGTTCCAGCGGCCGGCCTCCGCCGCAACCCGCTGCGGCTGGTAGAAGGCCGGCGCCAGCGTGTCGAGCGCCGGTGCGGCCAGGTCGAGATCGGCCAGGTGCCTGAAGGCCAGGG
Organism: Lysobacterales bacterium; assembly: GCA_050250665.1. Classification (GTDB taxonomy): domain Bacteria; phylum Pseudomonadota; class Gammaproteobacteria; order Xanthomonadales; family SZUA-5; genus JADKFD01. The sequence goes on along the minus strand of JBFWOF010000036.1, from coordinate 59,578 downwards.
TCAGATCGATCTCGTGATCGAACATCAGCGCGTGAAACTCTCGCACCAGCGGCAGATCCTCCTCTGCCAGCCGCTCCCAGCCAAAGCGTGCGGCGGTCAGCCGCGCGTGCTCGGCGCTGAAAACCTCGGCGTAGCGCTTCAGACCCTGGTGCAGCGGCGCCTGATCGGGAAACAGCGACACCAGCGCGCCGGCCAGCGCCGACAGATTCCATTGAGCGATCTCCGGCTGGCGCCCAAAGGTATAGCGGCGGCCCTCGAAATCGGTGGTGTTGGGCGTCCAATCGGGGTCATAGGGCTCGAGCCAGCCGTAGGGGCCGTAGTCGATGGTCAGACCGAGGATGGACAGATTGTCGGTATTCATGACCCCGTGGACAAAGCCCACCCGCATCCATTGCGCGATCAGGCGCGCCGTGCGTTCGCAGACCTGGATGAACCAGTCGGCGCGCTGCTGATCCGGACTGCCCGTGAACTCCGGATAGTCCCGTGAGATCGTGAAATCCACCAGCCTTGCCAGCAGTTCGGTGTCCTTGCGCCAGGCCGGCAACTCGAAGTGGCCGAAGCGGATGAAGGACGGGGCCACGCGGCAGACGATGGCGCCGGGCTCGGCCCGCGGATGGCCGTCGTAGAACATGTCCCGCACCACCTCGTCGCCGGTGCCGATCAGCGACAGCGCCCGCGTGGTCGGCACGCCCAGGTGGTGCATGGCCTCGGAGCAGACAAACTCGCGCAGGGACGAGCGCAGCACGGCGCGGCCATCGGCATGACGCGAGTACGGCGTCTGGCCGGCGCCCTTGAGCTGCAGTTCGTGACGCCGGCCATCGGCGCCGATGACTTCACCCAGACTGATGGCCCGGCCATCACCGAGTTGCCCGGCCCAGTGCCCGAACTGATGACCGCCGTAGTTGCTGGCCCAGGGCTGCATGCCCGGCCAGACCCGATTGCCGGCAAATACCTCGGCGAAGTCATCGGACTCGAGCTCAGTCGCGGACAGCCCGATCGCCGCCGCCACTTCCGGCGACCAGGCCAGCAGGCGCGGCGCCAACACCGGCGTCGTTTGCACCCGCGAATACAGCGCGCCGTGCACCTGGCGCGTGCGCGGACTGTCCTCGGGATCACCGGGGAGTTCGGCCAGAAAACGATTGTCGAAGTGCAGATCGGTCAAGCAAGGCTCCGATGCCGGGTCAGGACTGCAAGCTGGGGACGCCCCGAGCTTAGGGCAAGAGGGATGCCCGCGGCGTGTACTTCCCTGTGGGAGTGGCTTCAGCCGCGATCGCTCTTCACCGTACCGAGCGCGACAGCCATCGTGGACAGAGTCGGCTCCCACAGCGCCGGGCGGCCGCACAGGCTAGAATCCGCCCCTGTTTTTGAATCGGTTCCGCCATGCCCTCCTTTGATGTTGTTTCCGAACTGGACAAGCACGAAGTCCGCAATGCCATCGACCAGGCCAATCGCGAGCTCGGCAATCGCTTCGATTTCCGCGGCACCGGCTGCGTCTTCGAATTGGACGAGTTCGTGGTCACGCTCAAGGCCCAGGGTGAGTTTCAGCTCAAGCAGATGCTGGAGATCCTGAAACCGCGGCTGGTGGCGCGCGGTATCGATATCCGCTGCATGGAAGTGGCCGATCCGGAATCGAATCTGGCGGCGGCCAGGCAGAAAGTCACGCTGAAACAGGGTGTCGATCAGAAGAACGCCAAGGACATCATTCGCCAGCTGAAGGACGCCAGGATCAAGGTCGAGGCCCAGATCAACGGCGAGAAGCTGCGCGTCAGCGGCAAGAAGCGCGACGATCTCCAGGCGGCCATCGCCCTGCTGCGCGGCCTGGAGCTGGATCTGCCGCTGCAGTTCGAGAACTTCCGCGATTGAACGCGCCCACAGACACGCTCGAAGTCATTCCCGGGATCAACCTGTCGGAGGATGAGTTGGTCGAGCGCTTCGTGCGCTCCTCCGGCCCCGGTGGTCAGAACGTCAACAAGGTATCGAGCGCGGTGGAGCTGCGTTTCGACGTCAAGCAGTCCCCCAATCTGCCCGAATGGCTGCGGGTGCGGGTGCTGGCTGCACGTGACCGGCGACTGACCAACGAGGGCGTGCTGGTGTTGCAGGCGCAGCGCTTCCGCACCCTGGAGCGCAACCGCGTCGATGCCCGCGAGCGCCTGCTGACGCTGTTGCGCGCGCATACGATCGAGCAGAAGAAGCGCATCGCCACCGCACCCACGCGTGCTTCCGAGCGTCGTCGCATCGAGGCCAAGAAAGCCCGCGCCAGCACCAAGCAGCTGCGCGGCAAGCGGGGGTTTGACGAATGAGTTTCGGCCTGACCGGAAAGCTGCTCGAGCTCAACCCCTCCATACCGCGCATCCGCGGTCAGGGCTGGGCGCGGGCACTGGGACGGGGCCTGGTGGCCTGCAGCTCCTGGCGGGTGGTTGGCGAGTTTCCGAAGATTCCGAAACTGGTCGCCATCGCCGCCCCGCACAGCTCCAACTGGGATGGCATCTACGGCATTGCGGCGGCCTACGCGATGGGTGTGCGCGCCACCTGGATGGGCAAGAACAGCCTGTTCCGATTCGGTCTGCGCCCGCTGATGCGCGGCCTCGGCGGCATCGAGACCGACCGCAGCAATCCGCACGGTGCGGTCGGGCAGATGGTCGAGCTGTTCCGTCGCGACGAGCCGCTATGGCTGTTCCTGGCACCGGAAGGCACTCGCAAGCCGGTACCCAAATGGCGCACCGGTTTCTGGCACATCGCCCACGAGGCCGGCGTGCCCATCCTGCTGGTGCATGTGGATTTTGCCCAGCGCTGCATTGCGGTCGGCCCCCTGTTCCATCCGACCGGCGACAAGGACCGCGATCTGCAATCGCTGTACGACTATTACCGACCCTTCAAGGGCAAGGGCGGCAAGAGCGGATTGCCGACCAGCGAGATCGGCAAGACCGGATAGCCAGCGCGGCGCGATCAGGGGCAGAGGTAGGCCCGGAAGCGTTGCTCGCCGGCCACCGCCTCGGTCTGCGGCTGCAGCGTATTGGCGCCCAGACCCGCGGCCTCGTTGCGCGCCAGCGTTTCCAGCTCATCAGCCACCTTGATCGAATTGCGCTCGACGCCAGCGACCCGGTTGGTCACGGTGGTGGTGATGTCGCCCTTGAAGGTGCAGTTGCCCAGGGACTGCTGGGCGCTGACCACGCGCACCTGCGCGCCCGGCTTTTCCAGCTTGACCCAGGTACAGGCGCTGATCGTGGCCAGGCCACAGGCGATGACGAGAGACGGAAATTTCATGCGCAGACCCTGTAGTGCTTGGTCCCGGCAAGTTAGCAGTTTCCGACGCCGGGGGGCAGCGGGGGTCGGACTCGGGACTCGGGACTCGGGACTCGGGACTCGGGACTCGGGACAGAACCCCCGGGGCGTCATTGCGAGCGCAGCGAAGCAATCCAGACGCAGATCCACACAAGCGATGGATTGCTTCGTCGCTACGCTCCTCGCAATGACGCATCAACAAGCTGAGACATGGGTTCATGGACAGCGCAGCGACGAAGCAATCCAGGAGCTGCGAGCGTGCATCCGATTAGCTTTCCCCGCGCCCCGCGCCCGCTACACCACCCGCGAGAACCGCGCCGGTGCCGCTGCGGCCTGCTTGTCGCCGCTGACGTAGGCGTCGAAGGCCATTGCGACCACTCGCAGCAGCATGGCGCCGGCGGCGGTGACCTGGAGCGCGTCGGCGTCGAGTTCGACCAAGCCGTCCTGCTCGGCCTGCTGCAATCGGGCCAGGGCCGGGCCGAAGTAGTCGCGGGCATCGATGCCGTGCTGTGCGCCGAAGCTGGCGTAATCGAGTCGGCCGAAACACATGATCCGGCCGATGGCTTCGCGCCGCAGGCGGTCGTCGGCATCGGTGGCCAGGCCGCGCTGGATCGGCAAACGGCCCTGATCGATGGCGTTCAGATAGGGGATTTCGTTCTTCTCGTTCTGGGCATAGACCTCGCCAACCTGGCCGATGGCGCTCATGCCGAAGGCCACCAGATCGCAACCGCCGTGAGTGGTGTAGCCCTGAAAATTGCGCTGCAGGCTGCCGTCGATCTGCGCCCGCGCCAGCTCGTCTTCGGGCAGCGCGAAATGATCCATGCCGATGTGCACATAACCCGCTTGCGCCAGTCGGGCGATGGTCAGTTCCAGCAGCGCCATCTTGGTGTCGGCATCGGGCAGCGTGGCCGGATCCATGACCGCCTGGGATTTGAACAGCTCGGGCAGATGGGCATAGCTGTAGGCGGCAATGCGATCCGGGCGCAGCGTGACCACCGTGTCCAGCGTGCGCGCGAAACTGTCCACGTTCTGATGCGGCAATCCGTAGATCAGATCGAAGTTGATCGAGCGGATGCCGACGCTGCGGGCCTCACTGACCAGGCGTTCGGTTTCCTCCACCGATTGCACCCGGTTGACGGCCAGCTGCACCTGCGGATCGAAATCCTGCACGCCCAGACTGATGCGATTGATGCCGAGGTCGAACATGGCCCGCAGCGAGGTCGGATCCGCCGTGCGCGGATCGATCTCGATGCCGTAGTCACGGCCGCTGCCGCGATGCAGGCCGAAGCCGCGTTCGAGTTCGGCAAAGATCAGCCCGAGTTCTTCCGGGTTGTAATAGGTCGGCGTGCCGCCACCGAAGTGCATCTGGTTCACCGGTCGGCTGCGGTCAAACAGCTCCGCCTGCATCCGGATCTCGCTCAGCAGGCGCTGCAGATAGGCGGCGCCGCGCTCACGATTGCGGGTGATGATGCGATTGCAGCCGCAGTAGTAGCAGCTCGATCGGCAGTAGGGCACGTGCAGATACAGCGACAGCGGTCTGGCCGCGGCATTGCTGCGTCTGGCCTCGGCGGCATAGTCCTCCGCCAAAAAGCCGGCGTGGAACTGCGGCGCGGTCGGATAGGAGGTATAGCGCGGGCCCGGCCGATCGTAGCGGCGGATCAGTTCAGCATCGAATCGAGTGTCCATGGCCCCAAGTCTAGCCGGGTGCCGGCCGGCGGCGCTTGATCGCAGTCAGCCTGGGTCTGGCCGCGCGCAGTCGAAAACAGTGAACAAGCGCAGCTTCTGGGCGTGCGTCTCAGCCCGGCGCTGATGACGCGGGCGGGTCCGCGTTATGCTGGGCATCCGCAGCCAAAGAGCATCTGCCCATGGCCAAGCGCCCGTCGCCACGGCTACCCCGCGCCGAGCGTGCATCAGGCGTACCCCTAGCCGTCAAGATTGTCGGCATTGTGGTCGGTGCGCTGATCGGGGCGCATTTCTATCTGCTGCATCAGATCAACCAGTTCGCCGACAGCCTGGTACGCACTGCCGAAATGGTGTCCAACGCCAGCCATCGTGGCGGCTATTACACCTGGGACGGCAATCTCGGCATCCGCCGTCTGCGCTTTGAAAGCCCCGATGGGGGTGCCCTGTTCACCGCTGCCGAGACCGAACTGGATACCCCTGGCTGGTGGTGGGTGATGCAGCTGGCCAATCCCCTGGAAAGCCGCACCGAGCGCCTGCGCCGGGCTTTCAGCGCCTTTGGCGGCGGTGAAGGAAAAACCGATCTGTTGCCGGCCACCGATCAGCTCTACGTGCGTCTGCGCGGCCTGGAGCTGGAAATCAATACCCTGATGCCGCCGGGCATGCCCGATATCAGTCTTGCCTCGGGCGCCCCTTTTGAAACCGCCGGCTGCAGCAACGTGCGCTACTTTGTACCGCTGAACCTGGAGCGCGATCTCGGCCTGGCCTACGATCGCACGGATCTCAACCTCGGCTATCGCAGCGATGGTCCGGATCGGGTGGTCGTGGAAATGAACCTGGATGCGCCGGGTTCCATGAGTACCCGCTTCGAGATGGACTGGCGCAGCAGCCGTCCGACGCACTTTCTCGACAGCAGCGACGCCAACGATCGACCGCTGGCGATGCGTTGGATCCTGCAGGATCAAGGATTCATCGGCGCCCGCAATCGCTGGTGCGCGCAGCAGGCCGAGATCGATGCCGACGAGTTTCAGCGCCGCCACATCACCACGGTGCGGCGTCTGCTTGAGGTCTTCGGCGTACAGCTGAGCCCGGAGAGCGAGGCCGTGTACTCGAGCTTCGCCGCCAAGGGCGGCAGACTGACCATCGAGCTGAAGCCGCCGGCGCCCGCCGACGCCAAACAGTTTGCGGCCTACTCCGCGCAGGAACAGTGGACCGCCATGGATCCGAAGATCTGGCACAACAACGAGCCACGGTCGACCTTTACCGTGGATCTGGTCCGGGCGCGGCCTCTGCCGAGGGCTTACGGCGGCAGCGTCTACGATCTGCTGGCGCGACAGGAGGACACCGCCGCTGCGGTCGCCGGTTATTCACCGATCGCCAGCATCGGCGCGCAGCTCAGCAGTCTGTCGCAGCCGCAGGCCGATGCTGCCGAAGCGCCACCGCCCGCCGAGGCCAGCGCCAAGCCCAAACCCTTTGCCGGACGGCCGCCGCCGCCCAAGCCCACGCCCATTGCACTCGACAGCGCCAGCCTGATCGCCGCGATCGGAGAACGGGTCGCAATCGAGACCATCGATGGACGTTCCCGTATCGGCGTGCTCTCGTCCGTCGAGCCCAAGGTGCTGACCATCCAGATGAATGTCAGTGGCGGCAAGGCCAGCCTCAATTTCACCCGCTCGCGGGTGCGCGCTGTCATTGCCAATCCGGACGGGCGTTGATCGCGCCTCAGCCATAGTCCAGCGCCCGCGCCTTGCCCCAGAACACGCGGTAGGCGAATACGCTGTAGCCGATGATCGCCGGCAGCGTGATCAGGGTGCCGATCAGGATCAGCTTCAGTGATTCGGGGGCGCTGGCGGCATCGAAGATGCTGATGCGGTCGATCACCAGATAAGGGTACAGACTGTAGGCCAGACCAAAGAAGGCCAGTACGAACACGCCCACGGCGCAGGCAAAAGGCGCCCACGACCAGCGATCGAGCCCGCGCTGGTTGCTGCTGGCGCTGTCGTGCTGCAAGCGCCTGAGGAACAACCAGGCCAGCCCGAACAGCGCCAGGGTGGCCAGCGGAATCGGGGCCAGTGCGATCACTTCGGGCAGCGAAAACCACTTGTCGTAGATGCGCTGACTGACCACCGGGGTCGCCAGCGAGACCGCGGCGATACCGACGGCGGTCAGCAACAGGCTGGTGCGGGCCCAGCGCACGGCACGCCGCTGCAGTTCACCCTCGGTCTTCATCAACAACCAGCCTGAACCCAGCAGCACGTAGCCGGCAGTCAGGCACGGTGCGATCAGCAGCGCAAAAGCGTAGCCCCCCAGGCTGCGGTCGAAGCCGACGATGTAATGGCCCAGCATGTAACCCTGTGACAGCGCAGCCAGCAGCGAACCACCGTAGAAGCAGCGATCCCACATCGCCCTGGATGCCGGCGCGGCCTTGGCCCGCAGTTCGAAGGCGACGCCGCGCAACATCAGACCGATCAGCATCAGTGTGACCGGCAGATAGAGCGCGCCCAGAATCACGCCATGGGCCTTGGGAAAGGCCACCAGCAGCAGACCCACTCCCAGCACCAGCCAGGTTTCATTGGCATCCCAGAATGGCCCGATCGAGGCGATCATGGTGTCGCGCTGCTCCGGCGTTGCCCGCCGCAGCAGCACGCCGACGCCGAGGTCGTAGCCGTCCAGCACCACATAGGCCAGCATGGCGATGCCCATCAGGGCCAGAAAGATGATCGGCAGTGCTTCGTTCATGTTGCTGCTCCGAGCAGCGGTGCCGGGGCTGAGGTATCGCCGGCTCCTGCCTTCCCCGCCAGCAGAAACAGCACCCGCACATAGGCCAGCAGCAGCAGCGCATAGATGCCGAGGTAAAGCAGCAGGCTGCCGCCGATCATCGGCGCCGGTACCGCCGAGGCGGCGTCAGCGGTGCGCAGCAGGCCATGGACCAGCCAGGGCTGGCGGCCGATCTCGGTGACGTACCAGCCGGCCAGCGTGGCCACCCAACCGGAGAAGCTCATGGCTACCAAGGCTCGCAGGGTCCAGACCGGCAGCTCGCCGCGGTGCCGTCGCCACAGCCAGACGCTGGCCCAGGACAGTGCCAGCATCAGCATGCCGATGCCGACCATCAAGCGGAATCCGTAGAACAGCGGCGCCACCGGCGGATGGGCGCCGACGAATTCGTCCAGACCGCGAATCTCGCCATCCAGAGAATGGGTCAGGATCAGGCTGCCGAGTTTGGGAATCTCCAACTCCAGATGATTGCTGCGGCTGTCCTCGTCAGGAATGGCGAACAGCCGCAGGCCGGCGCCGCGCTCGGTCTGCCAGATGCCTTCCATCGCCGCGATCTTGGCTGGCTGGTGCTCCAGCGTGTTCAATCCATGCAGATCGCCCGCCAGGATCTGCAGCGGGATCAGCAGCGCCGCCATGACCGTACCGGTGCGCAGCGCATGGCGCACGTCGGCGCCGCGATCACCGCGCAGCCAGCGCCAGGCCGACAGACCGGCGATCAGGAAGGCCACGGTCAGGCCCGAAGCCAGCAACATGTGGGTCAGGCGGTAGGGAAAGGACGGGTTGAAGACGATGGCCGACCAATCCAGCGCATGGGCCACGCCCTCGCGCATCTCGAAGCCGGCCGGGGTCTGCATCCACGAATTCAGCGCCAGTATCCAGAAGGCCGACAGCGTGGTGCCGATCGCCACCAGCAGCGTGGCCAGCGTGTGCACGCGCTCCGATACCCTGCCGGCACCAAACAGCATGACGCCGAGGAAAGCGGCCTCCAGGAAGAAGGCGGTCAGCACCTCGTAGGCCAGCAGCGGCCCGGCGATATTGCCCACGGTTTCCATGTAGCCAGGCCAGTTGGTACCGAACTGGAAGCTCATGACGATGCCGCTGACCACGCCCATGGCAAAACTCAGCGCATAGATCTTGACCCACAGACGGTAGGCCTGCATCCAGGCCTGGTCGCCGCTGCGGCGCAAGCGCCATTTGAAGTACAGCAGCACCCAGGCCAAGGCGATGGTGATGGTGGGAAACAGGATGTGAAAGCTGATATTGGCCGCAAACTGGATGCGGGCGAGGATCAGGGCGTCCATGCATCAGTGCCTTTGGCAGTGTCGGAATTCGGGGACGGGGCGCCACTGAAGCGGTCCTTGAGTTCCAGCAGGCGCACCACGGCGCCACCCATCTTCAGCAGCTGCTGCTGGGTGCGGGGATTGAGCTTGCGCACCTCGGCAAACCAGTCGGTCAGCAGTTCGATCAGATCGTGCATCTGACGCATGCGCGCCTGGGCGTGGCGCTCTTCCGGCGAGCCCGGGGATTCCAGGATGGCGTCGCGCAGCACGCTCAGCGTGGGCTCGATCTCGCGCCGTTGACGCTCCTCGGCCAGCGTGCGGAAGATCGCCCAGACATCCTCGGGCGCCGAATAGTATTCGCGACGGTCGCCCGGCAGGTGCGACAGACGCACCAGGCGCCACGATTCCAGCTCCTTCAGCCCCATCGACACATTCGAGCGCGACACCCCCAGACTGGCGACCAGCTCGTCGGCATTCATGGGCTGTGCCGATACGAACAGCAGGGCATAGATCTGGCCCACGGTGCGATTGATGCCCCAGCGACCGCCCATCTCACCGAAGTGCAGGACGAAGTTCTGGATCAAGGGCGACAGTTCCATGCTGAACCTTCAGAAATTACTGAAACCTCAGAATACGGATGCGCGGTGAGATTCATGTGAGAACTGGATTAACGCCAGATGGACAAAGCGTTAGCTCCGCGAATCGGCACATTGACGGCCAAATCGGGCGGGCGTACACAGGAATTGCCTCTGCTGTAGACCCGCATTGAGGAGATCGCCATGTACCACCGAGTCATCATCCTTCTGGCCGGCGCTGCGCTGGCTCTCGCCGGATGCGCCAGCACCGGCAGCTATACCACCAAGAACACCCGCTACGGACCGCCGCCGCTGGAGAACGACATGGCTTATGTCTATGCCGTCGAAACCGCGGCCAAGCGTCAGGGCGTGGATGTGCACTGGGTCCATCCGCCACGCAAGGTCGCGCAGTCTGACGGCCAGTAGGCGCTCCGGTTCCCGCCCTCAGGGCGACGGTGCAGCGCGCCCGGGTTCGGCCGCGAACTCGGGTGACCACAGGAAGGGAATCCGATACACCGTCGAGTCGGCGACATAGTCATCCAGATTCCGATCGCGCTCGGGATCTGGGCGCCAGGTGACGCGCAGCTCGTGCGGCCCCGGCTGCAGCTGGCGCAAATCCAGCCAGCCCGACACGCCGCGCAGGCCGAGGTCGCGGCGCTCGCTGACCATGGCCGACTGCAGTGCCACTTCGACGCCGTCGAGTTGCAGCCGCCAGAGTTTGAGCAGACAGGCAGTGGCCTCGTCGGCAGGCCTGAGGCGCCAGTCTGGTGCGCGGTCGGTGTCAGCCTCCGCTTCTGTGGCCTCCGGCCGAGCTGCGCAGCGCTGCAACAGGATGCTGTCGTCGCGCAGGGGTACATAAGGCGCGAACACCGGCAGCCAGGCGCTCTCGATCAGCGCAGAGGGGATCATCACTGCGGCGCGCATGCGATCCTGCGGGGTCAGTTGGTTCTCGTAGCTGCCACTGCGCAGCCCTCCGCCGACATCGTCCGAGCTGGCGAAACGCTGGGTACCCATGGGATCAAAGCGCAAGCGGCTCTGGAACAGCACCGAGCCGAGGATGGGCAAGACCAGCACCAGCACCAGCAGGCCGACCGTGAACAAACGAGGATGGGTGTTGGTCTGCAGGGTCAGCCGGACCGGGCCGATCAGTTTTGCCGGCAGGATGATCCTGATCGGTATCGCCAGCACCCAGACCAGCGCCCGAAACAGCGCCAGATGTTGCAGGCCAGGAAAGCGCGCCGCCAGCTTCGCATCCAGCAGCCAGACCAGCACGGCCGAACCCAGACTGACCATAACGACGCTGTCGGCGAAGCGCGAGATGACCGCATTGGTGGAGCCCAGGGCGCTGCCCACAGCGGCGCCGGTCACGAACACCAGGGTGCCCAGCAGACCGATCCAGCACAGCATCAGCGCGGCCAGCGTGATCACGGAGAACAGCAGCGAGGCCAGCCGATCGGCGCCGGCGATGGCGGCTTTCAATGGCGACAGCTGCTGCTGCAGTCGCTCCCGGGTCAGCGGTCCGAGGTGACGCGCGCGTTCCCAGCGGATGCCCTCGGGAAAGATCGCACTGAGCCCGATCAGACCCACCCAATAGGCTCTCACGCCCAGATGCGCCAGCAGACAGATCGCCAGCGTGTAGGCCATGGTGCTGATGATCGGCAGGGCGGCCATCGCGGCGGCCAGCAGCCATAGCGGCAGCAGCGTGTAGTACTCGGTGAAGCGCTCGAACAGCCAACCCGGCAGCGCAAACAGCGCGAACATGGTCAGGCCGGAGATCAGCAGCTCCAGCTCGTCGGTGCGCTCGCGCAGCCGATCTACGCTGACACGCTCGCTGCCGGCCGGCGCCTCCTGCCGTTCCCTGTCGATCTCTGCACTCATGCCCGTGCGCTCAGTCGCCCAATCCGGGTGCCGATAATGAAGGCTTGTACGTGAGGCTGCACGGTGATCGCCTCAGCCGGACGCGAGATTCCCGTGCAGCGCCCGCAGCTGCGCCTGGTGGAAGGCCTCGGCGCCGGGTCCAGTCTCGGCGCCCCCATGTCGGCCGAGCACCGTGGCCAGCGCAAAGAAGCCCGGCGCCGGCAGGCCACCACGGGCGCGGCTGATGACCCGTGCAGCAATGAAGGGTCTGCCGGCAGCGGCATCCTCGTGCATGCAGAGCTCCAGCGCCTGCACCAGCCGATGAATGCTGTGCGGTGGCTTGAGTTGCAGGCGCTGGGCCAGCACCTGATAGGTCAGTGGCGCCGCATCGGCAGGCAGGGCCAGCAGCTCGGCACGCGCGCGACGGGCCAGTTCGGTTGTGCTTTCGGCGACTGTGGATTCGACCCGGACGCTCATGGCCACATGCTATCGCGCAGATGCTGACTTGTTCTCGATCAGCCGCAGGCCGGCACCAGCGGTCGCTGCAGGAACAGCAGCTCGTCGATGCGGCGCGCCAGATACTCGAAGTAGCGCGCCAGATAGCTGATGCCGTTCTCGCGGTCGATCAGATAGGGATTCATCAGGGTATGCCGCAGGATCACCAGACGGTCGGCGCCACTGTCATCGGGATTGATGCTGGACGGGTCCAGATCGAGCTCGGCCAGCACCCGGGCCATGTCCTGTTCGCCCAGCATCTCCGGTTGCAGCGTGGTCATCGAGGCGAAGAACTCATGCACCTGCAGAGGCGTTTTGGGATCGGACTTCAGGCATTGATACAGGCGCCGCACGAAGCGGTTCATCGCGGCAATATCGCGGTTGCCGACCGGGTTCAGAGCCATGCACACCAGATTGCTGTCCGGCGCGAAGGGCACGCTGACCCGCACCAGCGCCGACTCGGCGTCAGCAAAGCGCCGGAGCTCGGCAACGAAAGCCTCGGTGCTGTGTATGGTCTGCTTCTGCAGCAGCCCGAAGTGGGCATAGTCCAGCGGCAGGACCTGATGGGTCACGTAGACTGCCGCCGCCGCCGCGCCCGGCTTGGAGCCCTCCGGCACATAGCGACCGAGCGCCCGGTAGCGCTGGAAGAAGTCGGCGGAATCACTGTCACTGAACACATAGTCGGCAGCCTCGTCGAGCAGGCCGATGGCGCGATGATCACGGCAGATGAAGGCGCCGGCGCCAAAAGCGATGTAGCCGAGCTTGTGCGGATCGATGGTCACCGAATCGGTCTGCGCCAGCGCCGCGAAGGCGGCGTGCACCGCGGGCGCCGGGAAATCGGCGAAGTCGGCGCGCATGTCGGCCAGCCCCCGCAATCCGCCCTCGGGCTCGCGGAACAGCGTGCTCAGATAGCCGCCCCAGGCGGCGTCGACGTGGACCGCGAAATCCAGACCCAGCGTCCGGAAACGTTCGCGCGCAGCAACCAGCCCGTCGATGGGATCGATGGTGCCGAACTCGGTGCTGCCGAGTACGCCCACCGCCATCAGCACCGGCTGGCGCTCGGCCAGCGCCCGCTGCAGCATGGCCTCCAGCGCCTCGAGATCGGTGCGCATGCCCGATTCGGGCACCAGATGCAGCGCCTTGCGGCCCAGACCGATCAGCTTCAGGCCCTTGCTCCAGGAATAGTGAGCGGTGACCGGCGCCAGCACGATCGGCGGTTTCAGCTGCGGGTGACGCTCGAAGAAGGCGTTCAGACCCAGCGTTTCCACGCGCTCGGCGTCGATGCGCTTGCGCCACTGCCGTGCCTGCCCCGCAGGCAGGCTGCGCAGCCAGCGGTCACAGTCGCCGATCAGCCTGATACGAGCGTCATGGCCGAGGTTGAAGGCCTGCCAGTCGTCGCTGCCGCAATCCAGCTCGGGCACGCCCCCCGCCCGCAGCGCCAGCGGCCAGGCCTTCAGCGACAGCGCCAGTCGCAGGGCCTGGTAGTTGGCCAGGGTACCGCCGCTGGTCAGATGGCCGAAGGCGCAGTCCGGCGCCGCCGGATCGCTGGGGAATCCGAGCATCCGTGCCAGCTGCAACCCGACCTTGAGCTCCAGATCGATGGTGATCGGTGCCGCTTCCTCGCTGACGTTGTTGGGGTTGTAGGGCAAAGTCAGGATTTGCGCAGCCAGGCCCGGGATCAGCAGATCCGAGACCATGTGACCGAGATAGCGCGGACTGTGGAAGGGCACCGAGCGCTTCAGCGCCGCCGACAGGCTGTGCAGCTCGCGCCGCAGCCGCGCCTCGAAGGCCATGAACTCCGGCGTCTGCGCGGCGTGGGTAGGAATGGCGGGCGGATCTTCCGGATGAAAATTGCGACGCCAGTAGACGTGGTCGCGCAGAAATTCGACCACCAGACGCTCCAGCAGCGCATCGTTCTCGCCGTAGGGACCGAGGAAACAGGGGTAGAGGGCCGGGTCGCTCATGCCAGCAATGCTCCGCGCATTCAGACGTGGCTGCCTTGACCTGGCTCAGAAACGGGGCAGGGGGAAGGGGGCATGGGGCACGGGAAGGGCCGTGGGCTGTTGTGGGTCCAGACTTGTCTGGACGCTTCTGCAGGACCTGGCCAAGAGCGTCCAGACAAGTCTGGACCTACAAAAGCGCGCGTCATTGCGACCCCGGACTTGATCCGGGGGAAGCAATCCAGACACAAGGCCGCGGAAGCACTGGATTGCTTCGTCCCGCCACGCTGCGCTCGCGGCTAAAGGCGCGCTCCTCGCAATGACGCCCAAGTGTCTTCTCCCCACGCCCCCTGCCCCTGCTTTCCCCCCGATCTGCCCCGGGCGCACCCCGCTGCCGCTATGCTCCAACGCCCCTGACCTATGGAGTTGGCCCGGCACTCATGGCTTTGCCCTCGATCGAATCGCGCATCGCAACAGAAATCAACGCCCACAGCGCCCAGGTGCTGGCGGCCATCCAGTTGCTCGATGAAGGCGCCACCGTGCCCTTCATTGCCCGCTACCGCAAGGAAGTCACCGGCGGACTGGACGACACCCAGCTGCGCAATCTGGAGGAGCGCCTGGGGTACTTGCGCGAGCTGGAGGAGCGCCGCGAGGCGGTGCTGAGCAGCATCGAGGAACAAGGCAAGCTCAGCGATGCGCTGCGTGCGGAGATCGTCCATGCCGAGACCAAGGCCCGGCTGGAGGATCTGTACCTGCCGTACAAGCCGCGCCGCCGGACCAAGGCCCAGATCGCCCGCGAAGCCGGGCTGGAACCGCTGGCCGACGCCCTGGTGGCTGATCCGACGCTGCGGCCGGAGGACGCTGCCCTGGCCTATGTGAATGCTGAGCAGGGTGTGGCCGATTCCGCCGCTGCGCTCGAAGGCGCGCGCGCCATCCTCTCGGAGCGTTTCAGCGAGGACCCGGCTCTGGTTGGCGAGTTGCGCGAATGGCTGTACGAACAGGGCCGCATCCATGCCAAGGTGATTCCCGGCAAGGAGAACGAAGGCGCCAAGTTCCGGGATTACTTCGATTTCGTCGACGGCCTGACCCAGATTCCCTCGCACCGCACGCTGGCGCTGTTCCGCGCCCGTGCCGAAGGCGTGCTCGATCTGGATCTGGAACCGGTGCCGGTCAAGCGCAACGACGCCCGTGGCGGACAGGACGAGGCCGAGGCCATCGAGAACGGCCATCGCCGCTGCGAAGGCCGCGTGGCCCATCGCGCCGGTGTCAGCGATCAGGGCCGACCCGCGGATGCCTGGCTGATCGAAACCTGCCGCCAGACCTGGCGCTACAAGCTGCATGTGCGGATGACCCTGGATCTGTTCTCGCGCATCCGCGAGCGCGCCGAGGAAGAGGCCATCCGCATCTTTGGCGACAACCTGAAGGATCTGCTGCTGGCGCCGCCGGCCGGACCGAAGGCGGTCATCGGTCTCGATCCGGGGCTGCGCACCGGGGTCAAGGTGGCCGTGGTCGATGCCACCGGCAAGCTGCTGGCCACCGAGACCATCTATCCGCTGCAGCCGAAGAACCAGCACGAGGCCTCGGCGGCGGTGATCACGCGACTGGCCGAAACCTACGGCGCCCGCCTGATCGCCATCGGCAATGGCACCGGCTCACGCGAGACCGAGGCCTTTGTAGGCGAGCTGGCGCTGGCGCGGCCGGAGCTCAAGCTGACCCGCATCGTCGTCAGCGAAGCCGGGGCCTCGGTGTATTCGGCTTCGGAGCTGGCTTCGCGCGAATTTCCCGGCGTCGATGTGTCCTTGCGCGGCGCGGTGTCGATCGCCCGCCGGCTGCAGGATCCGCTGGCCGAGCTGGTCAAGATCGAGCCCAAGGCCATCGGTGTCGGCCAGTACCAGCACGACGTCAACCAGGTGAAGCTCGGCGCCCGCCTGGACAACATCGTCGAGGACTGCGTCAATGCCGTCGGCGTCGATCTGAATACCGCCTCGGCGCCGCTGCTGGCGCGGGTATCCGGATTGTCGGTCGGTACCGCCGAATCGGTGGTGCGCTACCGCGACGAACATGGCGCCTTCACCTCCAGGCGCAAGCTGCTGGAAGTGCCGCGCCTCGGCCCCAAGACCTTTGAACAGGCGGCTGGCTTCCTGCGCATCCGCAACAGCGATGAGCCGCTGGATGCCTCCTCGGTACATCCGGAGGCCTATCCGGTGGTCGACCGCATCGCCAGACACACTGGGCTGGCGGTGGCTCAGCTGATCGGCAACGGCGCGGTCCTGGCCAGGCTGGATGCTTCGGCCTTCGTCGACGAACGCTTCGGTCTGCCGACCGTGCAGGACATCCTGCGCGAGCTGGAAAAGCCCGGGCGCGATCCGCGACCGGAGTTCAAGACCGCCCAGTTTTCGGCGGATGTGCACAAGATCAGCGATCTGGTACCGGGCATGGTGCTGGAAGGCGTGGTCACCAATGTCGCGGCTTTTGGCGCTTTCATCGATATCGGTGTGCACCAGGATGGCCTTGTGCACGTTTCCGAGTTATCCGATCGCTACATCAAGGATCCGCGCGAGGTGGTCAAGACCGGTCAGATCGTCAAGGTTCGGGTGCTGGAAGTGGATGCGCCGCGCAAGCGCATCGGCCTCAGCCTCAAGCTGACGACGCCCAAGGATGCCCCGGCGCCGGGCGAACGCCGCGGCGCACCGCCCTCGGGCCCGGCAGGGAAGCCCAATCGCGGCCATGATCGCGGCGGACAGCGGGCAAAGCGCGAGCCCGACACGCAGAAGTCACCGGCGATGGGTACACTCGGAGATCTGTTGAGTGCCGCGATGAAAGGGAAGCGTTGAGTGAGTCAGCGTCGCGCCAGCGCCAGTCGCAAGACCCGTTCCCGGGCGAGCATCCTCGGCGCGCAATACGCGAATGTGGAACGCTTCACGGTGCGCGCGCGGAACTCGCGGGCAAGCTTGCAGTCCAAGCCTGCACTGACGGAAGAGACTCCGATGCGCGCTTTCCGACTCCCGCGGATACTGGCTGGTGAAACCGCTGCACCCTTGATGCTGGTGGCAGGTACCCGACTGGAAGCCCTGCGGTTGTTACCGCTGTTGCGCTTCCTGCGGGCCCAGGGTCGTGGCGACGGCGCCTTGCTGGTCGACACCGGCGAGTCCGGCGCCGAGGTGCGCGAAGCGTTGCGCGAACATGGGCTCGCTCCCGATCTGCGTCTGCCCGGTGCCAGCGGCACCAGTGCGGCGGCTTTTGCGCTGCTGCGTCTGGCGCTGCGTCTGCGTCCGGCGCTGATCGTTGCCGGCGGTGCCTCGCGCAGCGGCCTGGCCGCGGCCATCGGCGCGCGCGGGGCCGGCATCGGCAGCGCCCTGATCGCCTCCAGTGCCGACAGCGCGCCACGTTTGCGCTGGCGCCTGCTGGCCGGTCTGTGCACCTGGTTTTATGTCGGCAAGGAAGCGCCGCCGATGGAGCTGCCGCGCGGACGGGCGCTGCAGACCGGCGATCCGCTGTTCGATCTATGCCGCGAACAATGTGAAGCCGTTGGCGGCGCTGCCGAGAGTGCGCTCCCACGCGCGGTGCTGGCCAGCAGCCTGCCCGCGGCGGACGGCCAACGCCTGGTGGAAACCCTGCTCGCCCGCGATGCCGAACTGCGCGTCGACTGGGTGGCGGCTCCGAGTCTGGGCGAGCAGCAGATCGATCAGCGCCTGCGCCGCCTCGGCCAGCTGCCACACTGGCGCCGGCTGGCCCTGCTCCGACGCGCTCGCGCGCTGATCACCGATGATGCCCTGCTCGCGCTCGAAGCCCGTTGGCTGGGCCGCCATGTGCTGTGGATCGGTGCCAGCCCCGCCCCGCGCGGCTGCATCGAGTGCAAGCTCGGCGAAGCGGCCGAGCGCCTGCACCAGGCCATCGGCCAGACCCTGAGCCCCAATCCCCTGATTGAGGACGGCCGCGCCGCCGCGCGCCTGGCCGCCCACCTGCTCGACCGCATCGACCAACGCGCCTTTGCCGGCTTGTTGACCCGGGTACGGCCACGCTGATCGTGATCCAGCGGACGTAGGTCACGTTGGCCGCGTAGCGGGCTACGTGACAGGGCACCTCAGGGTAGCCCAGACCAACAGCAGGACGCGAAGGTCACGAAGGAGAAGCAGAAAGGACACGAAGAAGAGCGGTTGAGAGAGAACGCTTTCCTTGGCGATCTTTCTTCTTTTCCTTTGCGTCCTTCGCGTCCTTCGCGTCCTTCTTTTTCTGTCCAACCGTCATCAACCAGCCAGGGTCGTGAGGGGCGTCACGTAGCCCGCTGCGCGGACAACGTGACCTACAAACGTGGCGATGGTCGCGAGCTAGTGCGCCTCATCCCAGTTGGCGCCGATGCCGACATCGACGACGAGCGGCACGGCCAGTTCGGCGGCGGAGGTCATGCGTTCGGCGATGCCGTCGCGGTAGTGCGAGAGCCGATCCTCGCGGATTTCGAACACCAGTTCGTCGTGCACCTGCATCAGCATGCGGATCTCGTCCTGATGCGGCGCCAGCCACTGGTCCATCGTGATCATCGCGCGCTTGATGATGTCGGCGGCGGTGCCCTGCATGGGCGCGTTGATGGCGGCGCGCTCAGCGCCCTGGCGGGCGGCGTAGCTCTTGGCGCGGATGTCCGGCAGATACAGGCGGCGGCCGAACACGGTTTCGACATAACCCTGATCGCGGACCTTTCGCCGGGTGGCATCCATGTATTCGCGTACGCCGGGATAACGCGAGAAATACAGGTCCACATAGTCCTGGGCCTCGCCGCGACCGATGCCGAGCTGGCGCCCCAGACCAAAGGCGCTCATGCCGTAGATCAGGCCGAAGTTGATGGCCTTGGCGGCGCGGCGCTCATTGCTGCTGACCTCGTCCGGGGTCTTGCCGAAGACCTCGGCGGCGGTGGCGCGATGGATGTCCTGACCTTGCTTGAAGGCTCGCAGCAGACCGGCATCACCCGACAGGTGCGCCATGATCCGCAGCTCGATCTGGGAATAGTCGGCCGCCAGCACCAGCCAGCCCTTGGGGGCGATGAAAGCCTGGCGGATGCGCCGGCCCTCGGGCGTGCGGATCGGGATGTTCTGCAGATTGGGATCGGATGACGACAAGCGCCCGGTGGCGGCGACGGCCTGATGAAAGCTGCTGTGGACGCGGCCGCTGTCGGGATTGATCAGCTCCGGCAGCTTGTCGGTGTAGGTGCTCTTGAGCTTGGCCAGCGAGCGGTATTCGAGAATCTTGCGCGGCAGCTCGTCGGCGTCGGCCAGCTCTTCCAGCGCCTCTTCATTGGTCGAGGGTTGCCCGCCGGGTGTGCGCACCTTCACCGGCAGGCCGCGTTCCTCGTACAGCACCTGGGCCAGTTGCTTGGGCGAATCCAGGCTGAAGGGCCGGCCGGCAATGGCGTGCACCTCCTCCTGCAGCTTGATCATGGCACGACCGAGCTCGCTGCTCTGGGTGCGCAGCAGGGCGCCATCGATCAGTACCCCGGTGCGTTCCATCCGCGCCAGCACCGGCGCCAGCGGCATCTCGATCTCGTTGAACACCCGCGCCAGGGTCGGCTCGGCCTGCAGCTGCGGCCACAGTGTCCGATGCAGGCGCAGCGTGACATCGGCATCTTCGGCAGCGTAGGCGCAGGCCTCGTCCAGCCCGACCTGCGAGAAGCTGATCTGACGTGCGCCCTTGCCGGCCACATCGGCGTAATGGATGGTGTCCACGCCCAGATATTTCTTCGCCAGCGCATCCATATTGTGCTGACTGGCGGTCGAATTCAGCACATAGGATTCGAGCATGGTGTCAAAGCGAAAACCGGCCACGTTGATGCCGTAGCGCATCAGCACATTGATGTCGTACTTGCCGTTCTGGGCGATCTTGGCGCGGTCCGGGTCTTCCAGCAGCGGCTTGACCGCGGCCAGCACCTGCTCCAGAGGCAGTTGCTGCGGCACGCCGGCGTAGTCGTGACCCACCGGGATGTAGCAGGCGCTACCGGCTTCGACGGCAAAGGACAGCCCGACCAGAACCGCGAGCTGGGCATCGATACTGGTGGTCTCGGTATCGAAGGCGAATTCGCTGGCCGCAGTCAGGACCTTGATCCAGCGCGCCAGATCGGCCTCGGTGACGATCAGCTCGCGCTTGAGTTCAGCCGGTGCCGCGGGCAGCTCGGCCGCAGCAGCCGGCGCCGCTGATCCCGTCTCCGGCGCCGCGCCGCCGAGCTCGGTCAGGGCCTGCTTGAAGCCGTAGCGGGCATACAGTTCCTTGAGCGGCTCGACCGCCGGCTCGGCGACCTTGAGATCGTCGACCGTGACCGGCAGCGCGCAATCGGTCTTGACCGTCACCAGCTCGCGGTTCAGCGGCAGCCGCGGCAAGGCCGCGCGCAGGTTCTCGCCGAGCTTGCCGCCGAAATCGTCGGCATGATCGATGACGCCCTGCAGGGTGTCGAACTGGCCCAGCCATTTGGCGGCCGTCTTCGGGCCGCATTTGTCGACGCCGGGAATGTTGTCGACACTGTCACCCATCAGCGCCAGCAGATCGATGATGCGTTCGGGCGGCACGCCGAACTTGGCCTGCACGCCGGCGCTGTCCAGACGCTCGCCCGTCATGGTGTTGAGCCAGACGATGCCGGGCTCGACCAGCTGGGTCAGATCCTTGTCGCTGGTCGAGATCACCACCTCCAGACCGGCCTGGTGACCCTGCTTGGCCAGCGTGCCGATGACATCATCGGCCTCGACCCCGGGCTCGCGCAGGATAGGCACGCCCATGGCCTCGACGATCTTCAGCAGCGGCTCGATCTGCAGCCGCAGGTCCTCCGGCATCGGCGGCCGATTGGCCTTGTAGTCGGCGTACATCTGGTCGCGAAAGGTCGGACCGGAGGCATCGAAGACAAAAGCCAGATGCTCCGGCCGATCCTCCCGGAGAATCTTGCGCAGCATGTTGACCACGCCAAACAGCGCACCGGTGGGCTCGCCGGCGGCATTGGTCAGCGGCGGCAGGGCGTGAAAGGCCCGGAACATGAAACTGGAACCGTCGATCAGATAGAGCGTGGACATGGCATCGGAAGCTGGAGACCAGCGACAAGACTACGAGCATTTGCGCGGCTTCGCCTGCAGGTGCGGTTCAGGCCTGGGCGATGGCGGACAATAGAAGCGGGACGCAAAGGACGCGAAGGAAAAGCAGAAAGGTCGCGAAGAAGGTCGTTGAGGGCCGCGTGTATCTGCCCGACCTGCCCACGGGCCCTGAACTCCCAGCGTCATTGCGACCCCGGGCTTGATCCGGGGGAAGCAATCCAGGGGCCTGCGTCGATACCCTGGATTGCTTCGTCGCTACACTCCTCGCAATGACGCGGTTTTCGGCCTGTGGTAGGTCCAGACTTGTCTGGACGCTTCTGCACCCTGGAGCCAAAAGTACCCGGCCGATGTCTCACGCGGAGCCGCGGAGGCCGCGGAGAAGAGCAATCTGTCTCATGGCTTTTGGCTGTTCTCCGCGGCCTCCGCGCCTCCGCGTGCGCATGCGGTGCAAGGCATCAACGATGCCGCTGAGCACGATGGTGGATGCCGGGCGCGCGGCCCCGGCCTACTTCGTCCTCAAGCGTGCGCGCCAGACCCGGCCGTCAGAAACCAGGTCACGTTGGCAGCGCAGCGGGCTACGTGACAAGCGCACCTCAGGGCAGCCCAGGCCAACAGCAGGACGCGAAGGTCACGAAGGAGAAGCAGAAAGGACACGAAGAAGAGCTGTTGAGAGAGATCGCTTTCCTTGGCGACCTTTCTGCTTTTCCTTTGCGTCCTTCGCGTCCTTCTTTTTCTGTCCAACCCTCATCAACCAGCCAGGGTCGTGAGGGGCGTCACGTAGCCCGCTGCGCGGACAACGTGACCTACCACAGCGGCGTAGCGCGGCTCCGGCGCGCGGTGGATGGGGGCTGGCCACACGGCCGTTCGCGCCGGCGGCCGCGGCTTGGCCTGCCGGGCGCGCGGACTCGGCCGACTTCAGGCGCCGGTCGCCGCGACACGTCCTTCGCGACCTTGCTGCCTTTCCTTCGCGTCCTTTGCGTCCTGCTCTTGGCCCGGACAGCGCCTCACCCAAAGGGCGCAATGCCGATCAGCCAGCGATGGGCCCAGAGCGCCATCAGCAGGTACAGGCCGATTCCGCCGACGACGGCGATGACATCGTTGAATTTCGATGCCGGTGCACCCGGGAGTTTGCGCGCCGGGCGGGTGCGGGCCGAAGCCCAGTCGGCCAGGGCCCAGCCGAGGAAACTGCCGAACAGCAGCAGATCGGCGCGGGTGGTGGTGCCGAGCAGATGGGCACCGGCCCAGAGCACCGTGGCGATCAGCATCGGATGCCCCACGGCGCGCTGGATGCGGCCGGGAAAGTAGGTGGCCAGCAACAATGGGAACACCGGCAGCAACAGCAACGCTGCCAGATGTCGGGTCCACAGCGGCGGGCTGTAGACCAGCTGCGGTTCGCTGCGCGCGGCGCCGTAGCCGACCAGGATCAGCGCAAAACCGGCGATCGAGAGCAGCGCATACAGCCCCTTCCAGCCGTTTTCACCCAGCCGCGCATGCATGCGCTCGCGCCAACCGGGGGCCACTATGGAGATCGAATGTACGCCCAGAAAGATCAGAAGGCCGACAAACAGCAGATTCATGGCTTGCTCCGGGTGCGCAGGATCTGATCCTAGGATAAGCCCCCACGGGGCCATTGGCGTGCGGCTGCGATGCGCTGCCTGGGGGCAGCCTGTGTCAGCGGCTTGTGAAGGCCGAGCACCCACGGCAAACTGGTGCCCCCGGGAAGCCTGGAGCCCGCGGCATGCAGCTTCCGACCGCTGACCGAGTCAGCATCCATCGCCACGACTCCGTGCTGGGACAATGGACCGTGGCCCTATGCCAGCCGCCGCCGCAGCTGCAGGGCATCGTCGCGCAGATGTGGTATGGCGAAGGCCAGGTCAGCTATGCCCGCGATCGCATCCTGCCGAGCGGACAGAGCCAGTTGCTGATCAATCTCGGGCCGGTTCAATACCGGATTCAGCCCGGGCCACCGGAGCAGCGAATTGCCTTTCGCGACATCTGGTACGCCGGCCTGCATCAGGGTCCGATCGATACCGAAGCGCCGCATGGCAGCGCGCTGTTGGGTGTCGCCTTCAGCGCCCACGGTGGATTTCCCTGGCTTCAGGCGGATCAGTCGCAGCTCAGCGATCACATCATCGCGCTCGCCGATGCGCTGGGCGATGGCGTGCTGGCGCTGCGTCAGCGACTGCTCGACAACGCCGACATCGTGCAACGTTTCGCGCTGGTCGAATCCTGGTTGCAGGCGCGCCTCGATCCCCGCGCCGCCGTGCATCCCGCTGTGCGCTGGTCGGTGGAGCGCATCGCCAGCCGCGGCGGACAGATCGGCGTGGTCGAACTGGCCAGTCAGACCGGCTACACCCGCAAACATCTGAACGCCCTGTTCCAGCGACAGGTCGGAATGGGACCCAAGGCCCTGGCGCGCGTGCACCGCTTCAATGCCGCCATCGCCCGCCTCCAGGGACTGGATGAGGTGCTATGGGCCAGCCTGGCACAGCACTGCGGCTATTACGATCAATCCCACCTGGTGCGCGATTTCCGCAGTTTCAGCGGCTACGCGCCGGCCGAGTTCCTGCGCCATGGTCGCCCCGACGGCAGCAGCGTGGTGGTGCAGTGATGGGTACGGCCGCCGCTGCCGAGGCCCGCGGCTCAGGTACCTTTTTTCCAAGACCGAAGCTGCGACCCATGCCAACCTCGGTCTCACACCACTCCCAGGGAGCCTGCCATGCCTGAAGTCAATTTCTTCGCCGTCATTGCCGCCGCGGTTGCCAGCTTTCTGCTCGGTGGTCTGTGGTACTCACCCCTGCTTTTTGCCAAGGTCTGGCAGCGCGAAGCCGGCGTCAGCGATGCCCAGATGCAGAATGCCAACATGGGCATGATCTTCGGGTTCGCCTTTGTCCTGAGTCTGGTAGCGGCTTTCGTGTTTGCCCTGTTTCTCGGGCCGCGTCCGCCGCTGGCCCTGGGCCTGGGCGCCGGCACGTCGGCCGGTCTGTGCTGGGTGGCATCCAGCTTCGGCATCAACTACCTTTTCGAGCGCAAGAGCCTGAAGCTGTTCCTGATCAACGGCGGCTATCACACGCTGCAATTCACCCTGATCGGTCTGATTCTGGCGCTGTGGCCGTGAGCCTCGAAATCCCTGGAGTATCCGCATGAAAGTCGAACGCAAGTCCGATCATCCGGTCGGCGAAGACAGCTGCAAGGCCGCCACCGGAAAGACTCTGAGCGAATGGTTCGAACTGATCGACGCCCGCGGCGGCCCTGGACTCGGTCGTCGCGAGATCGGCCGGTGGCTGTTCCAGGACATGAAAGTGGATGTCTGGTGGTCGCCGACCATCAACTGCGAATACGAGATCGCGCGCGGACAGCTGGAAAAGGACGGCAAGCCCAGGGGCTACACCATCTGCGCCACCAAATCGATCAAGGCTGAGCCCGCCCGCTGCCATGCCAGCTTCGCCAGCGCCGCGGAACTCGACCGCTGGCTGGGCCCCGGCCATGAGGTCGATATCAAGGACGGCGGCAGCCTGGCCAATGCCGATGGCAATCGGGCCACCGTGAAGAAGGCCAACCCGGGCAAGGTCATCCGTCTGATCTGGGAAGATCCGGAGCTGACGGCGCCGACGCCGGTGGAAATCAAGTTCGCCCCGTCCGGCGCCAAGACCACGGTGATGGTGACCATCGACCGCCTGCAGACCCGGGCCGAAGCCGATGGCTACCGCCGCGCCTGGGGCGAGGCCCTGGATCGGCTGAAGGCGGTGCTGGAGGCGTAGTCGAAGCCCGTGGGAGCGGATTCATCCGCGACCGCTGTGGCACGAGGGCACGCGAGATCAAGAGGTCGCGATGAAGCTGCCTTTGCGTGCCAATGTGACTGACGCAGCTGAGATCCACCCTCGCGTCGCGTCGCGTCGCGCCCGCAAGCGCTGCCGTGCCAGCATTTTCCGACAACCGACAACCGACAACCGACAACCGACAACCGACAACCGACAACCGGCAACCGACAACCGGCAACCGGCAACCGGCAACCGGCAACCAGCAACCGGCAACCGGCAACCAGCAACCGACAACCGACAACCGACAACCGACTACACACCACCTGCAAGCCTCATCCGCTAACCTTCACGCCATCCACAACCATGAGGAGCCCGCCATGTTGCAGGTTGGTGATGCAGTACCGGATTTCAGCCTGGAGTCGGACAGCGCCGGCACGATCAGCTCGAAGAAGCTGCGCGGTCAGCGCTATGTGATCTATTTCTATCCCAAGGACGACACGCCCGGTTGCACCAAGGAGGCCTGTTCCTTCCGTGACAACATCCCCAAGTTCAAGGACCTGGGCGTGCCGATCTTCGGGGCCAGCCCGGATGACGCCAAGGCCCACGGCAAGTTCGTGACCAAGTATCAGCTCAACTTTCCGTTGCTGATCGATCCGGAAAAGAAGTTGCTGGAAGCCTTCGGCGTCTGGGTCGAGAAGAGCATGTACGGGCGCACCTATTTCGGTGTGCAGCGAGCCACCTTCGTGATCGATGCCAAGGGCAAGGTCGAGCATGTCTGGCCCAAGGTCAAGGCCGAAGGGCATGCCGCGCAGGTGCTGGAGTATCTGCAGGGCTGAGGGCACTCGCGCGCCGAGCCGATGCTGGTCGATCATCCATGGCCAACTCGCCCGCCCCCGCCATCACGACGCTCTTGACTGATACCGCTCCACCTTCGCGGCTTGCGCGTTGGCGGCGACTGCCGACCGCAGAGCGCCGGCTGGTCGCCAGGGTTCTGTTGCTGCTGCCGCTGGTGGATCTGTCGCTGCGGCTGCTCGGCTTCCAGCGTACCTGGCGCTGGATGGCGCGCTGGGCCCGGCCACTTCCCTCAGGATTGGCCGATCCTGGCATCGAACCGACGCCTCGGCGCATTGCCGATCTGGCCCGCGCCGTCGGTGCCGGCAGCCTCTGGCCGACGACCTGTCTGCGCCAGGCCCTGGTGGTCTGGTTGCTGCTGCGCCGTCGCGGTCTGCAGCCCGAACTGAAGATCGGCGTGGTGAGCAAGGACCCGCCGCTGCAGGCGCATGCCTGGGTGGAAGTCGATGGCAAGGCACTGGATCCGGACATCTCGGGTCACGCCGTCTTCCCGCGGATCGAGCCACCAGCCTCGGTACCCAGGGACCGTCAATCGTAGGTTGCCGTGAAAGTCGTTCAGACGAGTGCTGTCGCGCCCTCCCCGATGTTCGGGGCGGGTTGGGGAGGGCTTAGGCAAGAAACCCCATGCAACGGTCGTGGCACCAGCGATCTCATGATTGCGAGTGACTCGCAGCCATGACCGTTGGGCCAAGCGCGGCGTGCCCAACGGACTGCCGGGTTGTTGGGCACGCTGCGCTTTGCCCAACCTACGCCCAAGCTACGGCCCGGCTGCAGCAGGGTTTGCCGCGCGACCCTGATCAGCGCAGCTCGATCACTGGGATGTCGTCCATGACCAGCGGCCCATCCGGCTGACCGCCGCCAAAGCGGTGCGGGCCGGCCGTGGGCCCGAGTTCACGGTAGCCGCCATCGTAATCCCAGGTGTTGAGATAGAGGCGCGCGCCCGACAGCGTGTCGGGATGGCCCAGCGCCGCCCGCGGCAGGGTGAAGCTCACGCTGCGCGCGCTCTGATCCGCGACGATGGTCGCGGTCGGGATCACCGCGCTGCCTTCGGATTCGGCGCTGGCACCGGCGGCACTGAACCAGGCATTGCTCCAGCCATGGGCACGCAAACGGAAGTGCCAGCGCAGATCACCCGGCAGCTCACCGTTCTGCAGTGGCATCACCCGCACGCCAGGTCCAGCCTGCGGCAGCTCCACGAACAGCGTGAACGCGACATGGTCGAAGCCGTTGGGCGGATTCCAGGGAGTGAGGACCTGGTGCATGGTCAGTTCCACCCTGAGCGATCCCCCCGAGCCGAACACGCGCACGCGCTGGATGTCGGCCGGACGTTCCAGGCGCCAACCCGGATCGTCGGGATACTGGTAGCCGCCATCGGGTCCGTGATCGTCGCCGTCCGGGTCGGCCACATCGGCCAACAGCCGCCATTCGCGCTGAACGCGAAAATTGCGGGCCGCCGAGGCCTGCCCGGACTCGCCATCCCAGGCCACCAGATGATGCTCGATGCCCGGATCGAGCATGTCGCCGGTATCGACCGTCGCTGTCCAGCGGCCGTCGGCATCGGGCTCGACGCTCTGCGCCTGTGCCAGCTGGCCATCGACGACCACCCTGATCGGGCCGCTGGCGCGACCGGCGATGCGGAAGTCCTCGCTGTGGACGGTGTTCTGGATCGGCTCCAGCGTCGGCGCTGCTCGCGCTGGCGCCGTGATCGCTTCGATGCTGCCGGGCTGCCACACATAGCCGCTGCGCGGCGGCAGTTCCAGACTGATCCGGCCGGCGCCATCCACCTGCGGGGATGGCGCCTTGCCATCGATGGCGAACAGCGGGCGCAAGCGTGTTCCGGGCGCCAGTTGGGTGGGCATGCCATCGAGCAGCGTGCGCTCATCGCTGCTGTTGAAGACGACGATGGCCTGCTGCTCCTGCCAGGACATGCGCCAGGCCAGGGCGCCGGCGCCGGCCGGGTTGCGATGGAGAATCTCGGGTGTGCCGCGCGACAGCACAGGATGGCTGCGGCGCAGCGCGATCGCGGATTTGAGGTACTGGAACCAGGGCGACCGGGTGTCGAAGTGGTCAATGCCGCCAGAGCCATAGCCGGCCGCAAACATCGCCGCGCGCGGCTCGCGGAAACCCTGCTCGGTGCCGTAGTAGAGGGTCGGTATGCCGGGCAGTGTGAGCATGGCCAGCAGGGCCTGACGCATGGCCGCCTCGCTGCCGCCGGCCAGAAAGCGGTCGACGTCGTGGTTGTCGATGAAGCTCGGCATCAGGTGGGGCTGGGCGTGGATGCGCATCATCGCCTCGATGCGCGCCGCCAGCTCAGCGGTGGGGCGGCCACGGGCGTAGACGTCGACCAGACTGCCGTAGAGCGGAAAATTGATCATCCCGGGCATGCGCGGCTCACCGTTCTCGCCGCGCATATAACTATCGATCTTGCGCATGGCGGCATCGCTGCCGGGCGCATCCAGGGCGAAGCCCTCGCCGAAGACATGGAAGTGCTCGCGGCCGGTGGCGCGCGCCACCCGGTCGATGCCCGGATATCTGGCGTCTGCCGAGTACAGGAAGTCCTCGAAGAAGGCTGGCGGCACATAGAAGGCGGTATCGACCCGAAAGCCGTCGACTCCGACCTCCCGGATCCACCAGCCATAGCTTTGGCGCAGAGCCTCGCGCACGCGCGGGTTTTCGGTGTTCAGATCGTCCAGTCCGGACATCTGGAAATTGGCTTCCTGCTCGGGATCGGCAAAATCGCGCACATTCGGGGTGTAGTGATAGATGGCCGCCGCGCGCTGCGCCGGGTCCAGTACGTTGTTGAGATCGAAGGGTGGCTGGGTGGGTGCGCTGTTGCCGTCGGGGTCCGGATGGCGGCGGAAATTCCGGGTCGGATCGGACGGATCCCAGGGTCCGTCGTAGCTGAAATAGTCGCCGCTGTGATTGACCACGATGTCCTGCAGCAGATACATGCCGCGCTGGTGCAGCGACTCGCTCAATGCCCGATAGTCCGCCAGCGTGCCGTAATGGGCATCGACGGCCATGAAGTTGCTGGCCCAGTAGCCGTGGTAACCGGTGTGCTCACGGGTCGGGTTCCACCATTGGTTGGCGACCGGCGGCGTGATCCACAACGTGGTGGCGCCCAGATCGTGAATATATTCGATGCGTCGCGTCAGTCCGCGCAGATCGCCGCCGCTGTAATGGCTGCCGCGGCCGGGATCATATTCGCCCACACCCTGATCGTTGTTGCCGGGATCGCCGTCGTCGAAACGGTCGATCATGGCGAAATAGATGATCTGATCGCGCCAGTCCGGCGACGCCACCGCCGGTGCCACCGGGGCCTCCGCAGTCGGTTGATTTTGCTGCATTGCAGCACAAGCGGTCAGCAAGGCGCTCAGCCCCAGCACGCCCCATCGAAGCGACATTCGCACCTCTCGCAGTTGCATTTGCTACCCCTGGGCGCGGTCCTGACCGGGTCGGTCTTCGTCACACCATTGCGTTCAGGCAGTCAGTTTTGCCGCACCTAAGCGACGATCGGTAGTGCAGAAACCCGAGATTGACCATGAATACGTATACAACGAGTCCTTAACAGATGGCCGCTGCGGCTACCATTTTCGCCACGTCGCAGAGGCAGGGGTCGCCGCTGACGTAATCGAGTCTGGAGACAGCGCAAAGCCCGGTTTTCTGGCTGTCTCCAAGTGCCCAAAGAAACGCCCAGCAGTGGAGGGGGAGATGTTGAAACTCAAGCGCAACATGTTGTTCATGGCGTTGGCTTCGGCGACCTTGATGGTTTCCGCAGGTGCCTACGCACAAAACGCCGATGACCAGGACCAGACCATGACCGCCAAGGAGCGCGAAGCAGCGCGCAAGGCGGCCGCGGCTGAGAAGGCCAAGGAAATGGACGTGGTCGAAGTCACCGGCATCCGCCGCGGCATCGAGAGCGCCATTTCGATCAAGCAGGAATCGACGTCCATCATCGAGGCAGTGTCGGCCGAAGACATCGGCAAACTGCCGGATTCCAGCATTGCCGAATCGATCGCCCGTCTGCCCGGTCTGGCGGCACAGCGTGTGGCCGGCCGCGCCACCACGATCAGCATCCGCGGTCTGGCTGGCGACTTCTCGACCACCTTGCTCAACGGTCGTGAGCAGGTGTCCAGCGGCGACAACCGCAGCGTCGAGTTCGATCAGTACCCCTCGGAACTGCTCAATCAGGTGGTCATCTACAAGACCCCTGATGCCAATCTGGTGGCCCAGGGCATTTCCGGCACCGTGGATCTGCAGACCGTGCGTCCGCTGGCCTTCGGCAAGCGCGTGGTCTCGGTCAACGGCCGCTACGAGAAGAATTCGGTGGGCGAGGTCAATCCGGGTTATGACGACACCGGCTACCGCGTCAGCGCTTCCTATATCGACCAGTTCGCCGACAACACCATCGGTCTGGCCATCGGCTTTGCGCGTCTGGACTCGCCCGGTCAGGCCGAGCGCTGGAACGCCTGGGGTTACCCGACCGACACCGTCGGCGGTCAGGCCAACACCCTGATCCTCGGTGGCTCGGAGAGCTTCGCCACGTCCACCTCGAATGTCCGCGATGGTCTGATGGCGGTGCTGGAATGGCAGCCCAGTGACAGCTACAACGGCGCGCTGGATCTGTACTACTCGAAGTTCGAGCGCGTCGAGACCACCCGTGGCCTGCAGACCGGCTTGCATTGGTCCGGTGCGCCGCTGACCAATGCCGTGGTCGACGATGGTCTGGTCATTGCCGGCACCTACAACGGTGTGCGTCCGGTGTTGCGCAACGACCGCAACAAGCGCGAGGACGATATCTTCGCGATCGGCTTCAAGAACGAGTTCACCTTCAACGAATACTGGACCGGCATGGCCGACTTCAGCCATTCCAAGGCCAACCGTGACGAGTCCATCCTCGAAACCTATGCCGGCGCCGCCGGTTCGGACATCGTCAACTTCACGCTGAATCGCCGCACCGGCCTGCCGAACCTGGATTTCGGCATCGATTACGCCGATCCCAATGTCATCCAGCTGCGCGATCCCGGCGGCTGGGGCCAGGACGGCTACATCAAGTATCCGAAGTTCGAGGACAAGCTGGATTCGGCACGCTTCTCGCTGACGCGTTCGCTCGACAGCGAAATGTTCAGCAGCTTCGACTTCGGTTCGAACTGGTCCAAGCGCAGCAAGAGCCGCGCCGTGGCCGAGGCCTTCCTCGACCTCGCCAACAACCGCCAGCCGCTGCCGATTCCGTCGAACATCCTGCAGAGCGCCGGCAACCTCAGTTTCACCGGCATTCCCGGCACGATCGCCTACAGCGTCCCGGGCGCCTTCAATCTGTACACGCCGCGCACCAACATCAACCAGGACATTCTCAACAAGGATTGGGAAGTCAACGAAACCGTCATCACCAGCTATTTCAAGCTGAACATCGATGGCCAGATCGGCGACATTCCGGTGCGTGGCAACCTGGGCATCCAGTACGTCAATGCCGATCAGGAGTCCGAGGGTTTCGCGGTTCCGGGCGGCAATGCCACCCAAGCCCAACCGTTCAAGGGCGGCAACGATTACAACGATGTGCTGCCGAGCTTGAACCTGATCTTCTCGCTGACCGATGAGCAGAGTCTGCGCGTGGGTGTGGCCAAGCAGCTGGCACGTCCGCGTATGGATCAGATGCGCGCCAACAACGGTTTCGGCATCGACACCACCCGCGGCGAGTGGTCCGGCGGCGGCGGCAACCCGGAGCTCGAGCCCTGGCGTGCCACCAGCTTCGATCTGTCCTACGAGTACTACCTGTTTGGCGGCAAGGGTTATGTCAGCGCAGCCGGCTTCCACAAGGATCTGAAGAACTACATCTACGATCAGGGTGTGGACTTCGACTTCAGCGTCTTTGATCTGAGCGGCTTCACCGGTCAGATTCCGACCTCGACCATCGGCCGCTTCACCCGTCCGGTGAACGGCAAGGGTGGCTCGATCAACGGCTGGGAACTGGCGCTGTCGCTGCCCTTCGGCGAGTTCGTGCCGATGCTGGATGGCTTCGGCATGCTCGGCAGCTATTCCGACACCCGCAGCGGTGTCAGGCCGCAGGGTCCGGGTACCAGCCAGCCACTGCCGGGTCTGTCGCGCTATGTCTCGAATATCACGCTGTACTACGAAAAG
Source organism: Lysobacterales bacterium (assembly GCA_050250665.1). Taxonomy (GTDB): domain Bacteria; phylum Pseudomonadota; class Gammaproteobacteria; order Xanthomonadales; family SZUA-5; genus JADKFD01. Next base: position 27,882 of record JBFWOF010000036.1, on the reverse strand, counting down.
TACGGCTTCTCGACCCGAGTCAGTCAACGCAGTCGCTCGTCCTTCGTCGGCGAGATCCAGGGCTTCGGTGCGGATCGCGAAACCCGTTATGTCGAGGGTGAGGATCTGATCGACTTCCAGGCCGGCTACTCCTTCAGCGGCGACCTCGATGGTCTGACGGTGCTGCTGCAGGTCAACAACGTCACCAACGAAGCCTATCGCGAGACCTTCCGCGATCCAGGCACACCGGACCGTCCGCGCTCCTACAACGAGTACGGCCGCACCTACCTGCTCGGCGCTTCCTACAAGTTCTAACAAAGACCCCAAGCCGCACCCTTCCCCAGCCCCTGTCGACCCACCCGTCGGCAGGGGTTTTTTCTTGGTGTGGGTAGGAGCGACCTTGCGTCGCGACCAGCGTCAGCGGATTCCTCTGTAGGAGCGACCTTGCGTCGCGACCAGCGTCAGGCGATTCCGCTGTAGGAGCGACCTTGCGTCGCGACCGCGGGCCTGGATCCGGCGCGAAAACCGGGTACCGAGGCGGGATGTGGCCAGAAGCAGGACGCAGAGGACGCAAAGGAAAAGCAGAAAGAACGCAGAGAGAAGCAAGAACAGAATTGCAGTGGCTCTTCTCCGCGTTCTCCGCGCCTCTCTGCGTTCTCCGCGTTGAGGATTCTTCTCCCGGCGTTCCCCGCCTTGGGGACGTGAGGATTTTCCTGTAGGAGCGACCTTGCGTCGCGACCGCGGGCCTGAATCCGGCGCGAAAACCGGACCCTTCGGCGGTTTGAGACCAGCAGCGCAACGCAGAGAACGCGAAGGGGCGCAGAGAACGCGAAGGGGCGCAGAGAACGCAGAGAGAAGCAGATCCAGGATTGCATTCGCTTTTCTCCGCGTTCTCCGCGCCTCTCTGCGTTCTCCGCGTTGAAGATTCTTCCCACATCGCTCGACGGTGGAATCACCTGCGGCGGTTCCACCCTACAATCGTCCCATCATCGAATTCGAGATCTGGAACCCAGCCATGACTCCACAACCCATCCGAACAGTGGTCATCGTCGGCGGCGGCACCGCCGGCTGGATGACCGCGGCCACACTGGTGAAGCTGATGGGGCCGCTGCTGAAGATCCGGCTGATCGAATCCGAAGAGATCGGCACGGTCGGCGTCGGCGAGGCCACCATTCCGCAGATCCGCAATTTCAACGGCACGCTGGGGCTGGACGAGAACGAGTTCATCCGCGAGACCCAGGGCAGCTTCAAGCTCGGCATCGAGTTTGCCGACTGGCTGCGCGAAGGCCATTCCTACATCCACGCCTTTGGCGTGGTCGGTGGCCGTGATCTCGGTCTGGTGCAGTTCTATCACTACTGGCTGAAGCTGCACCGCGCTGGCCTGGCGCCTGCGCTCGGCGCCTACACCTTCAACCACATCGCCGCGCGCAACAACAGGTTCATGCGCCCGGTGAACCGGCCGAATTCACCGCTGGGCAGCATCGCCTACGCCTTCCATTTCGATGCCGGTCTGTATGCCCGCTTCCTGCGCCGCCGCAGCGAGCCGGCGGGGGTGGAGCGCATCGAGGGCAAGGTGGTCGATGTCACCCTGAATCCGGAATCGGGATTCGTCGAATCGGTGCAGATGGACAGCGGCGACCGCATCAGCGGCGATCTGTTCATCGACTGCTCGGGCTTTCGCGGACTGCTGATCGAGCAGGCGCTGCAGACCGGCTATGAAGACTGGAGTCACTGGTTGCCAGCCAACCGTGCGCTGGCCGTGCCCTGCGCTTCGGCGCAGCCGTTCACGCCCTACACCCGTTCGACGGCACGCGAGGGCGGCTGGCAGTGGCGCATTCCGCTGCAGCATCGCACCGGTAACGGCTATGTCTATAGCAGCGATCATGTCAGCGACGATCAGGCGGCGGCGACCCTGCTCGGCAAGCTCGACGGCGCGGCACTGGCCGATCCGCGACCTTTGCGCTTCGTCACCGGCATGCGCAAGCAGTTCTGGAACCGCAACGTGGTCGCCATCGGTCTGTCCAGCGGATTCCTGGAGCCACTGGAATCGACCAGCATCCATTTCATCCAGACCAGCATCAGCAAGCTGATCGAATATTTCCCCGATCGCCGTTTCGATCCGGTGGCGATCGCCGAGTACAACCGCCAGGTGCAGTTCGAGTTCGAGCGCAGTCGCGATTTCATCATCCTGCACTACAAGGCCAATGAGCGCGGCGGCGAATTCTGGCGCCGCTGTCGCGAGATGAGCATTCCCGACACCCTCAGTCAGAAGATCGAGCTGTTCCAGCGCAACGGCCGCATCCACCGCGAGAATCAGGAGCTGTTCGCCGAGGTCAGCTGGCTGCAGGTGATGGTGGGTCAGGGCATATTGCCGCAGACCTGGCATCCGCTGGTGGATCTGCTGCCCGAGGACGAGCTCAGGCACATGGTTGAAAGCACCCGCGCGGTGCTCGAAAACTCGGCCTCGGTGATGCCCACCCACGCCGAGTACATTGCCCAGAATTGTGCCGCGAGCTAGCTTGGAAGCTGGCTGAAACGCCGATCCGTTGCAGCGACAACCCTCCGAGAGCGGGTTCTCGCGCGAGCGCCAGCGAGCGCATTCCCGCGGCCGACGGCCGCCACCCCCGTCGCGCGTGCTGATGTCGCAAACGCAGACTGAAAGACGCTTGCCTGCCTGAGACCCCTACTCAGCGAGCCGTCCTCATGTCCGTCCGTCGCCTGCTCCAAATGATCCTTGCCATCCCCGCGCTCCACGCCGCCGCGCTCTCCGCGGCCACCTACACGGTGGGTGGAGCCGGATGTCAGTTCAGCTCCCTCCAATCGGCCATCCATCAGGCCGGGTTGACCCCGGAAGCCGATGTGATCCGGATTGCCGGCAACACCAACTACACCTTCCAGGCACTGGTGAAGGCAGATCCGTTCAAGCTCGGTCTGGTCGGCGGATATCCGAACTGTCTGCCGGCCGCGCTGCCCAACGGCCAGACCCGGATAAACGGCAGCGGCCTGGATGCCTCGGTGCTCGGAATTTTCGGGGGCGAGGTGGAACTGGCCAATCTCGTGTTCACCGGAGGAGCGCCCCGCCATGGGCGCGGTGGCGGCGTCCTGGTTGGAGCTCCGACGCTCGCCGTGGCATTCCAGAATGTCCGCATCACCGGAAACTCGGCCCTGGAAGGTGGCGGGCTGGCAATCGTGGGGGCACCAAACCACACCATCAGCGTCCATAGCCAGCGTCTGATCATCGATCACAACATCAGTACGGATGCTGGCGGCGGCTTGTGGGCCACCTATGCCCAGGCCATCAAGCAATCGGCGGCCTGGCTGATCTCGCGCAATGAAGCCGGTGGCGACGGCGGCGGCGCCTGGTTGGGAGAGGATGCCGTGTTCCATCTGTATTCGAGCAAGGATCCCAGCGGCTTCGTCGACAATCTGGCCAAGGGCGACGGCGGCGGCGTTGCTCTGGTGCGGGGGTCGCTGACCCTCTACCACAATGGCGGCGCGGCGCAGCCCACGGAAATCTCGCGCAACACGGCTGCGCGTGGGGGTGGCATTTCGCTCTACAGCGATGCCGGCGGCTCTACGTCGGTGCAGGCTCACGAGATCATCGGCCATGACAATCTGGCACTGGTGGAAGGCGGCTTCGCTTCGATCCGGATGATTGGCGAAGACGGCCGGGTGGCAACCGGCGAACTACATGTCGATGCCAATCACTTCTTCGGTGGCGCGCCCTGTGGGTCGGTGCTCGATTGCAATCTGTTCCGCGGCAACACCGCGATGGGTGCAGACGGGCGGCTCCAGCCCGGTGCCCTGGTGTCCATCCGCAACCAAGGCAAGTTCGCCGTGGGCTTGGCGCGTTTCTGGAACAGCACCGTGCGCGAGAGCATTGGCCGAGATCTGGCGCACCACTGGTCCGACGCGGAAAGCGGCTACGCCGAGGAGATCGACTTCCGGGAGAGCCTGATCGTGCACAATCTGACCGAGAAGCATCTGATCGAGACCGAGGGCGATGGCTCTCTCAATATCTTTGGCAGCACCTTTGCTCGCAATGACAGCGGCGCCGCCACCTTGCAAGTGGACGATGCTGGCTTCGCTTACCTCATGGGATCGATCTTCGATGACCAGGCACGCTTCATGGACCAGATCCCGGTGCATCAGAGCCTGTTCGCGCTGATGGTGCGCGAGCCGGGTGCCGCCGAGGGCATGTCCTTGATCTTTCGTGACGACCCGATGTTCGAGGATCCCGATCACGACGACTTCCGCTTGCGCGCGGCTTCCCCGGCGCTGGACCGCCAGTGGGATGTTGTCACCGGTAACTTCCTCGACCGCGCCGGCAACCCGCGCACCGTCGATCTGCCGTGGGTGCCCGATTTCAACACACCGCGCGATCTCGGCTGTTTTGAGCGGCAGTAGCGCAGAGGACCCGCTCAGGTGCGGCTTTGCCGCGCGACCTGAGCTGCGCGAAAACCGGGAATCGCGGCGGTCTGTTGCCAGAAGCAGGACGCAAAGAACGCGAAGGAAGAGCAAAAAGGACGCGAAGAAGAGCAGAGGCAATCCTGGATTTGGCTCTCTCTGCGTTCTCTGTGCACCTCAGCGTTCTCCGCGTTGAGGATTCTTCCCGCACGTGCCTCACACTGTTCGGCGTGCGGCGCGAAAACCGGGAATCGCGGCGGTCTGTTGCCAACGAGTAGGGTGGAACCCGCCCGCGATTCCGGCCCAGGCGCGCGTCGTCGCCCCGCAGGCGGATTCCACCGTCTCTGGGCTCGTCGTGGCCTCAGCGCTTCGCTGATGGTGGAATCCGCCTGGGTGGGTGTGGAGCAAGAATCCAGCCACCGTCGTGGGCGGGTTCCACCCTACTTCAGCAGCGGCGTGTCCAGCGATTTGAGCTTGCCGCCGGCTACTTTTTCGGCGGTTGCGACAAACTCTGCGGTGCTGATCTTGCGCTTTTTCATCAGCAGGCGAGTGACGTCGTCCAGGTTCTTGCGGCCCTTGCTGGCCTTCTGGATTTCGCGGTCGACGTCCAGCAGCAGCAGCGCCGCGCGCGCGGTGATCGGGCCGCTGGAGCGCTCGCTGCGTAAGGTCTTGATGTCCTTGCCCCAGTCGGACAACCACTGCAGCGTGCGCTCATGCCGGGCTTCGGTCATGCCGCCGCTGCGGTACAGCAGCTCCACGGCATAGAACTCGGCCAGGCCTTCGGCCAGCCAGTCATCATCCGGCTGGGCACCGCGGATGCGGGTGATCACGTGGGTGAGTTCGTGCAGCAGGGTGCTGGTGGCGTTCTCGCTGACCATCGGCCGATCCAGATGCAGATACAGCGAGCGTGGCGCCGACAAACCACCGCGCCACATCGGATCGGGCGCGGCAACGATGAAGATCTTCGGCGGCAGCAGGCCGAAGGCATCCTTCATCGCCGGCAGCGTGTAATTCAGGAAGGCGAGCATGTCCATACGCCGCATGCCCTCGTCCTTCGGCGCGCCCAGCGCCACTTCGGTGCCAGCAATGATCTCGCGACGAGTGCCGATATCGCCGACCAGCATCCAGCCCACCGGGCGGTCGAACTGACGGTCGGCATCCTCGACCATGAAACTGCCATCCAGTGCCGGCAAATAGGGTGTATCCAGATGCCAGGTCTTCGGCACTTCCAGCACCAGACGGGCCTGCGAGCTGGCGCCCTTTTCGGCTCGTACCTTGGCGCTGGGGAAGACCTGATCGCCGCGGAACAAGGCCCAGTCGCCGGGGAAATAGCTGCGATAGGCGCCGTTGGCGCGACGCTCGTCGATCTTGACGCGCCAGCGGATCACACCACCCTTGGCCGGCGGCACCCAGATCGCGCGGGCACCCTTGCGCTGGAGTTCGCCGTTGGCGCTGATCTCCGAATAGCGCGCCGCCGGAAAATTGAAATCGAGCTGGCGCAGCTGCTCGCTACCAGGGCCCAGCGTCAGCGAGCCCAGCGCGGTGTGGGTCTTGGCATCGAAACTCAGGCGCCAGGTCAGCTCATAGCTGGCGGCGCCGGCCTGACCGGCCAGGAGCAGCAACAGCGGGAAGACGAGTCGAAGCAGCATGCAGGCTTCCATCAACGGCAGCAAAGAGCGCAATTCTGGGGGCAAACAGCTGAACCTTGCTTACCTTTCGAAGATCCTGTCGCGGGCAGAGCCCGCTGCCACCGGGTCGCGCTGTCTGTGGGAGCGGGCTCTGCCCGCGATCGAGCCTTCCGGCAGGCGAGCAGCTGTCACGGCCTGACGGGAATCCCCGGCAAAGGCAGGACGCGAAGGACGCAAAGGAAAAGCAGAAAGAAGAGCAAGCAAGAAAGGCCATCGTTGATGCAAAACCCGAATGGCCATCGGCTTCAGACCAACGGAGTGTGCGCCCACCATTTTCGAGTTGGTGCCACAGGCGTATTGGAGGGCTTCCTGATATGAATCCCCTTCGCGACCTTTCTGCTTTTCCTTCGCGTCCTTTGCGACCGGCTTCCGGTGACGGTGTGCGAGAAGCCCCGCCGCTCCTGCGGTCGACTGGATCTTGCTCCTGCGTGCCCTCGCGCCCCGCTCACTCCAGCAGCGACAGCCAGTCATCCGGACTCAGGCCTGCGGCCAGGCTCTGGCCGGATTCGTCGAACAGCGCATCGGCCAGTTCACGCTTGCGTGCCTGCAGCGCCAGGATGCGCTCTTCGACGGTGTCGGCGGCGATCAATCGATACACGAACACCGGCTTGTCCTGACCGATGCGGTGGGCGCGATCAGTGGCCTGGGATTCCACCGCCGGATTCCACCAGGGGTCGTAGTGGATGACGGTATCGGCGCGAGTCAGGTTGAGGCCGAAGCCGCCGGCGCGCAGGCTGATCAGGAACACCGATACCTCGCCGCGCTGAAAGCGCTCGACCGGCGTCGCCCGGTCTTCGGTCTGACCGGTGAGCTTGACGTAGCGGATGCGCTCGGAAGCCAGCTCGGCCTCGACCAGTTCGAGCATGCTGGTGAACTGGCTGAACACCAGGATGCGCCGACCGGCGGCGATCAGCTCGTGCAGCATGTCCATCAGATAATCGAGCTTCGCCGAAGGCACGGCGCGACTGCTGTCGCGCGGGATCAGTCGCGGATCGCAGCAGATCTGACGCAGGCGCATCAGGCCTTCGAGCACGCGCATGCGGTTGCGGTCAAAGCTCTGCGCGGCGATGTAGCCGCGGATCTCCTCGGCATAGCTGTCGCGCAGGGTGTCATAGAGATCGCGCTGGCGCCCTTCCAGGGCAATGCTGCGGGTGACTTCGGTCTTGGGCGGCAGATCGGCGACCACCTGATCCTTGGTCCGGCGCAGCAGGAAGGGGCGGATGCGCCGGCGCAGACGTTCGCGGGTGTCGCGGTCGCGACCCTTCTCGATCGGCTTTCGGAAATTGCGGGTGAAGTCAGCCTTGGAGCCGAGCAGGCCCGGCAGCAGGAAATCGAACTGGGCCCAGAGCTCGCCCAGATGATTCTCCAGCGGCGTGCCGGTCAGGCAGACGCGCTGGCGCGCCTCCAGCTTGCGCGCGGCGCGCGCTGCCAGCGTGGCCGGATTCTTGATCATCTGCGATTCGTCCAACACCACCACATGCCAGGGCTGCGCCACCAGCGCATCGACATCGCGCGCGAGCACCGGATAGGTGGTCAGCACCAGATCGGCTTGCGGCAGATGCTTGCGGCGCTTGCCGCGTTCGGGTCCGGCCAGCACCAGCTGGCGCAGGCTGGGCGCAAAACGCGCGGCCTCCGCCGCCCAGTTCGGCAGCACGCTCTTGGGACAGACCACCAGACTGGGCCGGTCGTTGCGCCCGGCCTCCTGCTCGCCGACCAGATAGGCCAGCATCTGCAGGGTCTTGCCCAGGCCCATGTCGTCGGCGAGGATGCCCGATAGCCCGGATTCGCCCAGAAAACGCAGCCAGGACAGACCTTCGATCTGATACGGCCGCAATTCGGCCTGCAGCGTCTCGGGCACCGGTGTCGCCGGCAGCCCGGCGTAGCGTGCCAGACGCTCGGCAAGTTCGCGCACGGCGCTATTGCCGGTCCACAGACGCCGGCTTCCGCCCAGCTCCTTTTCCAGATCGATCAGGGCCGCGGCGCGCGCCCGCGGCAGTGTCAGTCGGCGCTGATCGACGGCACCGGCTTCACCCAGCTCGTTCAGGGTGTCGAGGATGAAGCGCAGACGCCCGGCGGCAATCGGCAGGCGCCGTTCGCCGGGCAGGGTCAGGGCGACGATCGCATCGCTGGCGCTCGGCAGATCCTGGAAACGACCGTCGCGCAGGCCCTCGCGCAGGGTCGGCAGCAGATTGATGCGCTCGCCATCGACATCGATGCCGAGCTCGACGGTGAGTGCCGACTGCAGCGAGTCGGTGTCGATCTCGCCATAGAAGCGGTATTCGGTATCGATCAGCTTGAGCGGAAAACGCGGACCATATTCCAGGCGCCAGCCCTCGCTGCGCAGCCGCGGCAGCATCACATAGCTGAACTCGTTCAGCGCTTGCGGATCGCCATCGGGATTGATCACCCAGTCGTGCTGCTGCAGACCCGGGTGGTCAAGCTGGGCATGGCGGTTGGAGATCAGTCCCAGCTGTTTCAGACGCGTGGCCAGTTCGCGCTCGCGACCGCGATCGCGGGTGTAGAGGCGCACCTTGTCGCCGTCAAAGACGTTCAGTTCCATGCTCGGATCGGCCTCACCCACGCGGGCCGGTCCGTAGCGGAAGGACAGCCGCGCAAAGGCGATCAGGCGTGCCGTGCGTTGCCCGCGCGACTCGTGCGCGGCGGCGCTCTGATGCAGCGTCAGTATCGGCACCGGCGACTCCACCGGTGGCTGCTCGATGTCCAGATGGCGCGGACGCGGAAACTCCGCCGGCAGCTGCTGGTCGTGGCGCTGCAGGAAGGCGTCCACGGCGCTGGCCGCCAGTGGCGCCAGTCCGGCCAGTTCGCTGATCAGGGTTGGTGCCAGCGTCGACTCGATGCGACCGATCTGGCGCTGGACGGGATCGGCGTAGAGCCAGATGTCGCCGCTGTGCAGTACCGGGGCGCCGTCCGCGCTCACGCCCAGGTGCTGGCAACCTCGAGCATCAATGCTCCAGGCCCAGTCCAGCGGGCGATCCGGCCCGGGCGTGAGCAGCACGCCCGCGCGCTGCCAGGCACAGACGCCTTCGGCCGCCACGCTCAACAGGGCTTCGAAGGCGCTGGCGCCCGGGATGAACCAGTACTGGCCGTCGAACCAGACCGGCTTGGCACGGCCGGCCACGCTCAGCAGCAAGCGCGAATCCGCCGACAGCGTGTCCCGCCATTCGGGCTTCAGGCCGCTGGCGGTCAGCGCCTCGAAGCGCCAGCCGCCGCTGCCGGATGAGGCAATCCAGCGACCCAGCCGCAGACCGAGCACGTGCTGATCGCCCAGGCTGTCGGCCAGCCAGCCGATCCGTCCCTCCAGCGGCAGTTGCTCGGGTTGCGTGGGTGCGCGGACCACGCTGGCCGGCTCCGGTCCGACATCGCCGCCGGCATGCAGCAGCAGCGCCACGGCATGCTTGCACGCCACCTGCACCGGGCAGCTGCAGTGCGATTCGATGCGCCAGCGCTCATTGCGCAGCCAGGCCCGCACATGCACCCGGTAGGGCGTGCGCCTGGAGCCGCGCACCTCGCCCACCAAGACCCGTTCCTGGCCGCTCTCGCGGCGCTCGATCCACAGCACCCGATGCTCGCGCGCATAGCGCAGCCCACGTCGCAGATCGACATCGGCGAAACTCGCGCGCAACTGATCGAGCCCAGGACGCCACATGGTCGAAAGGTCTACTCCAGGTTGGGCAAACCTTGAAGCTTACCACCGGCGGAGCATGGCGATGGTGAGGGTGGGGGCTTGGACGGGGCAGGGGACTCGGGACTCGGGACGAAATCCCCGGGGCGTCATTGCGAGCCACCTGTATCGGACCGACACTGCCTACGGGCCATGAACCACCAGCTTGCCTGTAGGAGCGACCTCGCGTCGCGACCGGCCAGCCGCACGTCCGCAGCAGCGGTCGCGCCGCAAGGGCGCTCCTACAGAGGAGGGACGCGCGCCTGCGCGGCCGCTCTTGATCTTGAGGCCAGGCAAAGCGGCGCCGCAGCGCGGCGCCCTCCACAGCCGCGGCACATTCGCAGCATTCGGCAAGATCCTCCGCGTGCGACCTGGGTTCATGGAGAGGAGCGCAGGGACGAAGCAATCCACTGCTTCCGACGCTGTGTCGCTGGATTGCTTCCTCCGGATCAAGTCCGGGGTCGCAATGACGCGGGCTCTGGTGGGTCCAGACAAGTCTGGACCGCCAGATTCCTCAGATCCGGGACAAGAGCGGCTTAGCCTTCCCCCTGCCCCGTGCCCCCTGCCCCGTGCCCTCGGAACCGCCTCCCAGCCCCCAAGGCCCACAGATTCTTAACCCCGACCTGAGGAACAGTTCGCAAACTGCGGTTCTGCAAGGAATAAATGCTGTGGTATCTTGGCAAGGCGGGGTCGAATGGGCTTGGTGTCGGCGGTTCAGGCGGCACGTGCTTCAATAGACCCGAAAGTCCGTCGTTGCGCGGACCGTGGCCGCAGCGCAACGAACCCACGGCAGCTGTCTGGCCGAGGTCGATACAAGAACCAGTCCGTGATTTGAGCGCAGCGTTTACAGGGGGTTCCCCAGGCTGGTCCAGCTCAGCGGACAGAGGGTAAAGATCATGAATAGAGTCCTCGTCTCCCTGCTCGCCTTGACACTGGCTTTGCCGTTGTCGGCCAAGCAGCCGACCATGCCGGACAAGGCCAGCCTTGGCGGGCCGGCTTTCACGGTGATTGCCGGCAGCCCGTTGACGATCAACGTCGGCGCCGACAACTCCTACCAGGTGTTCAACGACACGGTGCCTGGATCGGGGCAGATCTATCCCAGTGACGCCACCGAAACCGCCGACATGGGCTGGATGGTCGAGATTGGCGGCACCCTGTACGCCCCGAACTTCAGCGCTCACCCGGGCGGAACGGCCACCGGCGGATTGGGCGCCACCACGCCCTACACCGAGGTCTCGCTGTCACCGGTGTCGGGTGCCGGCACCAGCGCCTCACCCTACACGGTCGAGGTGGTGAATACCCTGGGCAACACCGGTGTGACGGTCATCAAGGAAATCACCTACGCCAACGGCGACAACTATTTCGTCGAGCGCTTCCGGGTCGTGAACCTGGGTGGTACGTCGCAGACGGTGACGGTCTTTCTCGGCAGCGACATCTACCTCGCCAGCAGCGATTCCGGCGTCCCCTACAAGGAACCGATCTCGAGCAGCCCCGGTGGCCGCACCTGCGCTGGCGTGGTTCCCGAGTACACCATCCTGCATCTGCCGCTGACCCCCGCAACCCGGTTCACCGCCAGCGGTTTTTCGAGTGTCTGGTCGCAGATCGGCTCAGGCAATCTGAACAATCAGGTAGCGACCGGATGCATCGACAACGGCGCCGCGCTGGAGTGGGTGTATCTGCTGCCGCCGGGTAGCAGCCGCTTCATCCAGGCCGGCACGTCCTTCGGCGCCATCCCGCCGATCGCCACCTTCAACATCACCAATGTCGATCCCTTCCAGGGTTCGATCGGTACCGAGTTGGATGTGACCATCTCGGGCTACGGATTCCTGGCGAACACCACCTTTGATTTCGGGGCCGGTGTAACCGTGTTGAACCTGTCCGTCGCCAACACCAACACGGCGCTGGCACGCTTGCGCATCGATCAAACGGCACCGCTGGGCTTCCGCGACGTGGTTGCCACCCAGGTACCGGGTGGGTTGTCGGCCACGCTGATCCGTGGCTTTGTGGTGGGTGACGCGCCGGTCTGGGTGCACACCATCAATGGCCTCGGCAATGTCAGTCAAACCGCGGTCAATTGCGTACGCCAGCGCTTCCCGGCGAATCCGTCGACCAATCCCCAGGGCTGGGCCCCGAGCGAGGGCGAGTTCTATCACGAGGATCCGAACAATCCCTTCGGACCGCCGGCCACACCGAATGGTCTGGCGCGTGCAGTGCTCGATTGCTTCCTCAGCACTTCGGCGTGGAATGCCAACACCGGCTACCTTTACGAGCAGTACTGCTGGGATGCCGACAGTCCGCGCTATATCGGCGAATACCCGGACATCCGCGAGATCGATCTGCGGATCTACTTCTCGCTCGACTTCCAGTGCAATGGACCGCCGCCGGGTACTCCGGTGTTCCAGAGCAATGTCAACATCATCCGGCAGCTGTTCTCGCCCCTGCCGATGGTGCGCAGCGGCTTCGAACTACCCTGATGGCCTGACTGCCGCAGTGAGCTGCGGCAGTTCTGAAGACAACACAACGGCCGGCATTCGCCGGCCGTTGTCGTTTCTGCGGCTGGCACTTGATCAGCCCGTGTTCTGCAATCCGCGGGCGATACCGTTGACCGTGGACACCAGACCCTCGAACAGATCCTCATCCTTGCGCTCACCGGCGCGCCAGCGCTGCAGCAAATCCAGCTGCAACACGCTGATCGGATCCACGTAGGGGTTGCGCAACCTGATCGTGCGCTGCAGCCGGCGATCGTATTCCAGCAGCTCGCTGCTGCCCTTGAGACGCAGGATGTAGTGCACCGTGCGCTGCCATTCGGCCTCGATGATCGGCCAGTAGCGATCGTGCAATGGCCCGGCCAGCTGCGAGTACAGCGCGGCAATGCCGGCGTCGCCCTTGGCCAGGACCATCTCCACGTCTTCCAGCAGCAGGCGGAAGAAGGGCCAGTCCCTGGCCATGTCGATGATCGCCGCCTCGCCTTCGCTGGCGCAGATTTCCTCCAGGCCCGTACCCAGGCCAAACCAGCCCGGCAGCGCGTGGCGACTCTGCGACCAGGCGAACACCCAGGGAATGGCCCTCAGCTGTTCGATGCGGAAGGCCGCGCCCTTGCGCAGCGAAGGCCGCGAGCCGATCTTCATGCGCTCGATGACGTCGATGGGCGTCGCCGCGCGGAAGTACTCGGCGAAGGCGATATCGCCGTAGACCAGCTTGCGGTAGGTGTCCCGACTTCGGTCGGCGATGCGGGCCATCCAGCTGCGCCATTGCGGATGACGCGGATCCTGCGGTGCCGGGTTCAGCGTGGCATGCAGCAGTCCGGAAAAAGCCTGCTCGATGTTGCGCAGGGCGATGGCGCGGATCGAGTACTTGCGATGGATGACCTCACCCTGCTCGGTCAGGCGCAGATGACCATTGACGCTGCCGTGCGGCGCGGCCATGACCGCGCGCTCGGTGCGCCCGCCGCCGCGACTGGCGGTGCCGCCGCGACCGTGGAAGAAGCTGAGGTCGATACCGGCTTCGTGGGCGATGTCGCTGAGCGCGATCTGCGCTTCCTGCAGGGCGAAGCGCGAAGCCGCGATGCCGCCATCCTTGTTGCTGTCGGAATAGCCGAGCATGACCACCTGGCGATCCTTGCGACCGCGCAGATGCTCACGGTAAACCGGATCGGCCAGCAGTTCGCTGAGGATCCGAGGTGCCGCCTTGAGATCGCCAACGGTCTCGAACAGCGGCGCCACGTCCAGCGTCAGCGGCTCCGCGCCCGGGCCGGCGGCCATCCGCGCCAGCGCCAGCACCGCCAGCACATCCTCGGCGCTTTCGCTCATGCTGACGATGAACACGCCGATCGCCGCAGCGCCGTAGCGCGCCCGACTCTCGGCCAGCGCGTCAAACACCTCCAGCGTGCTGGCGGTGCCGTTGGCCGGCGCCTCGGGCCGGGCGTATTCGCCGGCGATGGCCTGGTGCAGCTGCTCCAGACGCTGCGCCGGCTTGCGCTCCTGCCAGGCGGGGCCGGTGATGCAATCGGCCAGTGCATTGCGGTGTACTTCGGCGTGCTGACGGACATCCAGCGCTGCCAGATGAAAGCCGAATGTGCGCGCGCGGGAGACAAAGCGCTCGAAGGGATAGAGCCCGGCATGACGGGCGCCATTGCGAGTCAGGGACAGCCGGATCAGCTCCAGATCGGCGAGAAACTCGTCTGGCCCGGCATAGCCGCCCTCGCGATCTTCCAGCGTCATGGTCAGTCGCGCGGCCATCAGGATCAGCAGGCAGCGATAGGGCATGTCGCGATGACGCAAGGGAATGCCGCGCCAGGCCCGACGCAGGTGCTTGGAGTACTCGACCACGCGTCGTTCCAGGGCCGGGTCCACCGCCACCCGCGTGCGCGACTGGCTCAGGATCAGCGACAGCTCCCTGAGTTCACCCAGGTAACGTCCGAACAGCACGCGCCGATGGGCCGCCAGCGCCTCGCGGATGGTGTCGGCACCGACATTGGGGTTGCCGTCCATGTCCCCACCCACCCAGGTGCCGAAGCGCAGCAAGGGACGCATCGGTGCGCCCGTCACCAGTTTCGGATAGGTCGCCGCCAGACAGCGTTCGAACTCGGCATAGCAGGCCGGAACCGCGCGGAACAACACATCCGACAGGTAGAACAGCACATGCTCGCGTTCCTGCTCGACACTGGGTCGCACCGGTGAGTACTCGGCGGTCTGCCAGGCGGCGGTGATGTGCATGCGCATCTGCGCCAGCCGGGTGCGCTCTTCTTCCGGCGTGCGACTGCTGTCCAGGCGGTCGATCAGGGCGCGCACGATGCGCTGCTCCTTTTCCAGCATGGTCCGTCGGGTCGCTTCGGTGGGATGCGCGGTGAACACCGGCTCCAGCAGCAGCTTGCCCAGGGCCTCGCGCACCGCATCGGTGCTGACGCCGGCCTCGCGCAGACGGGTCAGACCATCCATGACGCCACCCGGCTGCGGACCGGAATCCGCGGCCTGATGTTCGCGTCGCCGACGGATGCGATGCACCTGCTCGGCCAGATTGACCAGCTGGAAGTAGCTGGAAAAAGCCCGCACCAGGTCGACCGCCCGATCCACCGGCAGATCACCCAGCAGCGAGGACAGTTCACCCAGACGATCGGCCTCGCCCTCGCGTCGGGCAATGGCGCAACGCCGGACCTGCTCCAGCAACTGGAAGAAGCTCGAACCCAGCTGATCGGACAGCATCTCCCCGACCAGCTTGCCGAGCAGACTGACATCTTCGCGTAGCGGCTGGTCCTGCGGTTCGAACACGACGGAACGGGTCATGGTGGCGCCTGAGCTGGGAATCGAATCCCAGTTTAGGCTACTGCTGCTCATGTTGCAGCGCACCAGGGCGGACCGCAGTGCCTACGCATACGAATGCAGGCTTATGAGGCCTGGGCGGGGATGGCCGAGGCTAGGTGCCAATCCTCTCTGGCCCCGGACCCATAGGGCCGTAGGTCCAGACTTGTCTGGACGCTCCTTGCTTGGTGGTGGGGAAGCGTCCAGACAAGTCTGGACCTACAAGAGCCGAAGGCAATCGGGAGGGCGTGTCCGCAAGGACACGCTGGACCAGCCCGCCCCGCCCTCAGGCCGCGCGCCGGGTCTCCAGTGCCTGGATCTGGCGTTTCAGATCGTAGGCCGGATCGGTGACGATCTGCTCCAGGGTGACCACGCGCTCGCGCAAGGCGGCAACTTCCTGACGCAGGGCCATGTCCTCTCCGGCGTAGCGCTGCCGTGCTTCGGTTTCGCGCTTGTGCCGGCGATTGGCAATCTTGGCAATGGCACCGATGCCGACCAACGCAACCACCATCGTGAAAACGTCCATAGCCGACTACTCCTGTGCTGCGCCCCAATGAACACAGACGGTAACACCCGCATGCCGTTCGCCGCACCTGATGAAAGTCATGTGCAGGTGACGGCGCATCGGGATCCTGAGTGCGGATCTGCCGGACTTCACATCTGCGCCCGCAGCGCTCAACCGCAGGCCGTATGATCGGGTGCATGTCATCACCCCCGCTCACCACGCTCAACGCCCGCCAGGGTCTGGTCCTGACCAGCGCCGTCGCCGCGGTTCTGCTGTGGTCGGCCATCGGTCCCACCGATCGCCTGACTTGGCTGATGGAAGTCATCTGGGTACTCATCGGCGTGCCACTGCTGATGCTGAGCTGGAAGCGCTTTCCGCTGACCCGCTTGCTGTACGTGCTGATTGCGCTGCACTGCGTGCTGCTGATCGTGGGCGGCCATTACACCTATGCCAAGGTACCGCTTGGCATCTGGGTACAGGACTGGCTCGATCTGTCGCGCAACCATTACGACCGCCTCGGCCATTTCACCCAGGGCTTCGTGCCCGCGATTCTGGCGCGGGAGCTGTTGTTGCGGCTGACGCCGCTGAAACGCGGCGGCTGGCTGTTCTATCTGGTGCTGGCGGCGGCGCTGTCCTTCAGCGCCTTCTTCGAGTTGATCGAATGGTGGGCCGCGCTGATCTGGGGCGGCGACGCCGATGCCTTCCTCGCCACCCAGGGCGATCCCTGGGATACCCAGTGGGACATGTTCCTGGCGCTGATCGGCGCTTTCACCGCGCAATTGCTGCTGTCACGCTGGCACGACCGCGAGCTCGGCCCGGCTGTGTGAGCAGGGCGAGATTGGGGACGCAACGATTCGGTCCCGCGGCAACCCCGGCGTCATTGCGACCCCGGAATTGATCCGGGGGAAGCAATCCAGAGGCACAGCTTCAGAAGCACTGGATTGCTTCGTCGCTGCGCTCCTCGCAATGACGAGTCAATACCTTGCGGTATGTGTTCACGGAGAGCCACCTGCATCGGCCCGATGCTGCCCCTTGGCCATGAACCGACGTACGCGGGCGTAGGTCGGGTCCTCGCGTCGACAGACCTTGATCAAGCCACAAACGACACGCGAGGCGCCCGGCGCCTTGCCGTCCACAGAGCCGCGGCCGCCGGCGCGAACAGGCTCTGGCGCTTACCCAAGCCGACGCGCGCCGGAGCCGCGCTACGACCTTGTCTGGACGCTTCTTCCGCAATATTCCGGGAGCGTCCAGACAAGTCTGGACCTACAGAAGCCCTCAAGGCCTTGGCCTCTTCCCGAGCCCCACTCCCGATTCCCGATTCCCGTGCCTCGTGCCCCTCGCATCGCCCGCGCATTGCCCCTTTCCTGCAATCGAATGCAGCCCCACCAGGTGCTTTTGCAGGCCATACTTTTTGCCTAAGTCCTTGGGAAGCCGAAAATGACAGCGCAGTCAGCCAGTTTGATGGTGATCTTCGGCGCCACCGGCGATCTTGCCCAGCGCATGCTGTTGCCCTCGCTCTACGGTCTGCAGCGCGACGGTTACCTGCGCGCTGATCTCAAGGTGCTCTGCACCGGGCGCAGCGAACTCACCCAGGATGCCTTCAGGCAGTCGGTGATCGAGGCGATCGAGCGCCGCTACAGCGCCGCGGAACGTGACGCCGCGCATCTGTCGGCGCTGCTCGATCGCATTCATTACCAGGCTGCCGGGCTCAATGACGAGGCCTCGCTCGGCGCCCTGATCGAAACCATCAAGTCCATGCGCAGCGGCGATGTGGTCTATCACCTGTCGACTGCGCCGCGCTTCTATGCGCAGATCTGCGCCGCCCTGGGTGCCGCAGGCCTGGCGGGCCCGGGCACGCGCGCCTTGCTGGAAAAGCCCATCGGGCATGATCTCGCCAGTTCCATCGAGATCAACGACGGCGTCGGTCGGGTCTTCGACGAGGAACGGATCTTCCGGGTCGATCATTATCTCGGCAAGGAAGGCGTGCAGAACCTGCTGGCGCTGCGCTTCGGCAACGCCCTGTTCGAGCCCCTGTGGAATGCCCGGCACATCGCCCAGGTGCAGATCACCGTGGCCGAAACCGTGGGCGTCGAGGGCCGCGGCGACTACTACGACACCTCTGGCGCCATGCGCGACATGCTCCAGAATCATCTGTTGCAGCTGCTCTGCCTGACGGCGATGGAGCCACCCTCCCAGTTTGATCCGAGCGCGGTGCGCAACGAGAAACTCAAGGTGCTGCGCTCGCTGCGGCCGATCGATCGCGAGGACGCCGCCAGCCACAGCGTGGCTGGTCAATACACCGCCGGCGCCATCGACGGCGTTGCCGTGCCGGGTTATCGCGATGAACTGGGTCGGTCCAGCGATACCGAGACCTTCGTCGCCCTGCGCGCCCATGTCGACAACTGGCGCTGGTCGGGCGTGCCCTTCTACTTGCGCACCGGCAAGCGCATGCCGCGGCGCTGCACCGAGATCTTCCTGCAGTTCCGCAAGGTGCCGCATTCGATCTTCGGCGAGGACGCGCGCATCCAGCCGAATGCGCTGGTGATTCAGCTGCAGCCGGAAGAACGGATCTCGCTGATGCTGATGAACAAGACCCCGGGCCTGGACCGCGACGGCCTCAAGTTCTCGCAGGTAGCGCTGGATCTGGATTTGCACGAGACCTTCGAACATGCCCATCGCCGCCTCGCCTACGAGCGCCTGTACCTGGATGCGCTGGAAGGCAATGGCACGCTGTTCGTCCGTCGCGACGAAACCGAAGCCGCGTGGATCTGGGTCGACGGCATCTTCAAGAGCTGGGCGGACGCAGGCATGAAACCCAAGACCTATCCCGCCGGCACCTGGGGACCGGCCAGCTCGGTGGCGCTGATCGAGCGCCATGGAGATAGCTGGCGGGAATGAGTTGAGGGCAGGAAAAAGGAAAAGGGGAAATGGAAAAGGGGAGAGCGGTGGAGCGGGTGGTTGCCCAGACTGGGACGCACGGCGACACGGCCCCTGTTGAGGTGCCGATATGCCGGCCGCTGCTCGGGTGGGATGTAGCGCGGCTCCGGCGCGCGGCGGAACCTGGTTCTGCGAGAGGATGGTTCGCGCCGGCGGCCGCGGCCCGGAGAGCCGGACGCCGCGCGCTTGCCGACCCTTCGCATGGCCCAAGTGCCCGGGCGCGCGGATCCGGCCTACTTCGGCGCTTCCGGGTGCCGCGTGTGCCGGGGAACGCGCCTGCGGCGCGCACCCTCGGCCTACGACCAGCCGCTTCAGGGACCTTGCGAAGATTCAGGCCGAATCCAGCGCGTCGCAACAACGCGGGGATCGTATCGACACAGCACGGTAGAGGCGGGTCGGCCGGTTCTCGCCGACACCCCGCTCCTCCCCTTTTCCATTTTCCCTTTCCCTTCTTCCAGATCCCTCGCCCCTCATGACCTGGACCACGCACACCCACGCCAATCCCGCTGCGCTCGCCGCCGTTGTGGCTGAGCGCATTGCCGCGGCCCTGGATCAGGCGCTGGCCGAGCGTCAGCAGGCGCTGCTGGCGCTGGCCGGAGGACGCACCTCGCCGCCGGTGTTCCGGCAACTGGCGAGTGCTCAGCGCGACTGGACCCGGGTCAGCATCCTGCCCAGCGACGAACGCTGGGTTCCGGCCGATCATGCCGACAACAATCTGCAGCAGATGCGCGCCGCCTTTGCCGGCGCCGAGGGCATCCGCTGGTTGCCGCTGGTACCGCCGGCGCCCGTGGGCCCTGCCGACGCCGCATTCGCCAACATGGCCTTGCAGGATTACCCGCAGGCCTTCGACGTGGCGATGCTGGGCATGGGCGCCGACGGCCATTTCGCCTCACTGTTTCCCGGCGCGCCCAATCTGGCCAGAGCGCTGCAAGTACCGGCTGTGGGAGCGGACTCTGTCCGCGAACAAGGTCCATCACCAACCGCGTCGATGCCCCCCGCGGCGGTGGCGATCCTGCCCGATCCCCTGCCCGCCGCCGGCCCGCATCCACGCATCAGCCTGACCCTGGCCCGTTTGCTGCACAGCCGGTTGTTGCTGCTGGTGATCACCGGCGAGGACAAGCGCGCCGTGCTCGAACGCGCCCGGGCCGAGGGTGAGACCTCGAAGCTGCCGGTGGCGGCGCTGCTGCGAGCGGCGCACCCGGCCGCCGAAGTGCACTGGAGTCCGTGATGTTTACGGGGCAGGGGGCACGGGGCACGGGAAGAGCGGCAGCGACTGTCTTCCTGTGGGAGCGGGCTGTGCCCGCGATTACCGTATCCCTGTGGGAGCGGGCTGTGCCCGCGATCGCTCTTGCTCTTGCCACTGCTCCGTTTCCCCGGCCCAGAAGCATCGCGGGCAGAGCCCGCTCCCACAGGGTCTTCGCCCTTCCTCACCGCGACGGGCCCATGATCATCCTGCGTGCCCCGTGCCCCGTGCCCCGTGCCCCGTAACTTCGAGTCCAAGCCATGAGCCTGCATCCTGTCACTGAACGCGTCACCGCCCGCATCGTCGAGCGCAGTCGCCGCACGCGCGCTGCCTACCTCGCGCGCATCGATGCCGCTCGCGAACAGGGCACGGCCCGGGCCCGGCTGAGCTGCGGCAATCTGGCCCATGGCTTTGCCGCCAGCGGCGATGACAAGGCGCCCCTGCGGGCTCTGCGTGCGGCCAATATCGGCATCGTCAGCGCCTACAACGACATGCTCAGCGCCCATCAGCCGATGGAGCACTATCCGGCGCTGATCAAGATGGCGGCGCGCAACGCCGGCGCCAGCGCCCAGTTTGCCGGCGGTGTGCCGGCCATGTGCGACGGCGTCACCCAGGGCCGCATCGGCATGGAGCTGTCGCTGTACTCGCGCGACGTCATCGCCATGGCCACCGCCGTCGCCCTCTCCCACGAGATGTTCGACGCCGCCGTGATGCTGGGGGTCTGCGACAAGATCGTCCCGGGCCTGCTGATCGGGGCGCTGTCCTTCGGCCATCTGCCGACCATCCTGATTCCGGCCGGGCCGATGACCTCGGGCCTGCCGAACAAGGAAAAAGCCCGGGTGCGCCAGGCCTATGCCGAGGGCAAGGCCACCCGTGAGGAACTGCTCGATGCCGAATCGGCTTCCTACCACGGCCCCGGTACCTGCACCTTCTACGGCACCGCCAACAGCAACCAGATGCTGCTCGAAGTCATGGGCCTGCATCTGCCGGGCGCCGCCTTCGTCAATCCAAACACGCCGCTGCGCGACGCGCTCACCGTGGCTGCTGCCGAGCGTGCCTGCGCCATCACCGCGCTCGGCAGCGAGTACACGCCGATCGGCCATACCATCGACGAGAAGGCCATCGTCAACGCCATGGTCGGCCTCGCCGCCACCGGAGGATCGACCAATCACGCCATCCATCTGGTCGCTGTCGCCCGGGCTGCCGGCATCCGCATCGACTGGGATGATCTGGACGAGCTGTCGCGGGCTACGCCGCTGCTGGCTCGCATCTACCCCAATGGCAGTGCCGACGTGAACCATTTCCAGGCCGCCGGCGGCCTCGGCATCGTCATTCGCGAATTGCTGGAGGCCGGCCTGATGCATGCCGATATCCGCTGCGTGCACGGCGGCGATCTGCGCACGCAGGCGCAGGAGCCTTACCTCGATGAGCTGCAACTGCGCTGGCGCGAGGCCCCGCGGCAATCGCTCGACACCCAGGTCTTGCGCGGAACCGCTGAACCTTTCGATCACGAAGGCGGATTGCACTGCCTGAAGGGCAATCTCGGCCGGGCCGTGGTCAAGATCTCGGCCGTGGCGCCCGAACATCGGCGCATTCAGGCACCGGCCAAGGTCTTCGATTCGCAGGATGCGCTGCTGGCGGCCTTCAAGGCCGGATTACTGAGCGGTGATTTCGTCGCCGTGATCCGCGGCCAGGGTCCGCGCGCCAATGGCATGCCGGAGTTGCACAAGCTCACGCCGACACTGTCGGTGATGCAGGACCGCGGACAACGCGTTGCCCTGTTGACCGATGGCCGCATGTCCGGCGCTTCGGGTAAGGTGCTGGCAGCGATACACGTATCGCCCGAGGCCGTTTGCGGCGGTCCGATCGGCAAGCTGCGCGAGAACGATCTGATCCTGATCGACGCAGATGCCGGGGTCATGCAGGCCGAGGTCGACGCTGGCGAATGGGCTGCCCGCGAGAGCGCCGAGATCGATCTGCGCGGCAACCGTCACGGCGTGGGCCGCGAGCTCTTCGGCCTGATGCGCGCCCACGCCTGTTCCGCCGAGGAGGGTGGATCGGCACTGTTTGTGGAGGGATGAGGATGGCAGACGCGAAAAGCAGGAGCGGGGTTGGGGGCTGGGGGCTGGGGCGGCTACCGGTTGCCTGCGGTGAGCTGGATGCTCGGCAAAGGCCGCTGGCGAATCACAGGCCCTTGCGGCAAGCGCAATACAAGCGCCCCAGCCCCCAGCCCCAAGCCCCCCCATTGCGTTCAGTGTTCCCAAGGCCCACCCCAAGAACCCCCAGCAGGCCGACATCGGCGGCACCAACGCCCCCATTGCGCACAGCGACACGCAGGCGGGCGGCCTCGAACTCAGTGCCCAGCGCACGCTCAAGACGGCGGATTTCGGCAGCTTGCAGCATGCCGCCGAGCACTATCTGAAGCTGGTCCGGGTGCGCCCCAAGCGCGCCAGCATGGCGGTGGCCTCTCCCGTGGCCGGTGACGAGATCCGTCTGACGAATCGCGCCTGGTCCTTCTCCCAGACCGAGTTGAAGCGCAGTCTGGGCCTGGCCGAACTCAAGGTCATCAACGATTTCGGCGCCGTGGCCTATGCGGTGCCGGCGCTGCAAGCGGAAGACCGCGTGCTGCTGCATGGCTCCGATGCGCTGCCGCCCACCGGGCCGGTCACCGTGCTCGGCCCCGGCACCGGTCTGGGCGTGGCCCTGTTGATCGGTGACCCCGAAGCCGGTTGGCGTGTGGTCGAGACCGAAGGCGGTCACGTCAGTTTCGCTCCGCAGGGCGAGGAAGAAACCCGTATCTGTCGCTGGATTTCGGCCCGATTCGGCCGTTGCTCGAACGAGCGCCTGCTGTGCGGCGCGGGCCTGGCTCACATCGACGCTGCGCTCGCCGCCGGTGACGAGACCCGGGTGCCGGTGGACTGGGCCCGACAGCTGCGTGATCCGGCCGCGATCGTCGCCGCCGCGCTCGATGGCCACGATCTCAACGCCCGCCGCACCCTGGCGCGCTTCTGCGCCGTACTCGGCAGCGTCGCCGGCGACGCCGCCCTGATCCACGGCGCCCGCACGGTGATGATCGCCGGCGGCATCGTGCCCCGCTTCATCCCCTTCCTGCGATCCAGCGCCTTCCGCGAACGCTTCCTCGCCAAGGGTCGCTTCGCCGCCTATCTGGAAGGCGTTTCGATCCAGGTGGTGACCCATCCGCAACCGGGATTGCTGGGGGCGGCGGTGGCACTGGGGGAGCCGTAAAACGTGAATCGTAAAACGTCAATTCCAAGCGCAAATCTCCAGCTGCGAATTGACGTTTTACGTTTCACGTTTTACCTGTCTGGGTGGCTGCCGCGGCTACCCGTTACCCCGAACCGTAAAGGCCAATCATGACCCAATCCGAGCCCGAATCCCGCGCCGCCGCCGTCGATGCCATCCTGACCCGGGCGCCTGTCGTTCCGGTGATCAGCATCGAGCGGCTGGCCGATGCGATACCGCTGGCCAGGGCGCTGGTGGCCGGCGGTTTGCCGGTGCTGGAAATCACGCTGCGCACCGCGGTGGCACTGGAGGCCATGCGTCTGATCGTTGCCGAAGTGCCCGAGGCCATCGTCGGCGCCGGCACCGTGCTGACCCCGGCTGACCTCGACGCCGTGGTCGCCAGCGGCGCGGCCTTCGCCATCTCGCCGGGAGCCACGCCCAGGCTCTACGCCGCCGCGGCACAGTCCCCGATTCCCTGGATTCCGGCCATCGCCACCGCCAGCGAGCTGATGCTCGGTCTGGAATATGGGCACCAGCGCTTCAAGTTCTTCCCGGCCGAATCCTCGGGCGGCATCGCCGCCGTCAAATCCTTCGGCGGCCCCTTCGCCCAGGCCCGCTTCTGCCCCACCGGCGGCATCGACGCGGCCAAGGCGCCGGCCTACAAGGCCCTGGCCAATGTCATCACCGTCGGCGGCTCGTGGATGTTGCCCAAGGCCGCCATCGATAATGGTCGCTGGGACGAGATCGAAGCCCTGGCCCGCGCCGCAGCCGCGTTGTAGAGCGCCCTCGCGGCGCGAAGCAACGACTCGCGCGGAGGCGCGGAGAACGCGGAGAAAGGCAGATCCCTGATTGTCGGCAGTCGGCAGTCGGCAGTCGGCAGTCGGCAGTCGGCAGTCGGCAGTCGGTCAGATCAAGCCGCCGTTGCGGGTCCAGACAAGTTCGGACCTACAACAACAAACGCGCACTCCTCTCCGCGGTCTCCGCGTCTCCGCGTGAGACCGCTTGTCCGTGCCGCAGCCGGCGGGGCCTCGCACCCCGTCGCTGCACTTTCGCTGACGTCGACTTGCCTCAATCCTCGCCGAGGACAACAATGCGCGCCTCAGTTGAACGGGGCGCGCATGAAGGGCAAACCCACTTCTTTCGATATCGCCTACCACGCCGGCGTGTCTCAGGCGACGGTGTCGCGTGCGCTGCGGGGCAGTCCGCTGGTCAGTATCGAGACGCGCAAGCGCATACAGGCCATCGCCAAGGAGCTGAACTACAAGGTCGACAAGAACGCCTCGAATCTGCGCCGCCAGCATTCGGTGACGCTGGCGCTGCTGCTGTTTGAAGACCCGACCTCGGACGATTCGCTGATCAATCCCTTCTTCCTGTCGATGCTGGGTTCGATCACTCGCGCCTGCGCCCGCCAGGGCTACGATCTGTTGATCTCCTTCCAGCAGCTCTCGGAGGACTGGCACGCTGATTTTCAGGACAGCCACAAGGCCGACGGGTTGATTCTGCTGGGTTACGGCGACTACCTCGTGGCTCGCCACAAGCTCGAACGCCTGGTCGAACAGGGCACGCATTTCGTCCGTTGGGGGGCGGTGGTCGAGGGTCAGCCGGGCATTTCCATCGGCTGCGACAACGTCCAGGGCGGGCGCGCGATTGCCGAGCACCTGCTGGCGCTGGGCCGGCGTCGCATCGCCTTCATCGGCGACGTCTCGCCGCATTGCCCCGAATTCTCGGATCGCTATCAGGGCCTGGTGCAGGCGCTGCAGGCAGCTGGACTGGAAGCCGATCCGGCCCTGCAGATCGATGCCGCCGATTCGACCGAACTGGTGGGTCAGAGCGCCATGCGCCAGCTGCTGGCCCGCGGCGCCCAGGTGGATGCTGTCTTTGCCGCCAGCGATCTGCTGGCCATCGGCGCCATGCGCGCGCTGGAAGAAGCCGGCTTGAGCGTGCCCGGCGATGTGGCCGTGGTCGGTTTCGACGATATCCCGATGGCGAGTTTTGCCAGTCCGCCCCTGACCACCGTGGCCCAGGACACCAAGCGCGCCGGCGAGCTGCTGGTCGAAACCCTGCTGCATGAAATCAAGAACGAGCCGGCCACCAGCGTGATGCTGCCGGCGCGGGTGGTGGTGCGGCGGTCCTGCGGAGGGACCTCGTCCTAGCGTCACCTGTGGGAGCGGCTTCAGCCGCGATCGACCGCTCTTGCAGGTCCAGACTGGTCTGGACGCTGTTCCCACGCCTGCCAGAAGCATCGCGGCTGAAGCCGCTCCCACAGGTGGCGAGCTCCATGTCACGTAGTCCGCTGCGCGGCCAACGTGACCTACCAAAGCAAAGCTGAAGCCGCTCCCACAGGTGGCCGGAAGTTGGCCTACCGCAGGAAGTAGGTCACGTTGACCCGCAGGGTCTACGTGACGAGGGAACTGCGAGTCATTGCAAGGTCTCCCGCAGCGGTTGGTCGCGGCTGAAGCCGCTCCCACGGGCGGTGCTATCTACGCGTCACGTAGCCCGCTGCGCGGCCAACGTGACCTACCGAAGCAGAGCTCAATGCTGATCGCTGGGCGGCGTTTGCTGCAAACCCAGTCGATGCGCCATCGCCTGGTCCAGTCTGGCCAACAGCGCCGGATCGCTGAGCGCACTGTCGAGCAGATAGACCTGCACCCCGTGCGCCGGCACTTCGGCCGTGAAGGCCTCGCCCGTAGCCAGTTGGATGCTGTTGCCATCCAGCGCCGAGCGCCAGGATCCGGGCTGCACTGGTGCATCGATTGCAAACGCCGTCGGCTCCGCGCCCTTGTTCAGCAGCACCAGCGCCGTTTGGTTGACGCCTTCATGCTGGTACACCCGATAGAAGGCGGCGCGGTCGCCGGCGAATTCCAGATCCAGCTGCAATCCGCGCTGCAGCGCGATGGAGTCGCGCCGCACCCTGGCGATGCGCTTCAGATTCTCGTAGATCGGATGGCCGGCGCCGGCGGCAATGCCCAGGGCGCCGTAGTAGTTGCGATTGCCGGCATGCTCGGCGGCACCGCGCATGAAGCCGGTTTCCGAACCGTAGTAGATCACCGGAATGCCGCGCAGCGTGAACAGCAGATTGTGGGCGTCGATGAAACCCTCGTCGCTGGCTTTCAGCCGCGGCATGTCGTGGTTGTCGTAGAAGGTCGCCAGATCGTAGGGATTGGCGTAGGGGCCGCTCTGCAGAAACAGCGCATCGGCGATCTTCTCGAAGCCGGCGCCCTTCTCGAAGACCTCGCCGAAGGCGCCCTTGAGCGGGAAATCGAGCACGCTGATGGCGCCGTTCTCCGGCCAGGTATGTTGTGCCACCACCGGCGGATCGAAGGAATAGCGTTCGCCGAACATGTACAGCCCCGGCCGGTGCTGGCGCAGCCGCTGGGCGAAATCGTGCCAGAAGGGATTGGGCACATGGCCGATGGTGTCGATGCGCAAGGCGTCGGCGCCCTGATCCAGCCACTGCTCGTAGGCACCGACAAAATAATCGAGCACTTCCGGGCGACGGTCATCGAGGTTCGACAGCTGCACCAGATCGCGCTCGGCGCGGTAGAAACGATGCAGCGGATTCTCGTCCGGCTTGAGCTGCTCCGGCGGCAGGTTCTGATGGTCGGCCAGCAACGTACCGTCAGCGGCATAGATCTCGCCGTACTTGGGCTGATCGATTGGCATGGTGAACGAGGGCGAGCCGTGATTGGCCACCACATCCAGCACCGTCTTGAGGCCCTTGGCCCTGAGCCCGGCGGTGAGTTCGGCAAAGCCCAGACCCGCGCTCGGCAGATGCTCATCCAGCTGATAGAAATTGACGCCCCAATAGCCGTGGTAACCGGTCTTGCCCTGATCGCTCATCATGGCGCCGTACACCGCCGGATCGCCGCCAGTGAAGGCTTCGTCCGGATTGTCGACGATGGGCGTCAGCCAGACCGCGCCGAAACCCATGTCGGCGATGTAATCGGCCTGATCGAGCAAGCCCTTGAAGTCGCCACCGAGGTAGCCGATGTTGTCGTCCAGACCTTCGGGCAGGCCGGGCGTCCTGCGGTCGAAGGTCGGGTGCGCCCCGCCCTGCTCGCGCTGGTCGTTGGACTCGTCGCCATTGACGAAACGATCAGTCAGCACGAAGTAGATGGCGTTGCTGGCGAAGGGCTCCAGCGTGCCGTAATAGTCCCGGGTGGCCGCTGGAGCTTTCACCTCGGGAGCGGCTTGAGGGGCTTCCTGCGAGCAAGCGCCAAGGGCCAGAGCGCCAATCAACGCCAGTGCCAATCGTAGGTCACGTTGCGCGCCAAGCGCGCTAGGTGACGCGTTCTGTTCACCGCGGAAAGGGTGTCGGGCCACGCCCTTGATCGACTCAGGCATGCGCCACCACCTGCACGCCACCGGGCTCGCGCACCCGCAGCACGCACAAGCCGGCGATCAGGAAGCTGACGCCGCCGATGACCAGCGCGTAGATCGGTTGGTTGGCGAAAACCGTCTTCAGGATGACGCCGAGCACGCTCGCCGCCAGCAACTGCGGAATCACGATGAAGAAATTGAAGATACCCATGTACACGCCCATCTTCTCGGCCGGCAGACTGTCGGACAGCATCGCGTAGGGCAGCGCCAGGATCGAGGCCCAGGCGATGCCGATGCCGACCATCGACAGCAGCAGCCAGTTGGGATCGCGGATGATCAGGAAGGACAGCAGTGCGCCCGCGCCTATCCAGAGATTGATCAGATGGGCCATGCGCAAACCGACCTTGCGCACCAGAAAGGGAATGCCGATCGCTGCCACCGCAGCAAAGCCGTTGTAGGCGCCAAACAGCAGATTCACCCAGTCCGCTCCTTTGTTGTAGGCTACGCTGGACGGGTCGCTGGATACAAAGAGCACCGAGGACACGGCACTGGAGGTGTAGTAACACATCTAAAACAGGGCG
>JBFWOF010000035.1:0-67303 GCA_050250665.1 Lysobacterales bacterium | reverse complement strand
CAAGGTCGTCGCCGACGATTTCTATCGCCAGGACCACCGCATCATCTTCACCGCCATCGCCGCGCTCAAGGAGAAAGGCCAGCCCTGCGATGCCGTGACCCTGGGCGAGTGGCTGGAGAACAAGGAACAGGCCGAGGCCGCCGGCGGCATCGGCTATGTCATCGAGATCGCCAACAACACCCCGGGCGCGGCCAACATCGTTGCCTATGCCGAGATCGTCCGCGAGAAATCGATCCTGCGGCAGTTGATGGAGGCCGGCACCCAGATCGTCGACGACATTCTGGTGCCCGAGGGCCGCAGCAGTGAGGAATTGCTGCAGGGCGCGGAGAAACTGGTCTTCGACATCGGCGAGCGCGGCAAGCGTGGCCGCGGCAGTTTTGTGCCGATCTCCGAAGCCCTCAAGGAGGCCTATCGGGCCATCGAGTTCCGCTATTCGAACAAGGGTACGCTGAACGGCCTGGACACCGGCTTTGTCGACCTGAATACGCTGACCAACGGCTTGCAGGGCGGCGATCTGGTCATCGTGGCGGCAAGGCCAGCGATGGGCAAGACTTCCTTTGCGATGAACATTGCCGAGCACGCGGCCATCCAGAGCGGCCAGCCGGTGGCCATCTTCAGCCTGGAAATGCCCGTCGCGCAGCTGGCCCTGCGCATGATTTCCTCACTCGGTCGGGTCGACCAGAAGCGCCTGCGCAATGGTGATCTGGCCGACGAGGACTGGCCGCGCGTAACCAGCGCGATCACCCTGCTGACCCAGGCCAAGCTGTTCATCGACGACACCGGCGGTCTGTCGCCATCGGAGTTGCGTGCGCGCACCCGCCGGCTCAAGCGCGAGCACGGGCTGGCGCTGATCGTGGTCGATTATCTGCAGCTGATGCAGGTGCCCGGCACCCGGGAAAACCGCACCAACGAGATCAGTGAGATCTCGCGCAATCTGAAAGCCATTGCCAAGGAAATGAACGTCCCGGTGATCGCGCTCAGCCAGCTCAACCGCTCGCTGGAACAACGCCAGGACAAGCGTCCGATGATGGCCGACCTGCGTGAGTCGGGCGCCATCGAACAGGACGCCGACATCATCTGCTTCATCTACAGGGACGAGTACTACAATCCGGATTCGCCGAAGAAGGGCACCGCCGAAATCATTGTCGCCAAGCACCGAAACGGTCCCACCGGCTCGATCGATCTGTGGTTCCGCGGTCAGTACACCCGCTTCGATTCCATCGCCCGCGAGGCCGGCAGTGTCTTTGACAGCTACGGCTGAAATTCGCTTGCCCAGAATCCGCCAGCCAACTGCCCCGCCCATTCCTTTGCATGCCGCAGCGCTTTGGGTTGAACTCCCCCGCCTGATCCTCTTGCAGGTTCGTACATGCCGTTGCGTCTGAAACTGTTGCTGATCGCCATGGTGGCGGCAGTGTTCCCGCTGGCCGGCTGGCGCTTCGTGGTGCAGATGGAAACCACGCTGCGGCAGAGCCAGGAGCGCACGCTGGTGGCCACCGCACGCACCCTGGCCAGCACCATTCCGGCCGCCGAACCGCGCCTGCGCGCCGAACTGTTTGCAGCCGAGGTGCTGCATGCGCGGCCGATGCGCGTCGACATCGAGGCCGATGGCTATGCCGACGACTGGGGCTCCTGGCATGCCGCGCCAGAGGTTCTGCAGGCCACCAGCGGCAAGCTCTCGGCGCGTCTGTACCTGGGCCTGGGCCCGAGCGCGGTCAATCTCTGGCTGGATGTGGACGACGCTACCCCGGTCACCGCGGCGGTCGATGGCTCCATGGATGAGCATGCCGACCAGATCGATATTGCCGTGCGCGATCGCTTCGGTGAGCGCCATTGGCGCATTGCGCGCAGCGGCAATGGCGTCAGCGCGGCAACGCCGGTACCGGGCCCTGATGGTCGCGAGCCCAGCTTTGCATTGCCGGCCGCCTGGATCGAGCGACCCGGTGGCTACCGCGCTGAACTGCGCCTGCCACTGGCCGATCCGGGCTTCGAACTCGGCCTGACTGTTCGCGACTATCCGGTGACCGGCGCCGATCTGCCACAGGCTGTAGCCAGCACCGGGGGCGATACCCGCCAATGGCGACCGGTATCGCTGCTGTGGCAGGACAGCAGTCTGTTGCCCAGCCTGGTGCCGGACTACACCCGCATGCGCGTGCTCGACCGCGGCGGCTACGTGCTGGCGCGCACCGGCAGCCTGCGTCCGGGCAGCGACATCTCCGACGACGACGACGATCTGAGCTTTCTGCGCTGGTTGCGGGCGCTGGTGTACCGCCATGTGCTGGCGCCGGAGATGGTGCGCACCGAGGGCTATGCCTTCAATCTGCTGCAACTGGCCAACGAGCAGGTCGATGACGCGCTGACCGGAACACCGAGCGCCCGCTGGCGCCCGGCAGCGAGCCAGGCCAGCGTGATTCTGACTGCGGCGGTGCCGATATTGCACGATGGCGATGTCCGCGGCGTGGTCTTGCTGGAGCAGACCAGCGATGCGCTGCTGCTGTGGACCAATCGTGCCCTGGGCAGCCTGCTGCTGGGCGGATTGCTGACCATGTTGATCGCTGCCGCCATACTGTTCGGTTACGCCGGCTATCTGTCCTTCCGCATCCGCAAGCTGCGCAATGCGGCCGAGAACGCGCTGAGCCCCGAGGGTCGCGTCATCGGCAGCTTCCCGCGCTCCACGCGCGTCGACGAAATCGGCGATCTGTCGCGCAGTTTCGGCCGTCTGCTCGATCAGGTCAGCGCCTACACCGATTATCTGCGCACCCTCGGCGGCAAGCTCTCGCACGAACTGGCAACGCCGCTGGCGGTGGTCAAGTCCTCGCTGGAGAATCTCGAACAGGAGGCCATGACCGAATCGGCGCGCATCTATGCCGAGCGCGCCCGCTCCGGCGCCGAGCGCCTCGGCGCTCTGCTGCGAACCCTGTCACAGGCCTCGCGCATCGAGAGCGCCATCGCCGGCGCCGAGGCCGAAGACTTCGATCTGCGCGAGTTCCTGCTCGGTGCTGCCGCCGGCTACCGCGATCTGGCCGAAGACCGCGAATTCCGGGTCAGCGTGCCCGAGCATCCGGTGCCCTTCCACGGCGCGCCCGAACTGATCCACCAGGCCCTGGACAAGCTGGTCGACAACGCCCTCGGCTTCAGCCCGCCGGGCGGCTGGATCCGACTGGCACTGGAGCCACGGCTGGACAGCGTCGATCTGGTTCTGTCCAACAACGGCCCGCCGCTACCGCAGAAGATGCAGGATCGCCTGTTCGACTCACTGATCTCGGTCCGCGACGGCCGCGCCACCGTTTCCCCTCACCTCGGACTTGGTCTCTACATCGTCCGCCTGATCGCAGAACTGCACCAGGGTGAAGCCGCCGCCAGCAACCTGCCCGATAGCCAGGGCGTGGAATTTCGCCTGCGCCTGAAGGGGATGAAGTAGCGGCGGTTGTCGGTTGTTGGTTGTTGGCTGTTGGTTGTTGGGGCACGGGAAAGCTCTTGTAGGTCCAGAGCACGGGACCCTGCGTCATTGCGACCCCGGACTTGATCCGGGGGGAAGCAATCCAGACACCCATCCTCAGAAGCACTGGATTGCTTCGTCGCTGCGCTCCTCGCAATGACGCCAGCTGTGCCGTCCACAGAGCCGCGGCCGCCGGCGCGAATCCCCGCAGGCGCTCAGCCCAGCACACGCGTGCCGGAGCCGCGCTACTGCTGCCCATCCCGAGTCCCGAGTCCCGAGTCCCGAGTCCCGAGTCCCGAGTCCCGAGTCCCGAGTCCCGAGTCCCGAGTCCCGAGCCCCGCACCCCGACAACCGACAACCGACAACCGACAACCGACAACCGACAACCTCCACCCGGCCCCGCTAGACTGCAGCCCTCGAATCCAGCGGGGTGATCCATGCAACTCGATCTAGGCGGACGACACGCTTTGGTGGGAGGCGGCAGTCAGGGCATTGGCCGGGCGGCGGCCCTGGAACTGGCGCAACTGGGTGCCGATGTGACGCTGATCGGACGCGATCAGGATCGGCTCGCGCAGGCGGTTCAGGCTTTGCAGGCGACGCACCCGGGCCGTCATCACGCGCTGATTGCCGACTATGCCGATCGCTCTGGCCTGGCGCGCATCGTCGGCGACTGGCTGGCCGAGCATCCGGCACAGATCCTGATCAACAACACCGGCGGCCCGCCGCCGGGCGCCATCGAACACGCCACCGAAGCCCAGTTCCTGGAGACCTTCGGCCAGCATCTGCTGTGCAACCAACTGCTCACCGGACTGGCGCTGCCGGGCATGCGCGCGGCCGGCTACGGGCGCATCGTCAATGTCATCTCGACCTCGGTCAAGGAGCCGATCAAGGGCTTGGGCGTCTCCAACTCGATCCGCGGTGCCGTTGCCTCCTGGGCCAAGACCCTGGCCACCGAACTCGGGCCAGAAGGCATCACCGTCAACAATGTGCTGCCCGGCTTCACCCGCACCGCGCGCCTCGACAGCCTGATCGCCGGCAAGATCAAGTCCAGCCAGAGCGACGAGGGCGCCGTCACCGCCGGCATGCTCAGCGCCGTGCCGATGGGGCGTTTTGCCGATGCCAGCGAAGTCGCCGCCGCCATCGCCTTCCTGGCCTCACCGGCGGCCTCCTACATCACCGGCGTCAGCATCGCCGTCGATGGCGGGCGCACGCTGGCGTTGTAGGCGCGCCACCGGCGCCAATGCGGAACAATCGCGCACAGAGGTTTATGCTCAGGACATTCCGTCCATACCGATCCTCATGCGTGATTCCCTGTTGCGGTTGACCAATTTCATCGACGGCTACTATCGGGCGCCGGCTTCGGGTACTTATCTGCCGGTGTATGAGCCGGCAACGGGCAAGGTCTACGCCGAAGTTCCAGACTCCAATGCGGCAGATATCGATATGGCGGTCGCTGCTGCGCAGACTGCGCGACGCAGCTGGGCGGGTACCCCACCCAGTCAGCGCGCGAAGTTGCTGCGGCGCATGGCCGATCTGATCGAAGCACGTCTGGATGCCTTTGCCGAGGAAGAATCGCGCGACAATGGCAAGCCGGTCTCCGTAGCCCGGACTGTGGATATCCCTCGTGCCATTGCAAATTTTCGTTTCTTCGCGGCCATGGCCGAGACCCAGGCCTCGGAAAGCCATCACGACGAAGCCGGCACGCTGAACTACACGCTGCGCCAGCCCCTGGGGGTGGTCGGCTGCATCAGTCCGTGGAATCTGCCGCTGTACCTGCTCAGCTGGAAGATCGCCCCTGCGCTGGCGGCCGGTAACTGTGTGATTGCCAAGCCCAGCGAGATCACCCCGGTCACGGCCTGGCTGCTGGGCGAGATCGCGCAGGAGGCCGGACTGCCGGCCGGCGTGCTGAATATCGTGCAGGGCGGCGGCCCCCGCTGCGGACAGGCGCTGGTCAGCCAAGCCGGCGTCAAGGCGATCTCGTTCACCGGCAGCACCGCCACCGGCGCCGCGATTGCGGCAACGACCGCCAGCCAGTTCAAGAAGCTCTCTCTGGAAATGGGCGGCAAGAACGCCACCGTGGTCTTTGCCGACTGCGACTTCGAGCGCACCGTCAGCGAGTGCGTACGCGCGGCCTTTTCCAATCAGGGCCAGATCTGTCTGTGTGGATCGCGCATTCTGGTCGAGCGCTCCCTGCTGCCCCGCTTCCGCGAAGCGCTGGTGGCCGCAGTGAGTCGGTTGAAGGTCGGCGATCCGCGCGATCCCGAGTGCCAACTCGGCGCGCTGGTTTCGGCGGCGCATCTGGCGAAAGTGCAGAGCTACATCGACCTGGCGCACGAAGAGGGCGGTCGTCTGCTGGTCGGCGGAACCCGACCGAGCCTGGAAGGCCGCTGCCAGGACGGATATTTCCTCGCACCCACCCTGTTCGATCAGCTCGATCCCTATTGCCGCGTCAATCAGGAAGAAATCTTTGGCCCGGTGGCTACGCTGGTGCCCTTCGACGATGAAGATCAGGCACTGGCATATGCCAACGGCACGTCCTATGGCCTGGCCTGCTCGCTATGGACCCGCGATCTGGCCCGCGCACACCGTTTCGCCGCTGCCGTGGAGAGCGGCATCGTCTGGGTCAACTGCTGGATGGCACGCGACCTGCGCACGCCCTTCGGCGGTGTCAAGCAATCGGGCCTCGGCCGCGAGGGCGGCGTGGATGCCATGCGCTTCTTCACCGAGGCCAAGAATGTCGCCATTGCCTGCTGAAACACGTTCCCTGACGGAGCCCTTCCGATGAGCGTCTCGATCCAGACCGACAGCGCCCCCAAACCGGTGGGTCGTTATCCGCATGCACGACGCGTGGGCGAGCTGCTGTTCCTGTCGGGCATCGGCCCACGCTCGGCGGTCGACAATTCCATCCCGGGCAATGTCTACGCCAGCGATGGCAGTCTGCTGGCCTACGACATTGCCGCGCAGTGCCATTCGGTCTTCGCCAATGTGCGCGCCGTGCTGGAAAGCTGCGGCGCCAGCTGGACCGATCTGGTCGACGTCACCGTGTATCTGACCCATATGAGCGGCGACTTCCAGACCTACAACGCGATCTGGGCCGAGTATTTCCCCGACATCGCCACGGCACCCTGCCGCACCACGCTCGGCATCGATGCGCTGCCCACGCCGATCGCGATCGAGCTCAAGTGTGTGGCGAAGTGTGGGTTGCCGTGAACGTCGTTCAGACGAGTGCTGTCGCTCCCTCCCCGATGTTCGGGGGTGAGCCTGGCGCGCTTGGCCGGCATGCCGGCCGCGCCTGCGAACGCGCGGCGGCTTGCCGCCGGGCCGGACGGGCTGGGCAGGGGTTGGGCAAGACACCTTATGCAACGGTCATGGCACCAGCGACTTTGATGATGGCGAGTGACTCGCAGCCATGACCGTTGGGCTACGCGCAGCGTGCCCAACGCTCCGCCCTCGTGTTGGGCACGCTGCGCTTAGCCCAACCTACGGTTGCGCGTTCCGCGCCCGACCGACGCAGGCGGCCGCCTGATCCGCTAACCTAGACACCATCCCAGCCGCCGGTGACCGCCATGTGGACTGCCCCGATCAATTTCCAGAACTGGATCGACGAGCATCGACACCTGTTGAAGCCGCCAGTGGGCAACAAATGCATCGTCGACGGCGATTTCATCATCATGATCGTCGGTGGACCGAACCAGCGCACCGACTACCACGTCGAAGAGGGCCCGGAGTTCTTCTATCAGGTCGAAGGCGAGATGGTGCTGCGGCTGCAACTGGAAGGCCGCGCCGTGGATGTGCCGATCCGTGCCGGTGAGATCTATTACCTGCCGCCGGGGATTCCGCACTCTCCCCAGCGCATGCCCGACTCGATCGGACTGGTCATCGAACGCAAGCGCCTGGCGCACGAATTCGATGGCCTGCAATGGTATTGCGAACGCTGCAACCACAAGATCTACGAGGAATTCTTCGCGCTGGAGAACATCGAGACCCAGTTCCCGGCGGTTTTCGATCGCTTCTACGGCTCATTGAGCCGGCGCAGCTGCGTGGCCTGCGGTCACGTCAATCCAGCACCGGCAAAATATGCCGATGCCGCCAGGGCCACATCCGCTTAACCGGGTGACCCGCTAAAATGGACAGGTCGAGCGGGCGTCGTCCCGCCGGTCTGCATCCCCCGATCAATCGCCAAAAGGAATTGTCATGGCCATAGAACTGCCCGCCCTGCCCTACGCCCGCGACGCTCTGGTGCCCCATATCTCGCCGGAAACCATCGATTTCCATTACGGCAAGCATCACCAGACCTACGTCACCAATCTCAACAACATGATCAAGGGCACGCCACAGGAAAATCAGAGCCTGGAGGAGATCGTGCGCTCGTCCTCCGGCGGCATGTTCAACAATGCCGCCCAGGTCTGGAACCACACCTTCTACTGGAACTGCCTGAAGCCCAACGGCGGCGGCGCCCCGACCGGCGCGCTGGCAGCGGCCATCGATGCCGCCTTCGGCAGCTTCGACAAGTTCAAGGAGGAGTTCACCAAGACTGCGATCGGCACCTTCGGTTCGGGCTGGGCCTGGCTGGTACAGAAGGCCGATGGCAGCCTGGCGCTGACCAGCACCAGCAACGCTGCCACGCCGTTGACCGGCGACGACCAGCCGCTGCTGACCTGCGATGTGTGGGAACACGCCTACTACATCGACTACCGCAACGCCCGTCCGAAGTACCTGGAAGCCTTCTGGAACCTGGTCAACTGGGACTTTGCCGCGTCGCAGATGCGCTGAAACCCGATGTTCTGATTGACGGGCAGAGCGCCATGCGCGCTCTGCCTGCCGCAATCCGGCGATTGCGCCGGCTTCAGACGCTGCCCGCGAAACGCCAATCCAGCTGGGTGCCAGCGGCCAGCGGAATCAGACTGTCCTGCGCCATCGGCAGCTGAGCGGGGATGGACCAGGGTTCACGCACGAGGCGAACCTGAGTCGAGTTTCGCGGCAATCGGTAGAAATCGGGGCCGAAGAAACTGGCAAAACCTTCCAGCCGATCCAGCGCTCCAACGCTTTCGAAAGCCTGGGCGTAGAGTTCCAGCGCGTGCAAGGCTGTGTAGCAGCCGGCGCAACCGCAGTCGCTCTCCTTGGCGCCGCGCGCATGCGGCGCCGAATCGGTGCCCAGAAAGAAGCGCGGATGGCCCGAGGTCGCCGCCGCCAGCAGTGCGAGGCGATGCTGCTCGCGCTTGAGCACCGGCAGGCAGTAGTAGTGCGGTCGCAATCCGCCCTGGAACAGGGCATTGCGGCTGTACAGCAGATGATGCGCGGTGATCGTGGCGGCGATGTCACCCGGAGCCTCGCGTACATAGTCGGCCGCATCGGCGGTGGTGATGTGCTCGAACACCACTCGCAGCGCCGGAAATTGTGCGCGCAGAGGAATCAGCTGATCGTCGATGAAGCGCTTTTCGCGGTCGAAGACATCAATGGCCGGATCCACGGCTTCGCCATGAATACACAGCACCAGGCCCAGCTCCTGCATCACTTCCAGGGCCGGCCAGGCGTGCCTGAGGTCGGTCAGACCCGCGTCCGAATTGGTCGTGGCACCCGCCGGATAGAGCTTGACCGCATGCACGAAGCCACTGGCGTGCGCGCGCCGGATCTCATCGGGCGCAGTACGGTCGGTCAGATACAGGGTCATCAGCGGCTCGAAATCCACGCCCGCCGGCAGCGCCGCCAGAATTCGCTGGCGATAGGCTGCGGCGAGCGCCGTGGTCGTGACCGGCGGCTTCAGGTTGGGCATGACGATCGCCCGGGCAAACTGCTGCGCGGTGTGCGGCAACACCGCCGCCAGCGTTGGGCCTTCGCGCAGATGCAGATGCCAGTCGTCCGGACGGGTCAGATGGAGAGTCTGGCTCATGATCAGCTCAGGCGGAAAGATGGATACAGACTACAGCCGCAGACCGGCACAGGCGATGGCGTTGGCTTATGCCGATGTGTTCAGGCGCTCGAGGACCGGTGCGATCTGGGCGCCGCGCTCGAGTTTTTCTGCGAGCAGGATCAGTCGCTCAGCCAGGGATCGCCGATCGGATGCGGTCACGGTGGCATGGCCGACCTTGCGCCCGGCGCGGGCCGATTTTCCGTAATCATGCCAATGCAGTCCGGGCACGCTCAGCGCGGCCGCGCGATCGGGCATCTCGCCGATCCAGTTGAGCATGCACGAAGCGCCAATGGCGGACGTGTCGCCCAGGGGCAATCCGGTCACGGCGCGCATGTGGTTCTCGAATTGACTGGTGACCGCGCCTTCGATGCTCCAGTGACCGCTGTTGTGCACGCGTGGCGCCATTTCGTTGGCGACCAGCACACCATCCAGATCAAAGAACTCGATGGCGAAGACGCCGATGTAGTCCAGCGCCTCGGCCACGCGCTCGGCACAAAGTCGGGCCGCAGCCACCATGGTGTCACTCACTCGCGCCGGCGCCAGCGTTGCCGAGAGGATGCCGTCCACGTGCAGATTCTCGACCAGGGGATAGCACAGCATCTGCCCGTCGAGCCCGCGCACCGCGACGATCGACAGCTCCCGCTGGAAGCGCACCCGGCTTTCCAGCACGCACGGCGCGTTGCCCAGGCGGGTGCAGGCATCGGCCAGCGCGGCGGCCTCGGGCACATTGATCTGGCCCTTGCCGTCGTAGCCGAAGCGGCGTGTCTTCAGGATTGCCGGAAAGGCCACCGAACTGGCCGCAGCGTCGATCTCGTCGCGACGGTTGATCACGGCAAAGGGTGCGACTGCGGTGCCGATGCGGGCAAACAGCGCCTTTTCCGCGGCCCGGTCCTGGGCGGTCGCCAGTGACAGCGGGTTGGGTCGCACCGGACGCAGCGCTGCCAGTTCGGCCAGCGCCGGCGCCGAGACATTCTCGAAATCGAAGGTGATGACGTCGCAGATGTCGGAAAACCGATGCAGGGCCGCCAGATCATCGAAAGCGGCCACTTCCAGCGGAGCCACGTCGCCGGCGCAGGCGTCCACCGCCGGATCGAGCGCGTGCACGCGCAGGCCCAGAGGCATCGCCGCCAGCGCCATCATCTGCGCCAGCTGGCCGCCACCGATCACACCTACTCGCACGCCGGCCGCCGCGGATCGGGTTCAGCCAGCACGCGTTCGGTCTGCGCCTGGCGCAGGGCCTTGAGTCGCAGAGCCAGTGCGGGATTGGCGAGCGCGAGGATGGAGGCGGCCGCCAAGGCAGCGTTCTTGGCGCCGGCCTGCCCGATCGCCAGCGTCATCACCGGCACGCCAGCGGGCATCTGCACAATCGACAGCAACGAGTCCACACCGTTCAATACCCGCGATTGCACCGGCACACCCAGGACCGGCAACCAGGTCTTGGCGGCAAGCATGCCAGGAAGATGGGCGGCGCCGCCGGCGCCGGCAATCAGCACCCGCAGCCCACGCTCTTCGGCTTCTTCGGCGTAACTGAACAGCAGATCAGGCGTGCGATGGGCCGAGACCACGCGGACTTCGTGCGGCACGCGCAGCTCTTCGAGCATTTCCGCCGCTGCCGACATGGTTTCCCAGTCCGATCGCGAACCCATGACGACGCCGACTTGAGGCAGGATCAATTCCACTGTGCACTCTGGAGAGGGATGGGGTAGCGCGCTATCTTAGCGGTCCTTGTTCTGGGCTCCAATGCTTATGGCCATCGATCGGCGCCTGCTGGAAATTCTCTGTTGCCCGGTATCCCGGCGCCCGCTGCGCCCTTTGCGAGCCGATCAGCTGCAATGGATCAACAGCGCTATCGCAGCGGGCGGCGTGCATGATGTCGACAATCGTCCGTTAAGCTCGGCATTGGAGGCCGGTTTGATCACCGACGACGGGCGCGTGATCTACCGCATCGAAGACGATATTCCGGTGCTGCTTCCGGAAGAAGGTATCGGCACCACCCAATGGCAGGGCTTTCCCGTCTGAGCTGGCTTTGAAACTGTGATCAGTGTCAAACTTTTCCAGCCGTTTGCGATCAGTGACCCCCGGGTGGGGTACGCTTAGTGTGTGGTAGAGCAAGCAAAGCCAGGACTTGTGCTTAATCAGGGGAAAGCGCGTGACCAATGGTCCCGACAACAACAAGGTCGTTGATCTGCAGCAGCGCCAGGCGCTGCAGACGCAGGCAGTCGACCGTGTTGGCGAACTGATCAAACAATGCCGCGGCATCGCCCAGAAACGCCTGGCGATGTGCATTGGCAGCCTGCTCGATGGCACCGACGACGCCCTGTTCGATCTGGCGGAAAAGGGCGAGAACAACGTCGTCCAGACCCGATATTTCGATGGCATGCGCGAAGTTCGTCGCAAGCGCCAGCTGCTGGAACGCTTGTTCCAGGAGAACCTCACCCGCAATTTCGCCAACTTTGGCCAGAATCAGTCCTCTGCGCAGGATTCTGAAGGCCCTCGTCTGGGCGGCCTGGCGCTGCTCGACGAGAAGGAACTGGAAGAATCGCTGGCGGTGTCGGCGATGGCCGGCAAGGCGTCCAATCGCTTCAGCCGGCATCTCTACGCGCTGGACCAGCGCATGTCGGTACTTGCCGGCGGCACCAAGATCGACGAGGACAACAACCCGGCCGGGCCCAAACTGCTGTGCCGGGCCTTCCAGTCGACGCTGGTCGAGCTCGAGGTGGATCTGCACGTCAAGCTGCTGATTCTGAAGTTGTTTGACAAGCATGTCATGGGCGGACTGGACCAGCTCTACGACGAAATCAATCAACATCTGGTCAACGCCGGCGTGCTGCCGCAGCTGAAGAACCAGTTTGCCTCGCAGCGACCAGGGTCGGCAGGCACCGCGAGGGCGCCGATGGCGCCGATGCCTGGCGCTGATGCTGACGTGGCAGCCGGCGACTACGATCAGGTCGGCGGCGGCCCCGCTGGCGGCCACCTGAACACTTCGGGCTATGGGCCCGCGTCTGCGGCGGAAGCCGAACTCCAGGTCGAGCTCTACAACACGGTGCGTTCGCTGCTGGCCTCGCGACGCGGCATGAGCGGCCCGGGCGGGGCGCACGCTGGTTATTCAGGCGGTGGATCCGGAGTCATCCCGGGTCAGTCCTTTGCCACCAATGACCTGATCAATGCGCTGTCGATACTGCAGAGTCAGACCGTGGCCATTTCGCCCAGCCAGGGCTATGTGTCGGCTCCGCAGGTTCCGCCGACCGGGCAGATCAAGGACGAACTGGTCGGACAGCTCCATCGTCTGGGTTCGGGTGATGAAAAGCACCGGATCACCTCGGCCGACGAGGACACCATCGATCTGGTCGGGATGCTGTTCGAGTTCATTCTGCAGGATCGCAATCTGCCGGCAGAAATGCAGGCGCTGCTGGCGCGTCTGCAGATTCCCTATCTGAAGTGCGCGATTCTCGACAAGGCCATGTTTGCCAAGAAGGAGCACCCGGCGCGTCTGTTGCTGGATGAGCTCGCGCAGGCGGGACTGGCCTGGAGTGAGGAGAGCGACAAGGACGGCCGCTTCTACGACAAGGTGAAATCGGTAGTGGAGGTCCTGCTGAAGGACTTCGACGACGACGTTCAGATCTTCGATCGGCAGCTCAAGGACTTTCGCGACTTCGTCGGGTCATCGAAGAAACGTGCCGAGGTATCGGAACTGCGTGCCGCCGAGGCAGCTCGTGGCCGCGAACGCCTGCAAGGTGCTCGCAAGACCGCAGCGCGCGAGATCCTGACCCGAATCGAGGGCAAGAATCTGCCCGAAGTCATTCGGCATATCCTGACGCGGCCCTGGGCCAATGTCCTGGTGCTGACGATCCTGCGTCAGGGCGAGGGCTCGCATCCGTGGAAAACCTCGCTGCGAGTGGCTGACGAGCTGGTCTGGGCAGCACTGCCGAAGGAAACAGACTCCGAGCGTTCGCGCTTGCGGGCGCTGGTGCCGGAGTTGGAAAAGGCCCTGCGACAGGGTCTGGCCATGGTCGCCTATCACGACAACGACGTGCGCGATCTGCTCGGCGATCTCGGCAAGTTCTACGAGACGCAACTGAATCCCGCAGCGGCACCAGCAACGGCTGAGGCACCGGCTGAAGTTCCTGAAGAGAAGGCAGCAGCCGCGACCGTGAGCGCAACCGACGTCGCCCCCGGTTTGGAGGTCGAGGCCAGGACCGCGGCCGAGTCGCCCGCGGAAACCAGAGCGGTGGAGAGCGCACCGGCGCCAGCACCGGCCGAGGACAATTTCGTCGATGAACTGGCACGGCAATCAAAACAGCCGGATGCCGAGGCCGATCCAGAAACCGAAATCCGCGACGAGCACTACGAGATTGCCCGGGCCATCAAGGTAGGCACCTGGGTAGAGTTTCGCCACGGTGAAAGCCGCGCCGAGCGGGCCAAGCTGTCGTGGATCAGCCCGATCAGCAGCAAGTATCTGTTCGTCAACCGCAAGGGCCTCAAGGTGGCCGACAAGACCGTCTGGGCGCTGGCCAGTGAACTCCGCAATGGCCGGGCCATGATGCTGGAGGATGTCCCCCTGTTCGATCGTGCACTGGACGCCATCGTCGAGCGACTCAAGACTTCGGTCGGCCAGGAACATCAGGAGCAGGTCGAAGACGTGGGCGAAGACGACACGGACCCGACGGAAAGCCATCAGCAGCCCTGACTGGCGGACCTGCAGGCAGTATGCTCGCCACCCCTGATGATCATCAGAGCACGGCGTGAGCACCGACTTCCCTTTCAAACCCATCGTGATCGGAGCGCCGAGCGCCGAAGTCGTCTCCGCGGATGTGGCCAGAGCGCTGGCTGAAGACCTTGGTCCGGGCGATCTCAGCGCACAGTTGGTCAGTGCCGATGCTCGCGGCGAAGCGGAATTGTGGACACGCGAAGACCTGGTGCTGGCCGGCCAGGCCTGGTTCGACGCTTGCGTCCGCGCTCTGGATGCAGACGCCAACATCGTCTGGGACTGCGCCGAAGCCAGCCATGTCAGTGCCGGCTCCCGCCTGTGCTCGATCAGCGCCAATGCCCGCGCGCTGCTCAGCGCCGAACGCAGCGCCATGAACTTCCTGCAGACGCTGTCGGGCACTGCCACCGTGACCGCGCAGTACGTTGCCTGGACCGCCGGCACTCGTACTCGAATACTGGACACCCGCAAGACCTTGCCCGGGCTTCGCTATGCGCAGAAATACGCGGTCCGCGCCGGCGGTGGCGTCAACCATCGCATGGGCCTGTATGACGCCGTGCTGATCAAGGAGAACCATATTCTGGCGGCCGGCGGCATTGCCACGGCCATCGAGCGTGCCCGCGCACTGGCGCCCGACTGCATGGTCGAGATCGAGGTCGAATCACTGGACGAATACCGTCAGGCCAGCGCCGCCCGACCTGATCGCATCATGCTGGACGAGCTCAGCCCTGCCGAGCTGAGACAAGCGCTGGACGAGCGCACGCCGGGAATCGAACTGGAACTGTCCGGCGGAATCGAGCAGCAGCGGCTCGGAGAGCTCTGCGCCCTGGGTGTGGACTACATTTCCATCGGCGCGCTGACCAAGCACGTACGCGCCATCGATCTGTCGATGCGCTGGAAGGCCGCTCGCTGAGCCCACAGTTCCAGCGTCTTCGTGATTTGCTGCGCCCCCACATCCAGGGTGGACCCGTGGGCAGCGACCAATCTGCACTCGCAGTGGAAACGTACCTCTGTGAGCGCCGCCCGCCCCGCCATTTGGTTCTGGCAGGCGACGCCCTGGCGCATCACCGATGAGCGCGAGCTCAGTACACGCCCATGATCTTGGCGCCAACGGCAGCCAGCGACAGCACCGCCACCACCACGATGGCCCACATCAAGCCGGTCTTGCTGCCGCCCGCTTTCGCTGACCCCGTCGCCGAGGCGGCAGCTGCTGCAGGCGCATCGGCCCGCCCCGCGCTGACCTGATGCATTTCCTGCCCGGGCGCCAGCAACAGGAAACGGATGGTATCCAGACGCAGCTCATCTCCGGCTTTCATCAACTGCCGGGTAATGCGCTTGTCGTTGACATAGGTGCCGTTGGATGAGCCCAGATCCTCGACCATGATGCCGTCGGGCGTGACCCGCAACTCGGCGTGACGTCGGGATACCTCTTCGGAGGGAATGGGGATCTCGCACTCGTTCTGGCGACCGATCACGACGGTTCCCTGCAAGGGAAAGACCTTGCCGAAGGTCACGCCGGAAACGCCCCGCAATACGAAGCGCGGCAAGGCCATCCGCACCTTGGTGCGGCCATCGTCATCCACATCGACTTCCTTGACTTTCACCACCGGCGGCGCACTCGCGGCTTTCTCAACCGCCACAATGCGCACGCGTACGCCGGCAAAGGTCACCAGATCTCCCGGCTTGATTTCAGCCGGTACCGTCAGCGCTTTGCCATTGATGGTGACTTCGTTGGCCGGATTGGGCAGCGAGATAGTGGCAGTGCTGCCCTTCACGTCGAGATGGGCGTGACTGGGCGCAATGCCGGGCGCGTGCAGTACGACATCGGCATCAGTTCCGCTGCCCAATACGGCGCGCCCTGATTCCAATTCGACCGGTGCGTGTTCTCCATTCGGAAAGAGCAGCTTCATGAGTCCCCCAAGATAATCTCGAATCGACGACGGCGGTTGCTCACCGCGATCCCTCGTTTGCCGGCGCCAGATCGCGCGCCACCCTGAAACCTACGGTATTGCTCAACCAATCGTCCTTTTCGCTGCGGCGATCAATGACCGCGGGTTCGTCGCGGTCGCTGTGCCACGCGCTGCCCATGATCATGTGCTCGTCGCACTTGCCGTCCGTGCGCGCCTTCTGGTCCTGGCGACGGCCGGCGTGGCTGTCGTTCGCGCAATCCGCCACATGCTCGCGCACATTACCCTCAATATCATAAAGCCCGGGGGATGAGGCCTCAAAGCGGCCGGAAGGTGCGGTCGCCGCAAATCCATCATCGCAGGACAGCGCACTGTTGCCACCCTCAGCCTTCTTGTAGCTCTGATCGGCCCGATTGCCGCTGACGCAGGGTTTGACCTGAACCTGGTTACCCAGATAC
The DNA here is from genome assembly GCA_050250665.1 of Lysobacterales bacterium. GTDB lineage: Bacteria > Pseudomonadota > Gammaproteobacteria > Xanthomonadales > SZUA-5 > JADKFD01. Next base: position 50,886 of record JBFWOF010000035.1, on the reverse strand, counting down.
TGCCATTCAGCCTCCGACAGCAAGCGATAGGGCTGTCCCGTAGTCTTGCTCAGCCACTGCGCATAAGCCACCGCATCCTTGTGGCCCACGCAGACGGCCGGGTGATCGCCGGTCTGACTGAAGCCAGGCGCACGCCAGGTGCGGTCCTTGGAGGAGCCAGAGAAAATGAAACCGCCATCCTTGTCCCGGCATCCGCTGGGCGTGACCCGGTGCTGCGCGGATTGAACGAAACGCCCAAACTCGGTCACGCTGATTTCGCGACGGGCCACGGCAAAGGGCGTGGAAATAGCCACGCGCAAATCGCTACCCTTGCGGGCACCAGACAGCAGCACCGAGCCCTTGCCGACGACGACCATCTCCGGACCATCGGCAGCGTCACGAAAACGGTAACCCGGCTTGCCAATGACCTTGGCTTCCTTCATCCACTTGAGCAACTCGGCATCATTGGGGACCAGGGTCAGCGCCTGACTGATCAGGCTCTCGGCTTCGGGGCCACGCCAGGCGTCCAGGGCTGTTCGAGCCGCAGTCTTCAGACTCGAGATCCGCGTGTTCCACTCCTGATCGATGCGGACATTGAGTGCCGCCGTCTCGAGGCCCGGTGTGGCCGCAACCTGGCGCGCACGATCCAGGCGATCCTTGCCGTCTGAAACCCTGCCGGCATCCAGATCCTGTCGCGCCAGCTGCAGGTAGGCATCCACCACTGCCGCCAGACCGGCCTTGGCCTCTTCGTTGTCCGGTTCCAGCTCCAGCACCCGCGAAAACAACAGCGTGGCGTTGGCTTCGGCGGGCAACTGCAGGCGCTGCATCGGCAGCAGCGATTGGGCAAATTCGAGCAGGGCGGCAATGCGCATGGCCGGCTTCACCGGGCCATAGGCGGAAGCATCGGGAAGGTTCAGCTCGCTGCCCGAGGCGTCACCGGAAAGCTCATCAGCGGAACCGGGATCGAGCGCGGTCATCCCTTCAATGCCAGTCGGACCGGGTTCCGGCACAGGTGGGGTCGCGGGATCGACGGCAGTCGGCGTGACCGGCGTCGGAATCTTGCCCGCGACCGGTAACTGCGCCTCAGGCTCCGTGGTCACAGGCGGCGCGCCGGGAGGGCCCCGAAAAACGCCGTAGGCCACTGCCAGAAGCCCGCCTGCCAGCACCAGTATCAAGGCAGGGCGCTGCCAGCGGCCAGCAGGCCCCTGGGATGCAGGGCCGACATGCCGTGCCAGATTCTCGATGATCGTGGTCGAAGAGCGCGATGCTGCCGGCAGCGACTCCGCATTGGAAGCGGCGGCGGGCAGAGTCTGCATCGCCGTTGAACCCTTGGGAATCTCTACCTGTTGAAGGCCCGCAATCAGTTCATCGGCGCTGGCAAAACGATCCTTGGGATCCTTGGCCAGCGCCCGATCGATGAAGGCCTGCCAGTGCTGCAAGGGCGCCGGCAGTCGGGGAATGGGTTCGAAGACGTGGGCGTAGGCCACGGCAAAGCCGTCCGGCCCCTGGTACGGCGGCCGTCCGCTCAAGGCCTCGAACGCCAGCACCCCCAGGCTGTAGAGATCCGAGCGGGCATCGACCTCGCCCCCACGTGCCTGCTCGGGGCTCATGTAGTTGCTGGTGCCGATACTGACGCCGGTGCTGGTAATCCGGGTAGAGCCACTGAGCGCGCGGGCAATGCCGAAGTCGGTCAGCAGTGGCGTGTCGGCGCCGTCGAACATGATGTTGCCGGGCGTGACATCGCGATGCACCACGCCCTGTTGATGGGCGAATCCCAGCGCCTTGGCGATGCCGCAGAGCACGCGCACGACTTCGGCCTGATCGACGCCCTTGCGCATGCGCTGGGCAAAATCGCCGCCAGGCAAAAACTGCATCGAGAAATAGTGCAGATGGTCGTTGGTGACGCCGACCTCGTACACCGCGACGATATGCGGATGGGTCAGGGAGGCAATGGTCCGAGCTTCGCGCAGGAAGCGCTTGGAGAAGCTGGCGTCGGCAGCCAGCGCCGGCGCCATGACCTTCAGCGCGACCCGACGTTCGAGCGAAGACTGGATCGCAAGATAGACCCGCGCCATCCCGCCGACCCCGAGCTCACGCTCGATCTCGTAGCCTGGTATCGAAATTGCCCCCACGCCGAGGTCATCGTCCGGTCTGATCAGAACTTGTCATTCTAGCAGCCTGCCGGCCCGGAAGAATCGATGTGAAGATTGGACTGGGCGAGCGCAGGGTTCGACGATTTCGAAGGGCAATAGCACTGCCATTGCCGGAACAAGCCGCGGCATATGAACCGTCTCGGCCGATCTGAAGCCGGTTATGCCAGATCGACGGGCTACGGATAGCCTGCCGGCCTGGAAGTATCGAAGCGTTCGCGTTGTCGGCACAGACTTGCCGGGGACGCGCGCGACGGCGGATGCAATGCCATCATTCACCCTCCGCCCGGCAACAGAATCCTCTCATGAGTAGCGCAGTGGCTCTCTTCAGCATGCTGATCCTCGCCGTCGGCGTGCTCGTGTGGCAACTGCTTCGCGGACTGCAGGAGAGAGCATTGGCCGTGGCCGCGCGCAGCTGCAGGGATGCGGGATTGCAGCTGCTGGACGCCACAGTGTCGCTGCAGCACCTGCGCCTGGCCCGCAACCGTCAGCAACTGGGTTGGCAGGTCGATTACGGCTTCGACGTGAGTCTGGACGGCCAGCGCCGACGCCACGGCCGCATCCGCTTTCATCAGGGCGTACTGCAGTGGGTTGAAGTGCCGCGGGCTGACGGCAGCCACGAGCTCTGGGTACAGGACGAAGCCGAGCGCTGAAAGCGGAGTCGGCTGGAAAGACCGCTGCTACTTGACGATGCGCAGGGACGGTCGCGCCCGCTCCGGGCGCGGTGCATCAGACCCATCCGACCCGTCCGGAACATCCTGTTCGCCAGCATCGGGCACGGCCGCCAAGGGCTCGGGACTAGGCTCCGCGACTTCAGGCTTGGCCTCCAGACCCTCTTCCAGAGGGCTTTCTGCCGGAAACATCATGCCTTGCCCGTTCTCCTGCGCATAGATCGCAAGCACCGCAGCGACCGGCGCGACTATGCTCTGACTGACGCCGGAGAAGCGGGCATTGAAACGCACTTCATCAATGCCGAGCTCAAGGCGATCGATGGCGTGCGGGGCAATATTGAGCAGGACCTGACCTTCCTTGATGGCCTGACGGGGCACGCGCACACCGTCGAATGTGGCATCGACCAGCAGATATGGGGTACCCCGATTGTCCAGGATCCAGTCATAGATGGCCCGGATCAGATAGGGACGCGTGGAGGTCATTTCCATTTACAACTCCTTGAATTACCGGACTTATTTTGCCGAATACCGGCGAGGCTCTGCCCGGTTTGACGCGAGATTGCGGCGAACCCTGCGCTCGCCCTTTTGGCCAATGATGTCACCTATGCCAGCGCCTGACGACCGCAGCCCTGCCCTTCGGTCACCACCGGATCAGGATTCCGCCAGTGCGCGTTCGCTGTCCGAGAGGGTGCGCTGAAACAGCGGAGTGTTGAACAATCTCTGGGCGTAGGCGTCGATACCGGGGCCGAGATCCCGCCATTTGATGCCTGCGGAAGGCAGCCTCCACAGGATCGGAAGCAGCAGACAGTCGGCCAGACCAATCTCGGAACTCAGAAAGAATTTGGCCGCATTGAATACCGGATCGGATTCGATCAATGCGTCCCGCAACTCGCTGCGGGCTCTGGTAGCGGCGGCCGCACTGCCATTCCTGATCTGGTCGAGCGGCGCCAGCCACTCTTGTTCGATCCGGTAGTAAGTCAGCCTGCAGCGGGCTCTTCCAAGCGGATCACTGGGCAGCAGCGGCGGGTGCGGGAAGCGCTCATCCAGATATTCGGCAATGATCCGCGGCTCGTAGAGCACCACTTCGCGCTCCATCAAGGTCGGCAGGATGGCCCCCGGCACTGCCGCGACCAGATCCTTCGGCGGCCTCTCGGGGTCGACGTAGACCAGATCGTGCGGCAAGCCCTTGAGCGCGAGCACAAAGCGCATCGCATGAGAACGCGGGCAATCCAGATGTGAGAACAGCGTCATCGCGCTGCGTGATCGCGGGCTTGGCGGTGACATGATGGTGCTATCCAAACTCCCCCAGCAGTCTTCAGATTAGCTGACCGGCGCGGACGAATCTAGCCGCCGGGGCGTGAGGGCTGAGTGCGGCCACAGAAACCTGACCGTCCAGCAATGTCCGTACACAAAAAAGCCCCGAACAATCGGGGCTTTTTGAATGTCACCTGTGAGCTGCGATCAATGCACGTCCTTCCAGTACTCGTGCTTGAGCAGATAGGCCACGCCGGTGAAGAGCAGCAGGTACAGGATCACCCAGATTCCGTACTTCTCCCGATCCAGCGCCGCCGGCTCGCCGACGTATTGCAGGAAGGCGGTGATGTCGCGGGCGTCCTGCCGATACTCCTCAGGGGTGCGGGTGCCGGGCTTGACCAGATCGAAAGTCGGACCGGCGTGACCATGGCCCGCTTCGGCATTTTCATCGGCCGCGCGCAGTGTCTGTATGCCCTGACGTTCCCACAACACATGCGGCATGGAGGCGTTCGGGAACACGGTGTTGTTCCAGCCGCTCGGCCGTGTGGGGTCGGGATAGAAGGACAGCAGGTAGCTGTAGATGTAGTTTGGTCCGTTTTGACGGGCCCTGGCGATCAACGACAGATCCAGCGGTGCCTTGCCGAACCAGTCTTCGCCGCCGACCGCTTGCTCGCCCACGCCGGCCGGCATGGAAGCGACAATGGTCTCTCCAAACTTGGCACCGGTGAAGTTCAGGTACTTCATGGTCTGCTCTTCGGTCAGACCCAGATCCTTGGCCAGACGCGAATAGCGCATGTACTGCAGCGAATGACAGCTGCCGCAATAGTTGAAGTAGAGCTGGGCACCGCGTTGCAGCGAAGCCTGGTCCGAGATATTCGCACCGGACTGCTGCAGCACCACCTCACCACCGGCAGCGAATGCCGGCGCCGAAAAGATCAGAACTATCCAGGGAAGCAGGCGCTTAATCATGCATGGTCACCCGATCAGGTACCGGCTTGACCGAATCGATCTTGGTGTACACCGGCATTAGTAGGAAGAACAGGAAATAGATCACCGTGCAGATCTGCGCGACCAGCTTTTGCAGCTCGCTACCGGCCTGCAGGCCGAGGTAGCCCAAGGTCACGAAAGCCACCGTGAACAACGCCAGGGCAATCTTGGTGAGCGGTCCGCGGTAGCGGATCGAGCGCACCGGGCTGCGATCCAGCCACGGAATCAGGAACAGGATAGACACCGCAGCGCCCATGACGATCACGCCCATGAGCTTGTCGGGAATCGCACGCAACATGGCGTAGTACGGCGTGAAGTACCACACCGGCTTGATGTGTGCAGGCGTGACCATCGGGTCGGCCGGCGAGAAGTTGTCGTACTCCAGGAACAGATCACCGAAAGTGGGCTCGAAGAAGATCACGAAGGCGAACAGGATCAGGAATACGCCGGCCCCGAACAGATCCTTGACCGTGTAGTAGGGGTGGAAGGGAATGCCATCCAGCGGAACGCCCTTCGCATCCTTCTTCTTCTTGATGTCGACGCCATCGGGATTGTTCGATCCCACTTCGTGCAGCGCGCCCAGATGCAGCACCACCAGCAGCAACAGCGAGATCGGCAAGGCCACCACATGCAGCGCAAAGAAGCGGTTGATGGTGGCGTCGGAGGGCAGGTAGTCACCCTGAATCCACTGCACCAGGCCGTCTCCGATGACCGGAATGGCGCCGAACAGCGAGACAATCACCTGCGCACCCCAGAAGGACATCTGACCCCAGGGCAGGACGTAGCCCAGAAAGGCTTCGGCCATCAGCGCCAGGAAGATCAGCATGCCCAGCACCCACACCAGTTCGCGTGGTTTCTGGTACGAGCCGTACATCAGGCCGCGGAACATGTGCAGGTAGACGACGATGAAGAAGAACGATGCGCCGGTGGAATGCAGGTAGCGGATCAGCCAGCCCCATTCCACGTCACGCATGATGTATTCGACCGAACCGAAAGCCTCGGCAGCACTGGGTTTGTAGTGCATGGTCAGGAAGATGCCGGTCACGATCTGGTTGACCAGCACCAGGATGGCCAGCGAGCCGAAGTAGTACCAGATGTTGAAGCTCTTCGGCGCGTAGTACTGCGCCAGATGCTTGTTCCAGAAATCGACCACCGGCATGCGCTGGTCGAGCCAGCCAAGGATGCCGTTCACGGTTGTCGTACGCTCGCCAGCCATTACGCCGCTCCTTCGGTTTCGCCGATGACCACACGCGTGTCGCTTTCGAAGCGATACGGCGGCACCACCAGATTGGTCGGCGCGGGCGAACCCTCGTACACGCGTCCGGCAAGATCGAAACGCGAGTTGTGACAGGGGCAGTAATAGCCGCCCTTCCACTGTGAATCCCACGGTTCTGGCTGTACTTCAGGGTGCAGCTTGGGCGAGCAACCCAGATGCGTGCAGGAACCCACCAGCACCAGCACATCGGGCTTCAGGGACCGGTATTCGTTCTTCGCGAACTCCGGTTGCTGCTCGACCACTTCGGATTTCGGGTCTTTCAGCCGGCCATCTTCGCCCGCCAGCCCACTCAGCATTTCTTCGCTGCGGCGCACGATGAAGATGGGGCGACCGCGCCAGGCGACGGTCATCTGCGTGCCAACGGCCAGCTTGCTGATGTCGGCGGATACGGGCGCACCCGCTGCGACCGCCCGGGCACTGGGCTTCCACGCGCTGATGAACGGAATGGCGGCAAAGACACCACCTACTCCACCCACAACGACAGTCGAAGCGGTCAGAAACCGGCGCCGGCCGTGGTTGACGGACTCTGCTGCCATGCTTGACTCCATACGAAACGAAAAACCACACGGTGCCCCATGCTGGCGGCCCCGAAACCCTGCAAGTTTACAGGATCGGTCCAAGCCCACACAACGAGATTGGTCGATCAGCGCGGGAAACCGGGGGCGCTGCCACAGCGCCCCCGCAATTGCAAATCAGACCACGCCGTGGGCAATCATGGCGTCGGCGACCTTGACGAAGCCGGCGATGTTCGCACCCTTGACGTAGTCAATGTACTTGGGGTCACCGGCCACGCCACCATAGCGCTCACAGCGCTCATGAATGCCATGCATGATGTCGCGCAGCAGACGCTGCAACTCATCTTCCTTCCAGGTGATGCGCGCGGAGTTCTGGCTCATCTCCAGACCGGAGACAGCCACGCCGCCGGCATTGGCCGCCTTGCCCGGCGCGAACAGGATGCGTGCAGCCTGGAACAGATGCACCGCTTCCAGATCCGAGGGCATGTTCGCGCCTTCTGAGACTGCGTACAGGCCGTTGGACAACAGGGTCTTGGCATCGGCACCGCTGATCTCATTCTGCGTTGCGCAGGGAACGGCAATGTGTCCCGGAACGATCCATGGACGCTGGCCGGCATGGAATGTGCCGCCGAACTTGCCGACGTACTCCTCGATGCGACCGCGACGCTTGTTCTTCAGATCCTTGATGAAGGCCAGCTTTTCGTGCGTGAAGCCTTCCGGATCATGGATGAAACCGTCCGAATCACTGAGCGTGACCGGCTTGCCACCGAGGTGCAGGATCTTTTCGACCGCATGCTGGGCGACATTGCCCGAACCCGATACCAGACAGGTCTGACCTTCGATGGACCGGCCGGCGCGCTTCAGCATGTCTTCGAGGAAATACACGGCACCGTAGCCGGTAGCCTCGGTGCGGATTGGACTGCCGCCGTATTCCAGACCCTTGCCGGTGAGCACGCCCACATAGCGGTTGGTGATGCGCTTGTACTGACCGAACATGTAGCCGATCTCACGTCCGCCAACGCCGATATCGCCCGCCGGCACGTCGGTGTCCTCGCCTACATGACGATAGAGCTCGGTCATGAAGGATTGGCAGAAGCGCATGACTTCCGCCTCGGACTTGCCCTTGGGGTTGAAGTTGGAACCACCCTTGCCGCCACCCATGGGCAGACCGGTCAGCGCGTTCTTGAAGGTTTGCTCGAATGCCAGGAACTTGAGCACACCCTGGTTCACTGACGGGTGGAAACGAATGCCGCCCTTGTAGGGGCCGATGGCACTGTTGTTCTGGATGCGATAGCCGCGATTGACACGAATATTGCCGGCATCGTCCTGCCAGCAGACGCGGAAGGAAATCACCCGGTCGGGTTCCGCCATACGTTCGAGAATCTGGTGATCGTGGTACTTGGGATTGGCCCGGATATGGTCCAGCACGCTCTCGGCCACTTCGCGCAATGCCTGGATGAACTCGGGCTGCCCCGGATTGCGCTTTTCTACGCCTTCTACGAACTCGTCAAGACTCGGTACCGTTTCGCGCCCCATGTCTCTACTCCCAGGTAATGGCCATTGCGGCCGGACAGTGCTCGTGCTGACCGAGAACCATACTCCCTAAAGCCGGACATGACGGTGCTGCCGTTACAATTCGGCATGACTGTCAGGTCAGAATTACGCGGCATCGTCGGTCTCTCCGTTCAGACCCGGTGCGGCCCGCGCACCTCTAGAATGATCCGATGACAAAATCGACCAACTCTGCCTCCAACCTGCGCGAACACGCCCGTTACTTCGGGGCATGGGCCATGGCCGGACTCGCGATCGCGCTGCTGATCCTGTTGCTGCGCTTTGGCTGGCCATCGCGAGGCAATGGCGCCGAATCTCACGCTCCACGCAGCTACGCCCCGGCGGTCGGCGCAGCCGGGCCATCGGTGGTCAATATCTACGCCAATCGCATTGTCACCGAACCCAGCTACTCGCGGCTGGAGGGCAATCCCGCGGCACAGCGCTTTCTCGGGCCCAGCTTTTCGCCGGTGGGGCCGCCACGACAGCGACTGGAGGAAAGTCTGGGCTCGGCCGTGATCGTGCGCGCCGATGGCTATCTGCTGACCAATAATCACGTGGTCGAGAAGAAGGACAACATCCGCGCCGTGCTCTGGGATGGCCGCACCACCGATGCCCGCGTGGTCGCCACTGACCCTGACACCGATCTGGCCGTGCTCAAGATCGACGCCGACGAGCTGCCAGCGGTGCATTTTGCCGACAAGGATTCCCTGCGCATCGGCGATGTGGTGCTGGCGATCGGCAATCCCTTTGGCCTCGGCCAGAGCGTGACCATGGGCATCGTCAGCGCGCTCGGCAACGAGCGCCTCAACGTCGGCCTGAACGGCTACGAATATCTGATCCAGACCGATGCCGCGGTCAATACGGGCAACTCCGGCGGCGCGCTGGTCAACGCTGAAGGCCAGTTGGTCGGCATCAACACCGCCATGTTCGGTCGCGGAGAAGGCGCCGAGGGCATCAGCTTCGCCATTCCGGCCGAAACGGCGAGGGCCGTGCTCGATGACATCGTACGCCAGGGCTACGTCACCCGGGCCTGGCTGGGCGTGGACCTGGCGCCGGTGGAAATGCGCCATTCCACCACCGGTGAGTTGCGGATCGGCCTGCAGGTGCAGGCCGTAGCAGTCGGTTCGCCCGCAGCCCGCGCCGAATTGCGCCCCGGCGATGTTCTGATTGGCTTCCGCGGCACCCAGATCACGTCGATTGCCGAATTCCGCAACGCCGAGGCCAATCTCGCCCCGGGAACCGTGGTCACCCTGGAAGCCGTCCGTGCCGGTCTGGTGTTCGCCAAGCAGGTGCAGCTGGCGCAGAAGCCGCATTGACGGTGGAATGGGGCACGGGGCACGGGCCACCCACGAACCAGAACCAGCGCCAGGCGCCGGCGTAGGCTGAGCGGGTGCCGCTGTCCTGCGCGCGGAACCGGCTTTTCAGGCGTGGCAGCAGGCGATCGTCCAGATGCACATGATTGAGCCCCATCCAGCGCCGGAACCAGGTGCTGGGGGTATCGCGGAAATCGACGACGGCGATTCGTCCCTGGGTTGACAGATTATCGGCGGCGTCGGTGAGCAACTGATCCACACCGGGACCCACCATGGACAGCAGATAGGAGGCGACGATCAGGTCGAAGCGGCCCGGCAATCCGGCGTAGGCGCTGTGATGCAGAGTGAGCCGGCTGCGGTAGGGAGCGAGTCGTTTGCCAGCCCGATCCAGCATGTCCGCCGAGAGGTCCACCCCATGCAACTCGGCGTCGGGAAAGCGCTTTGCCAGGGCCTGCAGGTTGCGGCCAGTGCCGCAGCCTATTTCCAGAATACGCCGCGGCGCCGGGCTGACCTGGGCGACAATCTCGTCGATCAGCCGATCGCGACCGAACAGGAAGCTCCAGCGCGTCAAATCGTAGATTCGTGCATGCCACCGATAATAGCGGGCCAGTGCCTGCGCCTCGGCTACGCGTGCCCCGCTCATGCCGCGGCCACCGTGGCGCAAAGCACACTGCCATAGGTGCCGACGCGGTCCAGACGATGCCAGTGCGCGCAGTCATCCGGGTGAGCCTGCAGCCTGGCCTGCGCGAATTCGGGCAGGAAATCGATCGAGAGCCCGGCTGATCGCATCAGCACGCGGGCGTCCGTGGCGCTGCACCCGATCAACAGATTCCACTCGTCATCGAGCAACTCCGGGCTGTGTGCCGCCATCCAGTCCTGGTGATCGAGCAGCACGAACTGGTCGAAACGGGCATTGGCCTGCGCCAGAAATTCAGACAGGGTCGAGGTATGCGTACGGACCCGATCGCCACGTTGCGCCAGGGTCGCGAAATGCTCCGGACGCAGATAGTTCGGGCAACACTGCTCGCTGTAGGCGCCGAGCAGATAGACCCGCCAGAAGTAGTTCTCCTGGATGGGCAACTCGGTCAGCAGATAGCGCAGCTTGTCTTCGATATAGCAATTGACGCCACCCGGATACTGGGCTTCGATCAGATTGCGCTGCGCCCGCGGCACGCCCAGCAGCGTCAGCACCGCCGGCTGGCGAGCTGCCCAGCGCAGCAGCGGACCCCAGAGACGTGGCTCGATACGGGCATAGCGCTCGCGCTGCTCCGCCAGATTCGTGGCTTCGAGCAGACCGCAGATCTCGCGCCAGAGACGTGGCTGCAGGGTGCGGAGCATGGTCCGCACCCACCAGGCCACATCGCCGGAGGCGCCGCGGAAATAGAAGGAGCCACGTCCACGCGGGCTGAAGGCATTCCGGCTGCGATCCCAATGCCTTTGCGCCGACGCCGACAGATGCGGGCGCAGGGCCGGATAGACAGCCGCAAAATCCGGGTGGTTACCACGCCCGAAGAGCTGGAACAGCAGCGAATGGTCGCCTTCGGCCAATACCGCCAGCTTCAGTTCCAGCAGCGCATTCTGGCGTGGATTCATGTCCACGCAGTCGATGCGGGCCGGATCATCCAGCAGATAGTCCAGGGTATTGCAGCCGGCGCTGGTGATCATGACGATGCGGTCGCCGGACTGGATGCCCAGCAGCTGGCGATCGGCGCGCGGATCCTCCCAGCAGGTGTTGTAGATCAGGCGCGAGCCATGAACCTTGCGAAACCAGGCGTCGTAAGCGCGATGCGCGATTTTCATGCAGTCGTCTTCTGGCGGAAGTTCCTGACGAGCTTAGGTCGACGATGTTTCGATTTTGGGTCCGGATCACTGCATCCCCGAGTCGCCAATGGGCGCTCCGAACTGCGGCGCCACCGAATCGTTCCCACCGCCGTCAGCAAGCCAACGCTACAATCGCGACATGAAAATCACCGCCATCACGCTGGATCTGGACGACACCCTGTGGCCGATAGCCCCGGTCATGGAACGGGCCGATCTGGCCCTGCAACAGTGGTTCGAGCAGAACTGTCCGGAAGTGGCTGCGGCCCTGCCGATCGTGGAGATGCGGCGCCTGCGCGACCGTACCTTCCTGGAACATCCGGAGCTTGGCCATGACTTCACCACGCTGCGCATGCTCTGCCTGCGTGCCGCACTGACGCCTTATGGCTATGGCGAGCGCGAGGTCAACGAGGCCTTCGAAGTGTTCTACGCCGCGCGCAATCGGGTTGAGCTCTACCCGGAAGTGGGCGACGCCCTGGAGAGACTGGCTCGGCGGGCGCCACTGGTATCACTGACCAACGGCAACGCCTGTCTGGACCGGGTGGGTCTGAAGCGCTTGTTCCGGGCGCAGATCACGGCCCGCAGTCACGGCGCGGCCAAGCCGGACCCCGGCATATTCCACGCCGCCTGCGCCTTGGCGGGCAGTATCCCCGGCGAAACCCTGCATGTCGGCGACCATCCCGAGCAGGACGTGCTCGGCGCGCTCGGTGCGGGCCTGCATGCGGTGTGGCTGGACCGCGAGTCGCTGGGCTGGCAGCTCGGCGGGACTCCACCGCATACGGTCAGCTGTCTGGCACAGCTTGCCGATTACGTCGAGTCGATCTAGCGGGGTGTCCCACAATTACCTTTAACCATTTCCGTGTCTTTTGCCCCGAATGCTGCGTTGCTCGTCGTCGCCATAGCCCTGCTATGACTCCTTCTCGCGCCTTGCCTCTGGTCAAAATCCATCAGAAATCTCTTCAACCTAATTGCGGGACACCCCGCTAGCCCTCAGCGCAACTGCGCGCACTGATCTACCATGAGCGGCAGGAGTCGCAGCCCCTGGAGCAGATCGGATGCCTGTAGCCGAAACCCATCGCTTGATCCTGCGGCGGCTGGAACTGGCCGATGCCGAATTCATCTTCAAGCTGGTCAATGATCCGACCTGGCTGGCGGGCATCGGCGATCGCGGCGTGCGCACGCTGGCCGATGCCCAGGAATATCTGCGCAAAGGTCCGCTCGAGATGTACCAACGCTACGGATTCGGGCTCTACGCCATCGAGCGCAAGGTCGACCAACAGTTGATCGGCCTCTGCGGCCTGCTCCAGCGCGAGACCCTGCCCGAGCCGGACCTCGGCTACGCCTTGCTGCCCCAATATGCCGGCGTTGGCTACGCGCTGGAAGCCGCCCGCGCCTGCGTGAAAATGGCACGCGAGCAATTCGGGATGACCCGGCTGCTGGCCATCACCTCGCCCGAAAACATCCGCTCCAGACATCTGCTGGAGCAGCTGGGCATGCAACTGGAGCAGCGCTATCGGGTGAAACCCGAGGATGACGAGCTGTGCCAGTACGCCATGGCCCTGACATCGGCCCCACCCTGCGCACGGACCTTGAATGGTAGGTTGGGCTAAGCGCAGCGTGCCCAACGGCTGGCAGTGTTTACCTGGATTGACCTCGCGTCACGAATGTTACCCGCGATAATCCAGAACCTGAGCGGGTTGACATCAGAAGCTGGACGCAGAGAACGCGAAGGAAAAGCAGAGAGCACGCGGAGAGAAGCAAAGCAGTTTCGTACGGGGTTCTCTCTGTGTTCTCTGCGGTTCTCGGCGTTCTCCGCGTTGGAGCTCCCGTCCGCTAGTGGGCGAGAAGTAACGCGAGTCGCGCCAAGTGTCGGGCCTATACAAGCGGCTCTCCATGAATCACATGTACGCGAGAGGGCGCGGGATTGCGGGCGGTCGATGTGGAGGGCGCCGCGCTGCGGCGCCGCTTTTCAATGCCCGGAGATCAAGAGCGGCCGCGCAGGCGCGCGGCCCTCCTCAAATTCGCTCCGAGCCCACCACATCGTTCTGACCGGGCGGCGAGATGGGTACCCTGCCCCCTGCCCCCTGCCCCTTGTTTGATCCGCGAACCAGCGCGCCGCCAGGGGCGATCGGAACTCTCATCCGGCACCGACACCCACCACCGACACCAGCTCTACCCGCAGCCACCACCGGACTTGTCGCGTTTGAGCTGCAGCACGATGCGCGGATCGAACTCCAGACGTTCGTGTGCTATCGGGTCAGGCGCGCAGGAGGGATAGCGACTGCCGAGCGCGGCCTTGAAGGCGTAGCCGAGTTCGTCATCGGCAGCATCGACCAGCGGCTGCAACAGGCTGTCCTCCTTGCCGAAAAACGCGATCCAGCGATTGATACCGCCCTCGAGCACGTAGACATTGGGCACGCCCGATGCCACCAGCAGCTTCCAGGCGGCGACGGCCGCGGACTCGTCGTTGCTGATGGTCACGATGACCGTATTTCCGGGCGGCTCGGCCAGTAGCTCGGGCACGCGCCCGGCCAGGCTCTCCAGCGGCGCGCTGATGGAATCGGCGATGTGGTAGAGGTTGTAGTCGGATTCCCGGCGCACATCCAGGAAGATCGGTTTGACCGCCTGGTTGTAGCGGGCCTTGAAGGCTTCGGCTGGCGAGGTGAACACCAGGCGCTTCGCCAGCATTTCGTCGGCGCTGTAGACCCGGGTCGAGGTCAGCGCTTCGGCGTTCTCCTGCTCGATGGTTTCGGTACGCTGGAAGCTGAGTTTCTGGTAGCGATCGTCCAGTGTCGGACTGCCGATCAGCAGCACCATCAGCGCCGCCGCCAACAGACCTGCAGCGCCGAACTTGCGGATACCCGGTTCTGCAGCCAGGTTCTTGCCGGCAACCGCGTGCTCGACGCGCTCGCTACCCCAGAAGAAGAACAGCGCCGCGCAGACCACGATCAGCACGATCACCGGTGCCGGAATGCCGAACACCTGATCCAGGGTCAGCCGCCCGTAATAGCCGGCGTGGTTGTACCAGTGGTCGTAGGAGCCCTGGGTCTCGGCAAACAGGAAGGCACCGACGAAGCCGCCTAGCATGAAGAACATGCCATCGATCTTGCCGGTGGATGCCGAGGCCAGCGAGGTGGTTGGGCAGAAGCCGCCGACGATGAAGCCGACCCCCATGATCAGTCCGCCCACGATGCCCGATCCCAGATAGGTGGGATTGACCCAGACCTGGCTGAAATCCAGCCACCCCAGTCCCACCGCCCCCCAGATCAGGACCATGGCCACCGCGATGGCCGTGAACATGACCTTGAAGACCGTCAGTTCCCGGAAATAGAACTGGCCGGCGAGTTTTCGGGAATCGCCGAATCCCGCCATCTCCAGCGTGAACCCGAAGGCATAGCCGATGGCGCCGAACACCAGATAGGTCCACGGATTGCTGGCGCTGACGGCGCCGAATGCTTCCAGTGGAAAATGCATGACCTTCTCCTCAATCGTTGCGTAGCCGCGCTACAGCCACAGACGGCGCACGAAATAGGCCAGCGCGTAGGCGCCGGCAAAGATCGAAAACATGATCACCCACGAGCCGGCAGCCAGCGTGGCGCCGCCGGACAGTGCCTGCCCCGAGGTACAGCCGCGGGCCATACGGGCGCCGTAGAGGAAGATCACGCCGCCCAGAAATGACATCAGCCAGCGCATGCCGTTGGAGATGTTCGGGCCCTTGGTCGTGGTCAGGCGCAGGCGTCCATTCAGCGCGCCGGAGCTGAAGCCACCGAGCAAGGCGCCCAGGAACACCGGCACGATCCAGTCGTCCAGCGGGTTCTTGTCGCCTCCGGCCATTTTCAGCAGATAGGGATTGTTGTCGACGTGGGCGGGCGCCACCATGTCGACCAGGGCCGCATCGATGCGGCTGGTGGCCCCCGATGAGCCGAGTCCGTTGCCAGTCAGCAGAAAAGCCAGAAACAGCACGACACCCAGGATGGCACCAGCCAGATAGGGATGCACATAGGGCTTTTCCTGCCGCTTGAAGACCGCCTGGATGAATCTCATCGCCATCACGCTACTCCTCGTTGATTGCCCGGGACTGCCGCTTTCGCCACAGCCGGGGCCGTATTCCTCGCTTCATCACTGCGATTTCCCGGGGTGATCCTCGACTTCCTCGTAACCGGTCACCATGCCGCGGATGCCCTCCAGCGGCGTCGCGCCGGTGGTGGTCAGATACACATGGCCAACAATGAAACTGGCAAACAGCCAGGCCACCAGTGAGTGCACCGACCCCAGCAGCGGCAAGCCGCCCAGGCTGCCGGCCAACTCCGGCCAGCGCTGCACGCCCCAGATCAGCACGCCCGTCAATATCTGCAGCGGCAACAGCACATTCAGGATGCCGAAGTAGGTCAGCTTCTGGATCGGGTTCATGCGATCGTCCGGGCTCTTCTCGAAGGGATGCGGTTCGCCCTTGAAGATGCCGGACAGGTAGTACCTGGTCTGGGCAATGGAATCGTCAAAGAAGCCGTGCGGACGCGGGATGTATTCGCGCATGCGCTCGGTCGCCAGGTGATAGAACAGCGAGAACACCGCGTTGACCACCAGAATCACCGCCAGCACATTGTGCAGAGTGATCACGCCGCGGAAGGAAAAAGCGCTGAAGATGTCCGGCCGATGGATGATCAGGCCAGTCATCAGCAACACCAGGATGCTGGTGGCCTGCAGCCAATGCCAGAAGCGGCGATAGGCGTCGTACATACGCACGCGTCGGGTGTGTTCCACGCCATGCGGCCGTCGCCGCCACGCCAGGTAACGCAGGCTGCCGTGAGCGAAGACACCGAACAGGGTGCCGGCAAAGGCCAGGGCCCCCAGACGGTCCATCCAGCTGTTGCGGCTGGCGCCAAAGATGTACAGCCCATCCTGTGCGGGCTGCGGTTGATAGATCAGCGCTCCGGCCTGATCGCGGATCATCTCGCCGCTGCCGCTGACATTGGTGGTGGCGACGAATTCCGGCAGCACCGGCGCGTGATCCGCCAGACGCATGGACTGCGTCAGCCTGGAACCCTGGTTGTGGCAGGCGCGGCAGTCGTTCAGCGCATTTTCGCCGCGGACGACATTGTGGTTGATGCTGTAGGGCTGCACGCGCCCCTCGATGTGCACATCGACAAGCCCCAGCGCACTCAGCCTGGCTTGCAGCAAATGCTGCTGTTCGGGCGTGACGATCACCAGTTCGGTGTCGCTCAGACGGCCATCGCCGTCCGTATCGAAGGCGGCGACGATCTCGGGCGCGTGGGCACCGTCCTTCAGCATGGCCCGCTTCAGGTCGATCAGTCGCACCGGTCGCTGCTGTCCGCCGCTGTCCCGGTATACCCAGTAGAAACTGGTGATCAGGTTGTACGGCGCCAGCAGAGTCTGACCATCGATGTTGCGGCGCTGGAGCAGCACCGGCTGGTAGCCGGTCACCAGCGATCTGACATCGCCCGGAGGACCTTCGACACCTCTACAGCTGCTGATCGCAGCGCCGTCGGTGCGGATCAGGGTCCAGTCATAGCTCTGGATGGCCGGCGCATGCAGCCTGGGAATGTGACAGGTCTCGCAGGCCATCGCTGCCATATGGGTTTCGACATAGGGCAGCCAGGCCTGATGGCTGGTAGCCGCGTCGTGGCAGTTCTCGCAGCGGCGCATCGTGCCCTTGTATTCGGGTGCCAGATTGAACTGGGCACTCTGGCCACGAGCAAAGTTGTGATCGGGCCGACGCAGGTACTCGTTGATCTCCAGCGAGCGCGGGTCGTAGCGCAGATGGGCAGGATTGTTGCCCTGGGTCTGGCTCAGGTGCGCCGGGTTGTTCAGTGCGTGATGGCAATCGGTGCATTGCAGTTGGCGCTCGGCATGGATATCCCAGGAGCGGTGCAGCTCCGCCTTGCCGGCCAGATTCACCCCCGAGGCATTGATGCGCTGCGAGGCAATCACCTGACCGGTGGTGGCTGTTTGCGGATAGTCGAGATCGCAGGCGCTGATGGTCAGGGGCTCGTCCGTGGCCGGGTGCACCTCGCCATGGCAGGCGGCGCAGTTGGCGTTGGTCGGATCCTGGATGTTCACCAGCTTGCTCTGCAGCTCACGCTGATCGTTGAAGGCTGCCGGGTTCCAGGCCCAGGCCTGTCCGGCTGCCTCGACGATGTTCAAGCCCGACAAGGTGGCCGTGTTGGCGCGCGCAAACTGGCCCTGGTGCAGCGCCTCGGCGCGGGCGCTGACATTGGGCTGCTCCAGATGGCAGAGGAAGCAGTTCATCTCCATGCCACCCGAGGCTGCCCAGTCCCACGGTGTGACCTCGCCGGAGTCTCCCAGCAGCGTGCTCTCCGGGTTGGCGCCATCCGGTGGCAGGTCAGGCAGTGCCGCCCCGGCGCGCGACCGCATGGCGGGGCCGCCACCGACCACGCGCTCACCCAGCTGCATCAGCCATTCGGGCGTGGACAGATCCAGACGCTCGTCGCCGCTGCGACTCAGATATCGGTAACTCAGCGGATCCCAACGCCCGAACAGCCCGGGGCTGGAGTCCCAGGATGCAGCGTTGGCGGCGAAAGACTTCAAGCCGAGATCGGCATGAAAGGCATGACTCTCGATGTAGTCGGTGTCATGGCATTGACCGCAGGTCTTCATGGTCGACAGGGATGCGCCGCTGTCCAGCACATTGACGCCATTGGCATCCAGCACGACAAAGTCGGGGTGCAGTCGATTGGCGCCGGGGCCATCGGCAGCCTGCGTGCTGGCTGGCGCGACGAGCGCGCAGCACAGGAGGACAATCGCCTGAAAGTGGTGCTTCATGGCAGCTTCCTCCCGCCCCATTCGATGGGATCACCGGGATATCCCAGGGCCTCCCAGTCGAGCCGACCGGGCTTGCCCGTGGCCGAGTGGCAGGCTTCGCACTGCAAGGCATCGCGCGCCGGCTGCACCATGTGGGTGGTGGCCCAGTACATGTAGGTCTCGGTGAAATCGTACTCACCGCTGTAGGCCAGTCCGGTAATCGGCACCGCCAGTTCGAAGGCCTGGTTCCAGTCGAAGTTCGTCCAGAATCCGTCCTTGCCCGAGGTCACCGGCTGCAGCAGGTACTGATGCACCTTGTCGTAGGGCTGCCTGGCCTTGTGCAGCTTGAAGGGGAAGATCTTCGCCCTGGCATCGTTGATGCTGCCGGCCGGCTTGTTGATGTAGGTGGGACCGTCCGGATTGATCTTGTCGCCGAGCAGATAGCGGTACTCGTTGTTGCCGTTGAACCACAGATAGCTGGGGGCAAAATTCGACTCATAAGTGAATTCGCCCTTGATCTTGAGATAGCTGTAGTGATCCTCGGCGCGGCTGGCATCGGCGGCCTTGGACCAGTCCCAGGTCACCTTGGTCGGCTCTTCCCGCGCGATCGCCGGAATATGGCAGGTCTGGCAGGCCACTGCCGCCAGATGGGTGCCGATGCGCTCGTCCTTGTGGATCTTGCCCGTATGGCACTGGGTGCATGAGACCTGCTCGGCAGGCTCGATGGTGTAGTTGTCAGCGATGATTCGACCGAGAATCTGGTGCGCCCTGGTGACATGGCAATCGCTGCACTGCAGGTTGTGCTCGCCACCCATGTGCACATCCAGCGACTGGCTCGGGAAGTACATGCTCTCGTCCAGATCGCCATGCTTCACGCCGTTGCCGCCGCCGCCATCGAAATGGCATTTGCCGCAGTTCTCACGGGTCGTGGCACGCACACTTCGGGCGGCAGCCAGCAGGTCGACGCCCTCTGCGGGGTTGCCGAACAGGCCTTTGCCATAGATGCCGGGGTCGGCGTGGCAGGCCAGACAATCGACATTTTCCGGATTGGCCTGCTGGGCGGCGCGGCCGGCTTCCCAGCCATAGCCGGCGTGGCAACTCATGCACTTGTTCTCGTTGCCCTGGGTGCCGATGCAGAAGTTGTTGATCTGGTTGATCTTGCCAATGGTCACGGCGCCTTCGCGCCAGGGCACGTTGTAGGGCTTTGACTCCCAGGTCCAGTGGCTGGTGCGCATCAGTTCGGCCGCCGCGTCCTCGTGGCACACCAGGCAAGCGCGTGTCACCTCCTGCCCGCTCTTGAAATCGCCCTTGACGATGTCGGCGTGATCCACGTGCACCGCGCGCTCGGGAATTCCGGCGGCTGGCAGTTGGGTCTGCTCTGCCGAGGGCAGGAAGTAGAGTGTCGGCAGGACGATCAGCAAGGCGATGACGATCAGACCGATCAGCCAGGCTGGAAAGCGCATCTTCATCGCAATGCTCCGAAATCGGTCGATGGCCGCGGGCCAGGCAGACCCGTGGAACTCGCGCCAGCAATTTCCACGGCTCCTTCATGACTCTTTATACGCACCATAGCTAATTTAGCCATGATGCATATCAAAGTCCGCACGACTTTCCGCCGCGCCCGGTCAAGTTCAATCCCGGGCGCCTTCGGTACACTGCGTCGGCAGACTGGCCGACGCGCCCTTCCGCAGCCCTCAGCAGCCCTCAGGAGCTCGCCCGAATGTTCCCAATCCCCTATCGCCGCTTGCCCGCAATGCTGCTGTTTGCCTGCTGGGCGCTGTGTGTCAGTTCGGGACTGATTGCCGAAGGCTCCACCGAAGCGAAGCGCACGGTCGTCTACCACCTCGACGACAGCAAGCAAGCCATTGCGATGCTGCGCAACATCAACAATCACCATGCGGCCGATCCGACCATCCACATCGTGGTCGTCGCCCTGGGCGCTGGCGTCGATTTTCTGCTCGATGGTCACGCCGACGACCGCGGCAATTCCTATGACGCGCTGGTCGACCCGCTGATGCTGGAAGGCGTGGAATTCCGGGTCTGCGGCAACACCCTGAAAAGCCGAAGCATCGACGCCGCAAGCCTGTTGCCAGACGTGCAGATCGTGCCTTCCGGCGTCGCTGAAATCGCCCGACTGCAGATTGCCGAAGGCGCCGCCTACATCAAACCCTGACCGTCGGCGGCCGGAATGGCCGCCGACGAGGTTCCTGCAGGCAGCGCCGGGCATGGACCAGCGCGATGTCATCTACCGAAGGTGTAGCTGAACTCGAATTCGAACTGATCCATGCTCAGCTTGATGTTCTGCGCCGGGTCCAGCGGATTGATGCCGCTGACCGATTTGGACGGCGCATACATGGCCGCGATCGTCCAGCTGTTGCCGCCTTCCGATTCGCGCGTGTAGCCCACGGTGAAGTGCTGTTCGACCACGCCCGGCGCCAGGATATTGAACAGGACTTCACTGGAATCGATGGGCTGATCGCCAAAGCTGTAGCCGAAGCGCCAGGTGCTCCGGGCATCGGCTTGCCAGGCAGCGCCGAACTTGTACACGGTCATGTCGTTCCAGCCGAAGCCGGCGCCGCCATCGGCGCCCAGCGGAGCGCGCTGCAGATTCGGAAAGATCGGATTGGCGATGGAATCGACGCCGCCGTAGCCGATCCACTCGACATCGAAGGCCAGGGTCAAGGCATCGCTGGCCGCCACCGAGAAACCGACCGTGGCGGAGGCCGGAATGTCGAAATCGCCCTGCCCCGCGAACAGTCCGGCGTAGCTGTCGAATTCGCTCATCGACATCTTGGTCTGATAGGAAGCGCCGAACCGTGCGCTTTCGCCGATCGGTGCCTGGATGCCCAGTTTCAGACCCAGACCATAGGAGCGGTCGTGACCGTTATTGGTCAGCTTGGTCGGCGCCGAGGAAAATGGCGCAAAACTGCCCAGACCACGTGCTTCGAAGGACTGCATGGCCAGTATCGGCGAGATGCCGATGCTGACGCCGTTGTCGAAACGACGGGCGTAGGTGGGCGCCACAAACAACTGGATCAGATCGACACCGGCCGTGCCGGAGCCGAAGGTACCCGGCAGGGTGAATGCGGTACCCGGAGGTACAGTCCCCATCGGCGCACCGACCGTGGCCGAGCCACCGACGTAGCGGGTATTCATGCCGCCGTTGCCGTAGACCGCAATACCCACCGTGACCTCGTCACTCCATTTACGGGCAATGCCGAAGTGCGGAATCAGGAAATAGTCACGATCACTGCGCCGGGATTCCGGGCCCACGCCAAAAGTACATTGCTGCGGCGACAGGCAGGCCCCGGTGGCCGCGCCGGTGACGTCATAGCCGCGATCCGGCGAGAAATAGGCGATACCCAGGTCGATCTGTTCATCGACGCCAGTGAGGGCGGCCGGATTGGTCGCGGGCGCCAGGGTATCCAGCGACATCGAGACGCCGGTGCCACCCATGCCCTTGCTCTTGGTGCCGTAGCCGAGTGCGAAATAGCCGTTGGTGGCGGCAGCCGGCCCAGCCAGAATCAGCACGATCGCGGCAGGCAAAGCACGGGCAAACATACTCCTGGGTGTATATGAATTAGACATAAAAATCCCCCTCATGGCGCCGGCGACGCGTTGCGCTCCGACTGGTGGTGACTCTTGCAGAGCCTATTCCGGCGCCGCAAGAATCTGCTTGTGTTAGGTCAACCTGGACAACGAAAGACGCCGGCGGCGACGCGCCGACGAACTTGCCAGCTCCGCAGGGCCATACCCGCCGCCATTGCGGCGACGAACACGGCGACTTCCCAGCGCCCCGACGCCAGGCCGGCGAGCGCGGGGCCGGGGCAAAGCCCGGCAATGCCCCAGCCGATGCCGAAGACCGACGAGCCGATCACCAGATCGGAATCGATCCGCGTGCGCTCTGGATGGAAGAACTGGACATCCAGCAAGGGGCGCGGATGTCGCCGTGCCCATTGAAAGGCTGGCAAACTGACCAGCACTGCGCCGGCCATGACCACCAGCAGCGTCGGATCCCAGTCTCCCAGCACATCCAGAAAGCCCAGCACCCGCGTCGGGTCGGTCATGCCCGACAGCGCCAGGCCAGCACCGAACAAGGTGCCGCAAGCGAGTGCCGAAACCGGCCTCATCGACCGAGTCCCGAGTGGCGGATCAGGGCCACTGTCAGCATCGCCGCGAACATGAAAGAACCCGTGGCCAGCAGCGATCGCCTGGAAATGCGGGCAATTCCACAAACGCCGTGACCGGAGGTGCAGCCGCTGCTCATGCGCGTGCCGTAGCCGACCAGCAGTCCGGCGACGATCAAGGCCCATGGCCCGCTTTGCAGGTGAATCCGGGCCAGTTCGGGATGCAGGGAACGAATCAGCACAAAGCCGATCAGCAGTCCCGCCAGGAAGGCAGCACGCCAGGGCCAGTGGCCATCGTCGCGCTCCAGGAACAGATCGCCGAAGATGCCGCTGACACCGGCGATGCGCCCGTTCAGCCAGTACAGCAGGGCTGCGGCAGCGCCAACCATCAGGCCGCCCGCCAGCGCCAGGTGGAGTGCATCAGCATTCATGGCGCGGCTCCAGGGTCAACGTGGCCGGGATTCGCGAGACCCGCTGTGGCAAAATCGGGCCATCCGCATCCGGACCGCCCCCATGCCCAGCGCCCCCAAGACTTCCAGACTGAAACGACGCGCTCCTGCGCGCTGCGCCGTGGTCGACAATGCCGACGAACGCCGCAATGAACACAAGCGCGGCGTCGTGCTGCGGCTGCGTCGCGCCGAGGGGCAGATTCGGGGTGTGTTGCGGATGATCGAGCAGGACGAGCCTTGCCAGGACATCGCGCAGCAGCTGGCGGCGGTGCGCAAGGCGCTGGATCGCGCCTTCTTTGAAATGATGGCGTGCACGCTGGAAAGCGAAATCGGCGACAGCGCCGATGGCGTCGATCGCCAGGAACGCATGACCGAGGTGCTTGGCATCCTTAGCAAATACGCCTGAGCGCGTCGCGTTCACGCGCTCAGACCCTGATTGTTGCTGATGCCGATCAGTCGCGGCTGTTGTGGTTGCCGCGGCGAAACCCGTTTCTGGCTGCGCAACCAGGTTGCCACCACATCCCAGATCGGTTCGCCTTCGGCATTGGCCGCCACCGGCGCCCATCCCGCCACCTTGTAGGTGTGGTCGGCCTCGATCGGCTTCCCGACCAGCGTCATGTCGCGTATGCGCTGCCCGACGGGCGCACCCGGTTCAATGGCGTAATCCATGCCGCCCACGCGGACCATGTCGCCGCCCTGCTGGTAGTAGGGATCGGCGTTGAACAGATTGTCGGCCACATCCTCGAGGATGGTCTTGATCATCGATCCCTTCATCTCCGTCAGCGTGCTCTGCGGATAGGTGATCGCGGTCTGGTCCATCAGCTGTTCCATGCGGATGGTGTCCCCGGGCAGCAGGCTGGTGCCCCAGCGGAAACCGGGTGAAAAGGCGATCTGGGCATCCTTGACCTCCAGCAGCGCGTCCAGGATCAACTGATCGAAACTGCCATTGAAGTTGCCGCGGCGGTAAAGCAGGTCGTCGGTCACGGCCAGAGGCTCGTTGAGGCGATCCAGATAGGGCTCGCGGACGCGGGCGATCAAGGCCGACATCTCCGTGTCTGCAGGGAGCGCATCGGCAAACACCGGCAGCAATCGGTACTGGTGACCCATCACCTTGCCATCGCGCACATCGAAATCGAGCACGCCGAGGAATTTGCCGTTGCTGCCGGCGTTGGTCACCAGGGTTTGCCCGCCGCCATTGCTGACCACGATCGGCGTCGGCACTCCATCGTGGGTGTGACCGCCGAGGATGGCATCGAGACCACGCACGCGCGAAGCCAGTTTCAGATCGACATCCATGCCGTTGTGCGACAGCAGCACCACCACCTGCGCGCCCTCCGCGCGGGCCTGATCGATCATCGATTGCAGATGTTCTTCCTGGATGCCGAAGCTCCAGTCGGGAATGAGATGCGCCGGATTGGCGATCGGCGTGTACGGAAAGGCCTGACCGATGATCGCCACCGGTACGCCACCGCTCTCGCGGATCACATAGGGCTTGAACACCGCATCGCCGAAGTCGCGCGTTTCCACATTGTGGGCGACGAAATCGACCTTGCCGGCGAAGTCCTGATCGATGATCTGCTGCACGCGCTCGGCGCCGAGGGTGAATTCCCAGTGGCCGGTCATGACGTCGACGCCGAGCAGCCTGCAGGCATCCACCATGTCCTGGCCGCGTGTCCACAGCGCCGTGGCCGAACCCTGCCAGGTATCGCCACCGTCGAGCAGCAGTGCGCCCGGTCGTGACGCCCGCAGCTGTCGGACCAGCGTGGCCAGATGCGCAAAACCGCCCACCCGCCCGTACCGGCGAGCAGCCTCGACGAAGTCCAGCGAGGTGAAAGCGTGCGCCGCCGGGGTGTCGGGCTGCAGGCCGAACTGTTTCAGAAAGGCTTTGCCCACCAGATGCGGCGGCCGGTTCAGTGCCTCTCCCAGACCCAGGTTGACCGAGGGCTCGCGGAAATGGATGGGCAGCAGCTGGGCGTGGCTGTCGGTGAAGTGCAGCAGGTGCACATTGCCGCTGCGGGGGATCTCGTACAGTCCGGCGAAACCCCGGTCCGGACGCACCCCTGCGCAGCCGGGCATGCTGCCCGCGACTGCCGCCGCTGCCAGCACCTGCAGGAATTCGCGTCGCTGCATCATGGCGCGGCACCGGGCTGGTTGACCGGCGATTCCGGATCAAACAGATAGGCCATCACATCCTTGAGCTGGGCCTCGGTGAGGATGCCCGATGCGCCAAAACGCGGCATGTGTGAGCACGGGTTGTAGGCATGCGAGTTCCACAAGCGCGTCCACGCGTATTGCACGATCGGCTCACTGTTGCCGCGCAGTTTTCCGTATTCGGCCAAGGTCGGCGCCAGTGTGCCGTAGGCCATCTCCTCGGCAGCCATCTGGTGGCAGGCATAGCAGTTGCCGCCATTGGCGATGGCCGGATCGTCGCTGCTCTGCAAGCCGGTACCGGTCTTGGCGATCTTCTCGCCGCCACGCCAGTCGCCGAAATACTGGCCATCGGCCGGGAAGCGCACGCCGGCGCTGGCTTCGTCGATGATCTGTCTGGCCAGATCGTCGGGCACCTGCTTGCCCTCGTACTCGCTGCAGATTCGCTGCATTTCGTCCTGCTTCAGGCGATCCAGGCCCGCCTGTCCCTTGGCTTCGAAGGAGTCAGCCAGCGCGGACTGCGCCGCTTTCGCCGCTGGCTTGGGCGCGTCCTTGGCAGCGGCAGCGTGGCCAACCAGTGCGGCGACCAGCATCAGGGTGAAACAGCTGATTCGATGGCGATAGTGGGTCATGGTCTGGGGCTCCTATCGCTTCAGGCCGGGGGCGGACATTTCGGCACCATTGGCCTGCACGCCGAGATAGGTGATCAGATCGATGGCCACCTTGGAGCCCAGCACCAGTCCAGGCAGACGCTGCTGGCGCATGCAATCGGCCATGCGCCACTCGATGGTGCGCACTGCGCCCTGGGAAATCCGATAGGCCGGCCAGCTGCCGAAGGAGCTGCGCGCGCCTTCTGGCGTGTTCAGCTGCGGCAGGGCCTGCAAGCGGATGCGCTTGCCACTCTGGCCATGGCAGGTGGCGCAGGAAAAATCATGCGGGCCCGCCCGGAAATTGAACATCCTGGCGCCGTCCGCGAAAGCCTGACGCTCGAGCTCGTGGCTCTGCGGTACCGCCACCGGCATGCCCCGCGACTGCGCCGCGATATAGGCCGACAGGCTTTCCAGATCGGTCTGTGGCTGTCCCTGTTCGGAGTACGGATGCTTGCGCAAGGCACTCACGTCCAGGCCCTGGATCGACTCCATGCAATGCAGCAGCCGGCTCTCCAGATCCATGACCTGGCCGGTATCAGCAAAATAGCGCGGCAGTTGCGCATAGGCGCCAGCGATCACACCTGCACCCAGACCGAAATCACAGCCTGCCAGGGTGGTCTTCTTCGGCCCGCGCTCGGCATTCCAGAGCTCCTCGCCCTGCATCTCCACCAGTTCAGCCGGGTTGTCGTCGCCGAACATGGCGCGGTACTCGGCGAACATGTCGTCGTCGCCTTCAGCCGAGGCCGTGCTTGCGCCGCCGAGCAACAGACACAGAATCAGGCTCAGTTTGAGTTGGATGTTCATCAGCACACTCCGCAGACGGGGGACGATGGAGGGACGCAGGCTCAGGTGAGTACCACCTCGTCCTTGCGACTGTCTCCGGTGTTGTCGGTCCATTCGATGCTGACCTTGTCGCCCGCCGCACCACCGTTGAAGCGGAACTGCAGGAAGGGGTTCTGCGACACCGCAGCGCCCCACTCGGCCGCCAGCACCACCTTGTCGTTGTGCTTGGCAATCACCTGCTTGATGTGATGAGCCGGCACCGCCACACCACTGCTGTCCTTGCGCAAACCGGTTTCCATCGGATGCGACATCAAGGCCTTGACCTCGGTCACACCGTCAGTGGTGGTAGCGCGTATGCGCATCGGGTTACCCATGTCTCTACTCCTGTTGATCAACTGGTAAATCCAAAGAGCCTGTTTCCGCAGATGTCACAGATGAGCGCAGATCAAGCACGAATCGCTTGTGCTCCAACCTTGGCGTGCCGAAGTTGAGCAGCAAAGCCCGATTGAGCTTGGTGGCCTTGAGGTAATGAATCACCTGCGCCGACTCGATTCCGCTCAAGCGTTGCAGTGCCTTCAACTCCACAATGACTTCGCCGTAGCAAACGAAATCCGCGCGATGCGTTGCCATCAGCAGCTTGCCGCGGTAGTAGATCGGCAGACCTTGCTCGCGAACGTAAGGAATGCCCCTTTCGACAAACTCACACTCCAAGGCCTCCTGGTAGACCGACTCCAGGAATCCGGACCCCAACTCGCCATGGACAGCCATCGCCGCGCCAATCACAGCGTAAGTCTGCTCGTCCCGCCTGGTCTCGCTGTCGCTCATTGCCAGTTCCCTAGAAGCCTGTTTCCGCAGATGTCACAGATGTCCGCAGATGAGAGAAGGACATAGTTCGTTTGACGCGTGAGTGACCCAGCAACGAGTAAAAAAGGCCATTTTCCGCAGATGTCACAGATGTCCGCAGATGAGAGCAAGGCATAGCTCGTTTGACGCGTAGGTGACCCAGCGACTGGTTGAATATTCCTGGTGGATCTGCTGCTCACTTCCCGCCTCCATCTGCGAACCGGTTGCTCTTTGCCCCCACACGCCCCATCGCCATTTCAAACTCGACAGCGCAACTCTTCACCCGCTCTCATCTGCGTACATCTGTGACATCTGCGGATCACTGCTCTCATCTGCGGATAAATGCTCTCGCTTCACCCGCCACACCCACCCAAGGTCACCTTGGTCTCGCGCGAGGTGCGGTACCACTTGCCGTCGGCATGGACTAGCGCCTGCAAGCGGCAGGTCTGGGCGACCTTGACGCGCGTGGACACGCCGGGCTCGGTGCCCTCGGGGATCATGAACAGTGCCGCCAGCGGGTTCGGATTCATCTCCACCAGAATGGCGATCTGATCAGTGCCGGCAATCTTGCTGGTGACACTGACCGGCACCACGGCGCCGTTCTCGGCGATCTCCGGGCTCATGAAGGTGATCTGATCGCTGTCTTCGGGCGTGCCGCCGAGACTGGCGTACACCGCGTCGAGTGCCTTGGCTTCGAAGGCGGCCTGCGGTCGCACCCATTCGGCCAGGGCCCTCAGCGGCCAGAGCGCGGCGGTGGTGGCCACGGCGAGGACCGAGGCACTCATCGCCAGGAAGGAACGGCGGTGCATGTTCATGGGAGTCTCCGGATGGGGTCAGGTGATGGATTCATGGAAGCTTCCTTGGCCAGGCGCATCAGTGTTCGGCGCCGGCGCTGAGCCAGTGGGTGATGGTGTCGAGGTCGGCATCCGACAATTGCGGCATGGGCGGCATCTGCACGTCGCCCCAGGTGCCACTGCCGCCATTGCGGATGCGCCCTTTCAGGTATTCGATGGCGTCGGCACGCGCCTGGTATTTCTCCGCCACCTGGTTGAAGCCAGGACCGATAACCTTGCCGTCGAGGCCATGACAAGCCAGACAGCCATTGGCGGTCAGCAGGTCGCGGGGCACCCTGGAGGCGGGCTCGGTGGCGGCTTCCGGCTCAGGTTCCGGCAGAGTCCGGGTACCGCGGATGGCACCGTATTCACGGGTCTGCTTGAGCAACTCGCCATGGGCGCTGCGGGCAAACTCGGGCAGCTCGGAACTGATCACCGGTGTGGGCAGGCAATTCTTCATGCAGGCCTTGTTGTGGGTGTCGGGCTTGCCGTCGATCTTCCACAAGCCGTGGTCCAGGGTCATGCCGTTGCGATTGGGCATGCGCGACTGCACCCAGTCGATGTTCTCGTTGCTGAGCACATAGTCGGCCGGCACGATGTCGGCCAGATTCAGCAGATAGGCCAGCACCGCATAGACCTCATCGGGCTTGAGCGATTTTGGCTTGTCCCAGGGCATCGCCCGGTTGATGAAATCCCACAGGGTCGACACGGTCGACACCTTCATGATCGTGGTGCGCGTGCGCCCGCCCTCGCGCAGCGCAGCAACCCGACCGGTCTCGATGTCTTCCGCCGTGGTATTGCCGATCAGCGGCGGGAACACATGATTGGCGTCGCCGAAATCGCCGTGGCAGGAGCTGCATTTCTCGATCCACAGCATCTCGCCGTCCGCCACGCTGCCCGAGCCCGGCGGCAGCCCGACGAAATCGGGGCGCACATCGATATCCCAGGCCCGGATCTCGGCATCGGTAGCAGTGCGACCGATGCCGTCATAAGCACTGACCGAGGCAGTCAGAGCGAACAGGCCGAAGCCTGCAAGAATGCCGGAGAGCACTCGTGCCCCTTGCCCCTTACTCCCTGCCCCCTCACCCCACCTGGACATTGCTCACCTCTCCGCTCTCGGCGACCTTCCAGGACTGGATCGCGTTGTTGTGATAGACCGAGCGGGTACCGCGTACCGCCCGCAGCTGGGCATAGGTCGGCTGCACGAATCCAGTCGAGTCGATCACCCGGCTTTGCAGAATCGCCGGACTGCCATCCCAGACCCAGCCGATGTTGAAGCGGGTCAAGGCCTTGGGCAGGATCGGGGTTTCCAGCCTGGCGGTTTGCCAGTTGTTGCCGCCGTCGAAAGACACATCGACACGCTTGACCGATCCGCGACCGGTCCAGGCCAAACCGGTGACGTTGTAATAACCCTTGTCGAGCAGCGTCTGGCCACCCGAAGGCGAGGTGATCACCGATTTCGCTTCCTGGATCGAGGTGTATTGCCGCTGCATGCCGTCCGGCATCAGATCGGAATAGCCCGAGTTCTCGTCCTTGGCGCCATAGGGCTGGTCACCCACTTCGATGCGACGCAGCCATTTGACCCAGGACACGCCCTGCACGCCGGGCACCACCAGACGCAGCGGATAGCCATTCTCCGGGCGGATCATTTCGCCATTGGAGCCATAGGCCACCATGGCATCGTCCAGCGCCCGGTCGATATCGATGGTGCGGGTCATGCCCGAGCCATCGGCACCTTCGGCCAGCAGATAGCGGGCTTTCTTGCGATCGATCCCGCAATCGTCGAGCAGCGTCGACAGCAGCACGCCGGTGTACTCATTGCCGGCGAGCATGCCGTGGGTGTACTGCACGGTGGGCACTGCCACATTGCCCCATTCCATGGCCGTGTTGGCACCGCACTCGATGAAATGGATGCGCGAGACCGAAGGCAGGCGCATCAGGTCATCCATGGTGTAGACCTTGGGGTTCTTCACCAGACCCATGACCATCAGGCGGTGCCTGGACGGATCGATCTCCACCCAGCCCTGATGGTGACGCTCGAAATGCAAACCGGAGGCGGTGATGATGCCGAACATGCCCTGCAGCGGCGTGAACGCCACCGAGGCCTGGGCCACACTGGCCAGACCCGGACTCTCGCGACGCATCAGATTCATCTCGTACTGCGCCGGCATGCCGTAACCGCGATGCGCCACCGGCAAGCCCAGCGAGGTGGACCAGGGCGGCAACTCGAGAATATTGGGATCGCCGACAAAACCCTCGGCCTTTGCCCGGGAGACCAGCGCGCTGCCAGCGACGGTGGCGGCAGCGGCGCCAAAGGCACGACGCATCCAGCTGCGGCGCTCCTCGTTGAAACCATTCTTGTTCACTTCCTTGACGAAACTCTGGTCAAGGAAGGACTCGGGCGCACGCTGCAGGCGGCCCGGTGGGGTCTGCTCGGAACTCACTGCAATCCTCCAGTTCGGTGGCGGGCAACTGCGGCCGCTGGGCCGATACGGTGGGTAGTACCTGCATTCCGGCCCCGGCTTTGGGTACGATGTCTGTCCTTGCCGCCGACACCCCTGATCTGGAGCGCATGAATCGCCGTTGCTGGTGTGGAATCCTGATGCTGATCGGACTCGGTGGCTCGGCCTGGGCGCAAGCGCCGAAGCCCCAGACTCCGCCGACCCTGCGTGCCGAAGCCGTGGTCGATCGCATCTGGTACTTCCGCGGCGAATCCGGACAGGCCAGCGCCGGGAACCAGGGCTACACCAGCAATGCCGGATTCGTGCTCACCGACGATGGCGTGCTGGTCTTCGACGCGCTCGGCACGCCGGCCCTGGCGCAAGCCATGTTGGAGGCCATCAAGACCATCACCACCGAGCCCGTGCGCCGCGTGATCGTCAGCCACTACCACGCCGATCATGTCTATGGCTTGCAGGTGTTCAAGGCCGCAGGCGCCGAGATCTGGGCGCGGGCTGAAGGTCGCATCTATCTGGATTCCGATCTCGCCCGCGAGCGTCTGTCCGAGCGTCGCACCACCCTGGCACCCTGGGTGGATGAGCGCACCCGCCTGCTCCCGGCCGATCGCTGGCTCGATCTGCGCGCCGGTGAGTCCATGGATTTCGACCTGGGAGGAACGGCTTTTCGTCTGATCTCGGCTGGACACGCCCATGCGCCCGACGATCTGATGCTGCTGGTGGTCGCACCGCGCGTGCTGTTTGCCGGTGATCTCTATTTCAACGGACGGCTGCCCTTCGTCGTCGACGGCAATACCCGCGGCTGGCTGAACGATATCGAGGCCATGCGCGCGCTGCAGCCGCGCTGCATCGTGCCCGGCCATGGCGACATGTCCTGCGCGGTCGACGACGATCTGCGGCTGACCGCCGACTACCTCCAGTTCCTGCGCACACAGATGGGCGCCGCGGTCGAGGAGCTGAGCAGCTTCGACGAGGCCTACGCGGCCATCGACTGGTCCGCGTATGCCGACCTGCCCACCTTCGAGGCCGCCAATCGCCGCAATGCCTACAGCGTGTACCTGGAAATGCAGGTCGAGATGCTCGGCGCTGCCGCCGAACAAGCTCGCTGACAACTGGCGCTCAGTCGGGCTCATCGCTCAGAGACCCACGCCTATCACCGGACGTCCCAGCGTGGTCCATTCGTGCATGGAGCCGTCGTACAGCCGGGTATCGGGGTTGCCCATGATCTCGCTCATCACGAACCAGGCCCCGGCCGCCATGTGCCCGGTATTGCAGTAGGTGATGGCACCGGCCTGAGGCACATAGCCCAGGCCCTTCATGACGCTGCGATATTGCTCGGACGTCAGGAACATCTGCGCCAGGCCTGCCGGGCGCGTCTGCAGTTCGATCGGGTAGTTCACCGCGCCCTCGACGTGTCCACCGGCAGCGACTGCCGGCTTCTTGTAGACCACACCCAGGTACTGCGGCACCGGACGGGCGTCGATCAGCTGCGGCCCGCCCTTGCCCGGCTTCAAATCGTCGGCCTGTGCCAGCCAGGCATTGTTGCGATCGGCTGCGCTCCAGTCGCCGGCAGCCAGTTTCGCAGGCGCATCGACGGATACCGGGTAGCCCGCCTGTAACCAGGCCGCATTGCCGCCATCCAGCAGAGCCATCTGCTTGCCGCCATAGGTCTTGAGGGTCCAGTACACACGGGCGGCCATATCGACCTCGCTGGGATCGGCTCCAGGGGTGGTCAAGACCAGCGTGTCATCAGCCTTGACCCCGAGCCCGCGCATCAGGGTCTGCACTTCCCCGGCGCTGGGGATCAGCTTGTCGATCTTGTGACCCTCAACCTCCGCACTCACGCGCCACAGGTTGAAGTCCACCAGCCGGGCGTCGGCAATATGACCGCCGCTGCTGTCGAGCACATTGGCACCGGTCTTGGCATCGGTGGACCACTCGGGCGCCGTGGTGAATCCGGCAACATCGCTGCGCACGTCCAGAACCACCACTTCCGCGCGATGTTCGTTGAGCCAGGCAACGGACACCACCGGGCCTGGCAATTCAGCGGCGGCCGCTGCGAAACCCAGCGAGCTCAGCAGTACAAATACGGCTTGCAGTTTCATCGGATTGCTCCATTGCGGATCTTGAGGGGGCCGGCAGCGTCCAGCCATTCGAACTGCGCCTGCAGATCGAGACGACACTGCGACAGCAGGTTGGTGCGACGGTCTTCAAACACGGAAGCTCGACGGATCTGCGCCGCCGCCAGGCGCCGATCACGCTCGTGCAACAGCCAGGTGATCTGCGGACCGAACAGCGTCAGCGTGGCCGCCAGCCATTGATGCACCAGAGCCCACTTTGCGGGCTGGCGCATCACAAACTGCCGCGCCCGACTCAGCACCCGCGCCGCCGGCTGGTAGATCTCATTGGTGACCCAGCGATTGGTCGTGAAGGCCCGCAGGGGCAAGCCAGTGGCCGACATCGACAGGCCCAGCAGGTGGGTGTAGCCGCGGCCAGCCGGAGCAGCGGCGAAGACATGAAAATGACCGTGCTCCCCCCGTGCACTGGCTTCCGGATGGGCGTGGTAGTACCAGCGATAACCGCTCACGGGATCAGTGGCATCGTCATCGGGATAGTGCTGCCACTGTGTCATCGACGGTCCATCTCCCTGCAATTCGGTGATCACGTTGCGTCCCCGCTGCTGCAGCGTCTGCATCACTTCCAGCAGTTCCGACCCGGCCTGGCGCAGACGTCTGCGCTCGCCGGAAGCGGGCTCGGGAATCAGGACGCTGCCGCTCATGAGCGCTTATTCGCAGGGATTGGCCGGCTTTTTCTTCGGCTTGGGTGCGCAGGGATTGGCCGGTGCCGGCTGATCTGCCGGCGCCGCATCGGTGGGTGCAGCGGGTTCCGTCTTGGCCGTGGTCGGAGCCTGACTGTCATCGGGCTGGGCACAGGCTGCCGGCAACACCGCCAGAGCTGAGGCCATCAGCAGTGCCGACAGCCGTTCGCTCAGCTGACGCGAATTCGAGGTCTTGGACTTGGATTGCATTAGCTTGCTCCCAGAGGATCAGGTTCGAGCACTCGGACGGGCAGTGAACCAGCCGACCACTGCCGCCACTGCGGTCAGCGCCAGCAGCACCACCAGATCGGGCACATGCAGCAGTTGCGACAGGGTTTGTCCCTCAGGACCCGGCGCCGCTTCGAGCATGGGCTTGAGGGCATCATAGGCACCGGCGAAGACCCAGGTGCCGAGCACGATGCCGAGGAAGAACACCAGACCATCGATCTTGCCGGACATGAAGCCGACCACCGAGGTCCCCGGACAGTAGCCACCGATCGCCATGCCGGCGCCCACACCGACTCCGCCCAGTGCCGTCGCCCAGAGATAAGTGGTCGGCACGTACAGGCTGTCGCTGGCGACCAGTCCTGCCAGTTGCAGGAAATAGAGCCCGAATGCGCACACCAGGATGGCAGTGAACATCACGTTGAATACCGCCCAGTCGCGAAATCGCAGCTGCGCAGTGAGTTTGCAGGCGCTGGCAAACCCGGCGCGCTCGAGGGCGAACCCAAAGACCACGCCGCAGACCAGTCCGGAGATCACGCCGGTGTAACCCAGGGGAAAGCTCATTGCCACAGCCTCCGTGTCAGCAGTCCGAAGATCGCACCGGAAATGAAGAAGCCACCGAGAAACACAAAACCGGCAGTAGCCAGCGTCGCTGCGCCTGACAGCCCAAGGCCGCTGGTACAGCCCAGGGAAATGCGCGCGCCAAATCCGGCAATGACCCCGCCGACCAGGGCCATGGTCAATCGACCCGCCTTCTTCAGGCGGGTGGGTCCATCGACATCGAACCGGAAACGGCGTGCAGAGACCGCGCCGATCAAGGCGCCGATGGCTACGCCCAGCACCTGCCAGGTGATCCAGGCATCCAGCGGATTGTTGCCGTCGGACACCATGGGACCCAGATAGCTGTTCCCCGCCGTGGTTGAAGGTGCCAACACGTCAGCGCCGGCGGCCGCCAGGGCAGTGGTGAACCCGCTACCGCCCAGACCGTGGCCGGTGAGCAGGAAGGTCAACAGCAATCCCAATCCCAGCAGCAAGCCCGCTGCGTGCGGACGCCATAACGGCTTCGCCTCTGAACTCATGTTCACCCTCCCAGGTGCCGTGCATGGGCAGTTCACCCGGAGCGCATCAGATACCACCCCGGGTATGTCCAGTGAGTTTTCATGAAGCCCTCAGCCGCTGTCAACCGTGCAGCGCAGCAACTCGGCTTGCTGCAGATCGTCGCCATATTTCAGGCTTTAGTGTTATCGATCAATGTCTTGCAGAGGCATTTCGGGCACATGCTGATGCCCTACAACGGGCAAGACGCAGGAATTCGCTAAATTAGTTACACATGAATTAGGTGAATCTGATCAGTTTCGGCAAGTCCGCGGCATCCTTCCGGCCTGCATCATCAGTTGTGGATGGTTCATTGCGAGCCGCGTGTGTCGGCCCGACACTGCCCACTGGCCATGAACTCGCCGTCGTAGGTCATGTTGTCCGCGTCAGCGGACTACGTGACATCCAGTTGCGTCACGTAGCTCGCTACGCGAGCAACGTGACCTGCAAGAGCAAATCAAAAACCTGCGACATGGGTTCATGGAGAGCCACCTGTATCGGTCCGACACTGCCCACGGGCCATGAACTCGCCTGCTGTGCGTAGCCTGGTGTGCCGCGCAGTGGCTCACCGGGGCTCATCTGCATCACCGCCCGGAGAGCGCTGCGCGCACTTCGGGCTACAAGAGCCGGGCATTGCCAGCGATCAGAACTGGTCCAGCGGCAATTTCAGATAGCGCACGCCGTTGGCCTCGGGCTCCGGCAGATCACCGGCGCGGATATTCACCTGTATCGACGGCAGGATCAGCGTCGGCATGTCCAGCGTGGCGTCGCGGGCCTCGCGGATGCGCACGAACTCCGCCTGCGCGACGTCGGCACGCACATGGATATTGGCGGCCTTCTGTTCACCAATGCTGGTCTGGCAGCGGAATTCGCGACCGTTGGGACCATAGTCGTGACAGACAAACACCCGGGTGTTATCGGGTAGTGCGTACAGACGCTGGATCGACTGATACAAACGCGCGGCGCTGCCCCCCGGAAAGTCGCAGCGGGCGCTGCCGCCGTCGGGCATGAACAGGGTATCGCCCACAAACAGGGCATCGCCGATCAGATAGCTGACACTGTCATTGGTGTGTCCGGGCGTGGCCAGCACTTCGGCATCCAGCTCGCCGATGGCAAAGTGCTCGGCGTCAGCGAACAGCCGGTCGAACTGGCTGCCGTCCGTGGCAAAGTCATCACCCAGATTGAACACCGGCTTGAAGGTGTGCTGGACCTCGCGGATACCCTGGCCAATGGCCAGCTGCGCTTGCGGCTGCTGCGATTTCAGCCAGCGACCGGCGCTGAGGTGATCGGCATGCGCGTGGGTTTCAAGTATCCAAAGTAGCTGCAAGCCCTTGGACTGCAGATGCTCGAGTATGGCTGCCGCAGACTTCACGCCCGTGCGCCCGGATCTGGCATCGAAATCCAGGCAAGGATCGATCACCGCAGCTGCCCCGGTCGCCGGATCGCTGACGACATAGGTGTAGGTATTGCTCTGGGCGTGAAAGAAGGGTTGCACCTGGGCTTGCATGGAAGATCTCCGTTGGAAGAGTTGACCGGACTTGCCGCGCTGAGTCCGATGAATCAGACGCCAACGCGTCGTCGGTCCAGCCTTGCATATTACATGAGCCATATCTAAAGTAGATGAATCTTAATGCAGCCGACTACGGAGCAGAGCATGCGCACCACGGTACAGGATCTGATCTCTCACGCCAGATCACAGATCAAGGAAATTGGCGGCACTGAATTGTTGCGTCTGCAGAGCGGCGGATGCCCGATCGTCGACGTGCGCGAGCCGGCGGAATTTGCCGCAGGCCACATCCCCGGAGCAGTCAACATTCCGCGTGGCGTGCTCGAATTCGAAATTGACGGTCATCCGGCGGTGAATTTCGTCAAGGATCCTGCCTTGGCCCATCGCGATCAGCCGATCGCGGTGTATTGCCGCAGCGGTGGCCGCAGCGCGCTCGCGGCCGAGGCTCTGAAGCGTCTGGGTTTTGTCGAACCGCTGTCCCTGGCGGGCGGCTTCAACGCCTGGACCCAGGAGCAACGCGCGGTAGAGATCTGAGCGGCTTCAAGGAGGGCCGCGCGCCTGCGCGGTCGCTTTTGACCTACAGGAAAAGCAAGGCGGCGCCGCGGCGCGGCGCCCTCCACGGCCGCATTCCGCGGCTGAGCGCCGGATATCTCACGCGGAGGCGCGGAGAACGCGGAGAAGTGCACTGGGAGTGACGGTCTCTAGCCTTTTCCGCGGGCTCGTTGTGAGCGCAACGCCGACTTTGTTCACCGGTAGGAGCGCCCTTGCGGCGCGACCGCTGCGGCGGACGTGCGGCTGGCCGGTCGCGACGCGAGGTCGCTCCTACAGTTGGTAGCGCGGCTCCGGCGCGTGTGGATTCTGATGAGTGCCGGCGGGTATTCGCGCCGGCGGCCGCGGCTCTGAGGACGACAGGGCGCCGGGCGGTGATGCAGAAGCCCCGCTGAGCCGCTGCGCGGCACAACGGGCTACGCGCAGCAGGCGATCCCGCCTGTGTTTCCCGCAACGGCCTCAATCCGCCAGATTGATCCAGGTGGCCTTGAGCTCGGTGTACTTCTCGAAGGCGTGCAGGGATTTGTCGCGACCATTGCCCGACTGCTTGTAGCCGCCGAAGGGTGCGGTCATGTCGCCACCGTCCCAGTAGTTGACCCAGACACTGCCGGCCCGCAGCTTGCGGGCCATGCGATGGGCGCGGTTGATGTCGCGGGTCCACACACCTGCAGCGAGCCCATAGGCGCTGTCGTTGGCGATCTTCAGCGCCTCGGCTTCCTCATCGAAGGCGATCACCGACAACACCGGGCCGAAGATCTCTTCCGCGGCAATGCTCATGTCCGGGCGGACCTGATCGAAGATCGTGGGCTCGATGTAGTAGCCGCCGGTTTCGCTCAGCACGCGCTCGCCGCCCAGACGCAGGCGTGCGCCCTGTTCGTTGCCCTTCCCGATGTAGCCGAGCACGCGCTGCATCTGGATATCGTCGACCATGGCGCCGGTCGGCGCATCCGGATCCAGCGGATGACGCGGACGCATGCCGCGACCGGCCTCGACCACCATGGCCACGAACTCGTCCTGGATACTGCGCTCGACCAGCAGACGCGAAGCGGCGGTGCAGACCTCGCCCTGATTGTAGAAAATGCCCGAAGCGGCAGCGTAGGCGGCACGTTTGAGGTTGGGCGCGTCGGCGAACACGATGTTCGGACTCTTGCCGCCGCATTCCATGAAGGCGCGCTTCATGTTGGAACGAGCGGCGCAACCGAGCAGATGCTTGCCGACGCCGGTCGAACCGGTGAAGACCAGCCCGTCGACGTCCATGTGCGAGGCCAGAGGTTCGCCGGCTTCCTTGCCGAATCCCGGCAGCACATTGAACACCCCGGCGGGTATGCCCGCTTCCATCGCCAGCTCGGCGATGCGCAGCGCCGTCAGCGGAGATTTTTCCGAAGGTTTCAGGATCACCGAATTGCCGGTCGCCAGCGCCGGGGCGATCTTCCAGCTGGCCATCAGCAGCGGGAAATTCCACGGCACAATGGCGCCGATCACGCCCAGCGGCTCGCGCGTGATCAGCCCCAGCTCATCCGGTCCGGTGGGCGCCACCTCGCCGTAAACCTTGTCGATGGCTTCGGCGGTCCAACTCATGCAGCGCACGCTGGCGGGCAGATCCACCTTCAGGGCATCGTTGATCGGCTTGCCCATGTCCAGCGTTTCCAGCAAGGCCAGTTCCTCGCGGTACTGCTGCATCAATTCGGCGAAGCGCTGCAGCACCTTCTTGCGCTGCACTGGCGGCCGTGCCGACCAGACCCCCGCCTCGAAACTGCGCCTGGCGGCGGCAACGGCGCGCTCGACATCCTCAGCACCGCAGGACGCGACCTTGGCCAGCAGACGACCGTCGATCGGGCTGATGCAGTCGAAGGTGGCGCCGCTGGCGGCATCCACGGACTTGCCGTCGATGAAAGCCTGATGCGGAATATGCAGCTCCGCGGCGCGAGCCAGCCATTGTTCCTTGCTCATTGCAGGCATGGGGATTCCTGGTTGTCGGTTGTTCGTCGGCTCGAAGCATATCGCTACTCGGTCGTGGGTTCAGGACCGATGTCACGTAGCCCGCTGCGCGGACAACGTGACCTACCAGAGACCCGGCTTTCGTAGGTCACGTTGGCCTGAAAGGCCTACGTGACACGGTGTCGCGACCCAGCCCCGATGTCACAAGAAGCCTCACGAAACCCGCTGCGCGGACAACCTGACCTACCCGGCGGAGACTACTGATGAACCTGATCATCTAGCGTCAAGGATGCCCGCTGGCCTACGATCGCCGAGGCCCTGCTTCCCAACGGACTCCTGCACCATGGCGAAAGACGACCCGGCTCACCCGAAGACCTGCGATCTGGCGTTCACCCGCACCTCGCCTTACGGCAGCGTGGCCGAACCCACCTATTCGGGCGCCCTGAGCTTTCTGCGTCGTCGCTACAGCAAGGATCTGAGCGGCGTCGATGTCGCCGTGATCGGCGTGCCCTTCGACCTCGCCACCACCAATCGACCGGGCACGCGGCTCGGGCCCCGGGCGATACGCGCCGCTTCGGCCTCGCTGGCCTGGTGCGGACCCTACGCCTGGGATGTCGATCCCTGTGAGGCGCTGAACATCGTCGACTGGGGTGATGTCTGGTTCGACCAGGGTCGCCCGGAACAGATCCCGGATCTGATCGAGGCCGCATTCGCCGATATCGCCGCATCCGGGGTAAGCACGCTGGCGCTGGGCGGCGACCATTTCATCAGCTATCCCATCCTCAAGGCGCTGCGCGCGCGCCGCGCGGAGCCCATTGCCCTGATCCACTTCGACGCTCACAGCGACACCTGGGCCGATGCCAGTCCGCGTATCGACCACGGCAGCATGTTCTTCCACGCGGCCATGAACGGCATCGTCGATCCGGCCTGCTCCATCCAGCTCGGCATGCGCACGCGCAACAAGGACACCCACGGCTTCGACGTGCGCGATGCGCGCTGGCTGCACCGGGCCGGCATCGAAGCCGCCTGTGCCGCCATCCATGCGCGCGTCGGCACCCGCCCCTGCTATGTCAGCTTCGATGTCGATTTCCTCGATCCGGCGCACGCGCCCGGCACCGGCACACCGGTGGTTGGCGGCTTCACCACCCATCAGGCGCTGGAACTGATCCGCGGCCTGGCCGGGCTCAACATCATCGGCATGGACGTGGTCGAAGTCTCGCCGCCTTACGACCACGCCGAGATCACGGCACTGGCCGCCGCCAGCGTCGCCCAGGAACTGCTTGCCGCCTTTGCCGCGGGCGGCGCGAACCACACCGCGGATCGAGGGCGCTGACGGGCTCAGTGCAGCGGTCAGCCGGCGTGCCCGCCCTGACTGACCGGGCGCCTCGGAGACTGCGCAAGTTCTGGCGCAGACCTGGCGCTGCCCGGCGCTCTATTTGCTTTTTCCCTTGCACCCGGTCACCATGGGTGTGCTTGATCCAACTGCTTTTTTCAATCCTGAGCTGGCAGGCTTTTGCCGTCTCTGTCTGCACCGCCAACGCGCATGGTCACGCTCCGTTGGCAGCCTTTGGCGCACCCTGTCACTGTCACTGTCCTTGCCACGGCAAGTAGCCTCAGTGAGATGCTGAGCTCGGCGATATCACAACGATCGACTTTCTATTGGAGGGGGCATGCCGCAATCCACTGTGTCGTCCGATAGTCCGGACACGAACGCCGACTGGCAGGCCCGTCGCCAGGCTGCCATCCCGCGCGGCGTCTACACCATGTTGCCGGTCTTCGTGGCCAGAGCGGAGAACTCCGAGCTCTGGGATGTCGAAGGCCGGCGCTACATAGACTTTGCCTCCGGCATCGCGGTGCTGAACACCGGCCATCTGCATCCACGCGTCAAGGCCGCGGTTGCCGCCCAGCTGGAGAAATTCAGCCACACCTGCTTTCAGATCAATCCCTACCCCGAATATGTGCAGCTGGCCGAGCGCCTGAATGATCTGGCCCCGGGCCCGACACCGAAGAAGACGATCTTCTTCAACAGTGGTGCCGAGGCCGTCGAGAACGCGATCAAGATCGCCCGCGCCCACACCCGGCGCAATGGCGTGATTGCCTTTTCCGGCGCATTCCACGGCCGCACGATGATGGCGATGTCGCTGACCGGCAAGGTGCTGCCCTACAAGGCCGGATTCGGCACGCTGCCCGGCGAGGTCTATCACCTGCCCTATCCGATCGCCTATCACGGCGTCAGCGCCGCGCACACGCTGGCCGCGCTCGATACCCTGCTGCATGCCGATCTCGATCCCAGCCAGATTGCGGCCATGGTGATCGAGCCGGTGCAGGGCGAGGGCGGTTTCTACATCGCACCGCGCGAATTCCTGCAGGCCTTGCGCGCCATCTGCGATCAGCACGGCATCGTCCTGATCATCGACGAGGTTCAGAGCGGATTCGCCCGCACCGGCAAGCTGTTCGCCATCGAGCATGCCGGTATCGAGCCGGATCTGATGACCGTCGCCAAGAGCATGGGCGGCGGCTTTCCCATCTCCGGCGTCATCGGCAAGGCCGAGATCATGGACGCGCCGATGCCCGGTGGTCTGGGGGGTACCTACGCCGGCTCGCCGATTTCCTGCGCTGCGGCGTTGGCGGTGCTGGACGTGATTGCCGAAGAACAGCTGTGCGCGCGGGCCGATCATGTCGGCACCCTGCTGCGCGATCTGCTCGAGGATCTGCGCGCGGATACCCGCCTGCAGCCACTGATCGGCGAGATACGCGGCGTCGGCGCCATGGTGGCGATGGAGCTGGTGCAGGACGGCGATGCGAGCAAGCCCAATGCAGCGCTGACCAAGTTGCTGGTGCACGCCTGTGCCCAGCGTGGCCTGGTGGTGCTGGCCTGCGGCGTGCGCAGCAACGTGATCCGCTTCCTGATGCCGCTGACCATCTCCGACGAACTGCTGCGTGAGGGCGTCGGGATTCTGCGCGAGGCCTTCATCGAACAAAGTACCCTCGCACCTGCCGCTTGAAAAGCGCAGGAATCATTGCGGACAGCACGGAGCCCGCCGACACAAATCACAAGGAAATTCATGAGCTTGCCATTCGCGATAGCCGGGGTACAGATGATGGTCCCGGCGCTGCACAGCAATCTGATCGAGATGCTGCACCGGATCGACCTGGTGATGATCCGCTTTCCCTGGACTCAGATGATCGTGTTCAGCGAACTGGCCCAGTGCGGCCCGGTACCCAACCAGCCGGTGACCCTGCCGGGGCCTGAAGAAAGCTCCCTGCAGGCGGCGGCGGCCAAGCACGGCATCTGGCTGATCCCCGGCTCGGTGTTCGAGCGCGGCAGCGATGGCAAGCTCTACAACACCACGTCGGTGATCAATCCCGAGGGTGTGGTCGTGGACCGCTATCGCAAGATGTTCCCGTTCATGCCCTACGAACACGATGTGACCGGCGGCACCGACTTCTGTGTGTTCGACGTGCCCGGTCTCGGTCGCTGCGGCCTGTCGATCTGCTACGACATCTGGATACCCGAAACCACCCGAACGCTGACCGCCATGGGCGCCGAGGTGCTGATCCATCCGGTGCTCACCGGCACCATCGACCGCGATGTCGAACTGGCCATCGCCCGGGCCACGGCGGCGCAGTTCCAGTGCTATGTCTTCGACATCAATGGGTTGGGCGCCGGCGGAATCGGTCGCTCCTGCGTGGTCGATCCGACCGGTACGGTGCTGGCCCAGGCCGGCGGTTCCAGCGAGACCCTGCCGGTCGAGATCGACTTCGCGCGCGTGCGCCGGCAGCGCGAAACCGGCGTCAACGGCCTCGGCCAACCGTTGAAGAGCTTTCGCGATCGCACCGTCGATCTCAGCGTCTACCGTCGCGATTCTGGAACCGATGCCTATCTGGACACCCTTGGGCCGCTGACCATGCCGGCCAAGGGCGGTGACGCCGGGCTGCATTCCGCTGCGCCGGAAATGCTGGCGCCCATCCCGCCGCGCAAGCTGGTCTGAACCGCACTCACCACCCGTCAGAGGAGACCCCGTCGTCGGTTTTCACCAACACCCGACCCGCATGAGGAGCAAGCCATGCCCGCAAGAAAACCCAAGCCAGTCCAGCGCGCCGGTCAACCGGCACCGGCGATCTCGGCTGAACCGGCACCCAGCAGCAGTCGCGTTGCACCGGCCACCACCGCCGTCGCCGCGCCGGAACACGGCTCTCTCAGCGACTACTATTCGGCCTCGCAGTTGCGCAACGATCGCTGGACCGCGCTCAAGAGCCTCGCCGGACAGCTGGCAGGCGGCTCACGCAATGGCCACCGCGCCCAGATTCTCGAAAAGATCCACCACCTGCTGAGTTCGCTCGGGCCCATCGAGGCCTATTGGGCCTTCCCCGGCCGTCGCGGCCTGGAGCAGTTGCGCAAGCTGCTGTCACGGGAGGATTTCATCGATTTCGGCCGCGCCGTCACCCGCATGGTGCGCTCGCTGCAGGCCGGCACCTACCGCCGCCGCCTGTCGGATTTCCATGCCGACCACGAGCGCGAGCTCGACGACGAGCAGGATCGCATCGAGACCCACGAGCTGAAGGCGCAATCGCGACCCTATTTCGAGGTGCTGATCGTCGACGACCTCAGCCCGGCGCAACACGAAGCCCAGTGCCAGGCCCTGCGCGACCAGCGTCGCAACGATGACCGTTTCGTCTACGAGGCCGTGTCGGTCGGCACTTTCGAGGATGCGCTGATCGGCGTGCTGTTCAATCACAACATCCAGTCGGTGGTGGTACGCCATGACTTCGGCTTTGCCTCGGCCAACCACATGGAGATCCTCAAGCGCTATCTGCACCGGGTGGGCGATGAGGATCTGTCGTCCATCGATCCCGAGGACTACGGCCCCGAGCTCTGCCGTCTGCTGCGAAAGATCAGGCCGGAGCTGGATGTGTTCCTGGTCACCGACCGCTCGGTGGAGGAGATCGCCGGGCGCGACCTCGGTGGCTGCGCCCGCGTGTTCTACAACCAGGAAGACTTCACCGAGTTGCACCTGAACATCCTGCGCAGCCTGAACTCGCGCTACAACACGCCCTTCTTCAACGCGCTCAAGGAATATTCCAAGCAGCCGACCGGCGTCTTCCATGCGATGCCGATCAGTCGCGGCAAATCGCTGATCCGCAGCAACTGGATCCGCGACATGAGCGAGTTCTACGGCATGAACATCTTCATGGCCGAGACCTCCGCCACCTCCGGCGGCCTCGATTCGCTGCTCGATCCCACCGGCCCGATCAAGCACGCCCAGGAACTGGCAGCGCGTGCCTTCGGCGCCAAGCAGACCTTCTTCGCCACCAACGGCACCTCCACCTGCAACAAGATCGTGGTCCAGGCCATCGTCCGGCCGGGCGACATCGTGCTGGTCGATCGCGACTGCCACAAATCGCATCACTACGGCATGATGCTGGCCGGCG
The DNA here is from genome assembly GCA_050250665.1 of Lysobacterales bacterium. Classification (GTDB taxonomy): domain Bacteria; phylum Pseudomonadota; class Gammaproteobacteria; order Xanthomonadales; family SZUA-5; genus JADKFD01. The sequence continues at coordinate 6,738 of JBFWOF010000035.1, read as the reverse complement.
CCAATGTGGTCTATCTCGACAGCTATCCGCTCAGCGAGTACTCGATGTACGGCGCGGTGCCGCTGCGCGAGATCAAGCACCAGCTGCTGACCCTGAAAAAGGCCGGCAAGCTCGACCGCGTGCGCATGCTGCTGCTCACCAACTGCACCTTCGACGGCATCATCTACAACGTCGAGCGGGTCATGGAAGAGTGCCTGGCGATCAAGCCGGATCTGGTGTTCCTGTGGGACGAGGCCTGGTTCGCCTTCGCCCGCTTCGCCCCCACTTACCGTCAGCGCACCGCCATGGCCACCGCCGCGTCGCTGCGGGCGCGCTATCGCAGTCCGGCCTATGCCGAGCGCTACGCCGCGCAACAGGCGGAACTGGCCGGCGCCAGTGAGAAGAAGTTGCTGGAGACCCGTCTGCTGCCCGACCCGGCCAGGGTACGGGTGCGCGCCTACGCCACCCAGTCCACCCACAAGACCCTGACCTCGCTGCGCCAGGGTTCGATGATTCACGTGCACGACCAGGACTTCAAAGGTGAGGTCGAACAGGCATTCCACGAGGCCTACATGACCCACACCTCGACCTCGCCCAACTACCAGATCATCGCTTCGCTCGATGTCGGCCGCCGCCAGGTGGAACTGGAGGGATTCGAGTTCGTACAGAAGCAGATCGAAGCGGCGATGGCCATGCGCAAAGCCATCGATTCACACCCGCTGCTGCGCAAGTATTTCCGGGTACTCACAGTCAAGGAACTGATCCCATCAGCCCACCGCGAGTCGGGCATCAATGCCTACTGGGATCAGGAGCAGGGCTGGAACGACACCTGGAACGCCTTCGCCATCGACGAGTTTGCGCTCGACGCTTCGCGGGTGACGCTGGCCGTGGGTCACGCCGGCTACGACGGCGACACCTTCAAGAACGAAGTGCTGATGAACAAGCACGGCATCCAGATCAACAAGACCTCACGCAACACCGTGCTGTTCATGACCAACATCGGCACCACGCGCTCGTCGGTGGCCTATCTGATCGAAGTGCTGGTGCGGGTGGCTGCCGACATCGATTCCCAGCTCGAAGATGCCAGCAAGATGGAAAAACTGGCCTTCGACAAGCGCGTGAAATCGCTGACCGAGGACTATCCGCCGCTGCCCGACTTCTCCCGCTTTCACGATGCCTTCCGCACCGGCAAGGCCGAAGGCACGTCCGAAGGCGACATCCGCAGCGCCTATTTCATGGCCTACGACGAGTCCAATTGCGACTACTTCCCGATCGAGGATGGATCGATGGAAGCCGCCATGGACAGCGGCCGCGAACTGGTCTCGACCGCTTTCATCATTCCCTATCCACCCGGCTTTCCGATTCTGGTGCCGGGGCAGGTGATCTCCAAGGAGATCCTGCATTTCATGCGCGCGCTAGACGTCAAGGAAATTCATGGCTACCGGCCTGACCTTGGATTGCGCGTCTTCACCGAAGAAGCGCTGGCCAACGCCCGCACCGCGCACTGACCAAATCAGGAGCAATACCGATGGCAAAACGCCGCAAGCTGAAGAACATTTCCGAGATCCGCCGCTTCTTCCATCGCTTCGAGGAACCGGTTTACTTCGTCAGCGCCACCAACTTCAATCTGCTCGGCCTCGACGAGTGGGTCAAGAATCTCAGCTACATCAGCTACATCGACTGCTATGACGGTCAGCACCCCAATGTGTTCTGCCCCTCCGAGCAACCGCATGCCGAGTTCCAGTCGATCGAGGACATCAACAACTATCTGCTGCAGCATAAGGAAGTCATCGATCACGTCGCCAAACGCGGCGGTAAACCCAAGTTCATCTTCCTGATGTTCGACGAGCAGACCGAAGCCCTGTCGAAGGAAATAGGCGCCGAGGTCTGGTTCCCCAAGGCCAGCCTGCGCAACCGCATCGACAACAAGATCGAGACCGTGCGCATCGGCAACAAGGCCGGAGTGCCCAGCGTTCCCAACACGCTGGCCGAGATCAATGACTACGCGCAGCTGATGGAAGTGGCCGAAAAAGCCAAGCTGGGCACCGATCTGGTGCTGCAGTCGGCCTATGGGGATTCCGGCCACACCACCTTCTTCATCAAGTCCGAGGCCGAGTTCCGCAAGCATCAGCACGACATCATCGGCCAGGGCGAGATCAAGATCATGAAGCGCATCAATTGCCGCGGTGCGGCCATTGAAGCCTGCGCCACCAGGCAGGGCACCATCGTCGGCCCGCTGATGACCGAACTGGTCGGCTTCAACGATCTCACGCCCTATCGCGGCGGCTGGTGCGGCAACGAGATCTTCGCCAACGCCTTCTCCAAGCGCGCCCGCGAACAGGCCCGTGACTACACCTTTGCCTTCGGCGAACAGCTGCGCAAGGAAGGTTACCGCGGCTATTTCGAACTCGACTTCCTGATCGACACCAAGACCCGTGACATCTATCTGGGCGAGCTCAATCCGCGCATCACCGGCGCCAGCTCGATGACCAACCACGCCGCCTTTGCCCACGCCGATGCGCCGCTGGCCCTGTTCCATCTGCTGGAATTCTCCAACGTGCCCTTCGACATCGACATCGCCGAGTTGAATGCGCGCTGGGCTGATCCCGACAACATCGATTCCTGGTGCCAGATGGTCATCAAGCACACCGAAGATTCCATCGGCCAGATCACCCACGCCCCGGAAACCGGTATTTGGCGCATGGACGAAGCCGGCGAAGTGCATTTCGACCGCTTCGACTATCACCGTCGCGCCGTGCGCACCGAAAACGAGGCCTTCTTCCTGCGCATCGTCGGCAAGGGCGACTGGCGCTACGAAGGCGCCGACCTCGGCATCCTGGTGCTGCGCGGCCGCGCCATGAGCGACAAGTTCAGCCTGACCGAGCGTTCCAAGAAGTGGATCGACGGCATCCGCAAGCACTATCGCGCCGAGTCACTGGTCGAACTGCCGCCGCAGCTGCCCGCAGAACATCACTTCAAGTTCGCCTGAGTTCCGCAGACGGCGTCATTGCGAGCGACCGGTGCAAGTCCCAGCTTGCGCACGGCCATGAACCCCGGCGTCATTGCGAGGAGCGCAGCGACGAAGCAATCCAGTGCTTCTGGATTGCCTCGATTCACTCGCAATGACGGCAAAAAGTGCAGGAGCGCCCTTGCGGCGCGACCGGCGACGCGGCAATCCGGTCGACGCGGCATGGCAACCACCCGCCCGGACGTAGGCCGAGGGTGCCGCGCAGCGGCTCCCCGGCGCTTCACCGGGTCGGCGTACCCCGAAGGAGGGCCGCGCGCCTGCGCGGCCGCTGTTCGTCTCCTGGCAAACCAACACCGCGCCGCAGCGCGGCGCCGTCCACAGCAACAGCACACACCACCCGGAAAGCACGCCACGCCTTCTCGTGCTACAAAACCCTTCGCGACCCGATGACCCTCTGGCCACCATGAACCTCACCTTCCACGCCATCGCCGACGACCCCAGCGGGCAGCCCTGGCTGCGGCTGTACCGTCAGCTGTGGCCGGCCTACCGCCAGTGGTATCTGCGCGACGGCTTTCTGGCCAGACCCAGCTTCCTGGCCTGCAGGCGCGCGCTGGAAGTGCACATGCCCGAGCTGGTGCCGATCTGGGCGCGACAGGTGGAACTGGCCGGCGGCGGCGATGTCACCGCCCGCTTTCTCAGCCTGTGGTGTCCGCCCGCCTATGACAGCGCCTGCTCCCAGGCCGTCTGGCCCGGCGAAGAACCCATGCTGGTGCGCAACTACGATTATTCCGCCAAGTTCTTCGATGCCACCGCGCTGCTGAGCCGCTGGGGCAGTCAGACCGTGCTCGGCACCAGCGACTGCCTGATGGGACTGGTCGACGGCATCAACGAATCCGGCCTGGCGGTCTCCCTGACCTTTGGCGGCCGTCGCGTCGTCGGCGAAGGTTTCGGCGTGCCGATCGTGCTGCGCTATGTGCTGGAGACCTGCCGCAGCACCCGCGAAGCCGCCGCCGCGCTCGCACGCATTCCCACACACATGGCCTACAACATCACCGTGGTCGACGCCCAGGGCGATCGCGCCACCGTGCACCTGGCACCCGATCGCCCGGCACTGGTCACCGCCGCGCCCGTGGCCACCAATCACCAGCCCGGCGACGACATCCGCGATCACGCCTTCCAGTCGGCCACCGTCGAACGCGAGCGCTATCTGCTCAAGCGATTGATGCTGCACGAAGACCCACCCGAGCGCTTCATCAGCACCTTCCTGCGCCCGCCGCTGTACTCACTCGCCTTCAGCCGCGATCGCGGCACCCTCTACACCGCCGTCCTCTACCCCCGCCGCCGCGAACTCAGCTACCGCTGGCCCCACTCGCAATGGACCCTGAGCATGGACCAATTCATCCCCGGACAAAGGCTGGTGCACTACCCCACCCTCCGCGCCGCGATTTATTGAGACCATCCCGCACCCGAATCGCCCACCCCGCGTAGGTTGCCGTGAAAGTCGTGCAGGCGAGTGCTGTCGCTCCCTCCCCGATGTTCGGGGAGGGCTGGGGAGGGGTTAGGCAAGAAACCCTATGCAACGGTCATGGCACCAGCGACTTTCATGATTGCGGGTGGCTCGCAGCCATGACCGTTGGGCAAAGGCCGGAGGCCGTGCCCAACAATTTCGCAAGGCGGTGTTGGGCACAGCCTGCGCGCTGAGAGAAAGTCCGGCGTCATTGCGAGCGAAGCGAAGCAATCCAGGGGCGTGCGGCGATACCCTGGATTGCTTCGTCGCTGCGCTCCTCGCAATGACGCCAGCATCTGCTTTTCGCAGGTTCAGACTCGCCTGGACCCACCAAAGCAAAACCAAAGCGCAGCCAAAGCAGCGGAGCAAGCTCCGCTGTACCAAAGCATCGGCGTACGAGGCCTTGGTAGTGCCGAGCTTGCTCGGCAGGATCTGCGGCTCTTGTAGGTCCAGACTCGTCTGGACGCTCTTCCCACGCCCCGCCCAGAAGCCTCCAGACAAGTCTGGACCCACCAAAGCAAAACCAAAGCGCAGCCAAAGCAGCGGAGCAAGCTCCGCTCTACCAGAGCCTCGGCGTACGAGGCCTTGGTAGTGCCGAGCTTGCTCGGCAGGATCTGCGGCTCCTGTAGGTCCAGACTCGTCTGGACGCTCTTCCCGCAACCCGCCCAATCTACGGCTCCTGTAGGTCCAGACTCGTCTGGACGCTCTTCCCGCACCCCGCCCAGAAGCGTCCAGACAAGTCTGGACCCACCAAAGCGAAACCGACGCCCGCCACCCGCACCCCCCCAAACCATTGCACCCGCGCCCAAAGGCTCCGAATATCCGGCAAACCCCTGAGGACCCGGATCATGGCTCTCGACGGCAAAACCCTGGGTCTGGCCCTGTCCGGTGGCGGCTTCCGCGCCACGCTCTTTGGCCTCGGCAGCCTCAAGCGCCTCAATGACGGCGGCCTGCTCGGCAAGCTCGATCTGATCACCAGCGTATCCGGTGGTTCCATCCTCGCCGGCATCCTGGCGCAGCGCTGGAAGGATCTGGATTTCCACGACGGCCGCGCCGGCAACTTCGATGACGTCGTCGCCAACCAGGTGCTGGCCTTCTGCAATCGCACCATCGATATCGGTGCCGGGCTCAAGGGTCTGATCAATCCCTTCCGCTCGGCCGGCAAATACCTCACCGATTGCTACGACCGCTACCAGTTCGGCGGCCTCTCACTCAAACAGATTCCGGCCGCCGCCACACCCGGCCAGCCCACTTTCGTGTTCTACGCCACCAGCCTGCAAACCGGCCGCAACTTCCGCTTCCGCCAGGATTACATCGCCGACTGGATGCTCGGCACCTCGCGCCAGACCGACGTACCGCTGGCGCTGGCCGTTGCCGCCTCCAGCGCCTTCCCGCCGCTGTTCTCGCCCATCGTCATCAAGACCAATCCGCGTCACTGGAGCGGCGGCATCCCCGGCCCCGAGCGCGATGCCATGCGCGGCCGACTGGTGCTCAGCGACGGCGGCGTCTACGACAACATGGGCCTGGAAGCCCTGCAGCAAGGCAAGATCGACATCACCCTGGTCAGCGACGCCGGCGCACCCTTCGAGCTGGAAACCCGCCCCACCCGCGGCCCGCTGCAGATGAGCCGCGTGCGCGACATCCTCATCGACCAGACCCGCGCCCTGCGCAAGCGCATGCTCATGCGCGAACTCCGCACCCGCAAGCAGAAAGGCGCCTACTGGGGCATCGACACGCTCATCGGCAGCTACAAGGACCCGAAGGCGCTGCTGAAGGACAGCCCGGCGACCGCGGAGCTGGCCAAGGTGCCGACCCGTCTGGCGGCCTTTGATGCCGATGTGCAGAAGCGCCTGGTGGAATGGGGATACGCCCTGGCCGACGTCGGGATCCGACGAGGCCTGTAGGCGCCCTTGCGGCGCGACCAGCCTCGTTCACCCGTAGGAGCGCCCTTGCGGCGCGACGGGCCTCGTTCACCCGTAGGAGCGCCCTTGCGGCGCGACCAGCCCTGTTCACCCGTAGGAGCGCCCTTGCGGCGCGACCGGCTTTGTTCACCCGTAGGAGCGCCCTTGCGGCGCGACCGGCCTTGTTCACCCGTAGGAGCGCCCTTGCGGCGCGACCAGCCTCGTTCACCCGTAGGAGCGCCCTCGCGGCGCGACCGGCCTCGTTCACACGTAGGAGCGCCCTTGCGGCGCGACCAGCCTTGTTCACCCGAAGGAGCGCCCTTGCGGCGCGACCAACCTTGTTCACCCGTAGGAGCGCCCTTGCGGCGCGACCGGCCTTGGTC
>JBFWOF010000034.1:0-70607 GCA_050250665.1 Lysobacterales bacterium | reverse complement strand
ATAGAAACCGGTGGATCTGGCGGGCGAACCCGATGCGGCTTTGGCATGTCACTCTCCGAAAAGCCGCCCCAAAACGAGGGATAACTTGTGATCAAGCTGTCTCAGGGATTATTGACGCGTGGGGGTTGCCGGAACTGAGCGATGCGTTGAATGCACTCATCGTTGTCTTGAAATCACGCATCGGTAGGTTTGCGGAAGCGATCGATGTCTTGCGATGACGCTTTGAAGGGTTTGGCGGGCTGATCGGTTTCTTTCCGGGTATCGGTATCGTAAGTGGTTGATTTTTCGTTGCAAGCGTATGGCTTTGGGGATTCTTTGAAGGCTTCGTGGCTTTGCCGAAGGAGGGGATTCACGCGGGTACCGGTGACTGGAAGCACTGGATTCCCGCTTTCGCGGGAATGACGGTCGAGGGCACCGGATTCACGCAAGTGCGGGTGGCTGAAAGCACTGGATCCCCGCTTTCGCGGGAATGACGGTCGAGGGCACTGGATTCACGCAAGTGCGGGTGGCTGAAAGCACTGGATTCCCGCTTTCGCGGGAATGACGGTCGGGGGCACTGGATTCACGCGGGCGTGGGTCGCTGAAAGCACTGGATCCCCGCTTTCGCGGGAATGACGGTCGAGGGCGATGGATTGCCTCGTTGCGCTCTCCAAGAACCCATGTCGCAGGTTGTTGATTTGCTGTCCCGGGGAGCACAGCGACGGCTTCGTCCAAAGGTAGGAGCGCCCTTGTGGCGCCACCACCGCTGCGGACCTGCGGCTTGGCGGTCGCGACCTGTGTCTGCCCCACAGTGCACACGGGTCATGAATCCCAAGCGTCATTGCGACCCCGGACTTGGTCCGGGGGAAGCAATCCAGGGGCGTGCGGCGATACTCTGGATTGCTTCGCTACGCTCGCAATGACGCGGATTCAATATCACCGTGCAGTCTTTGGTGAAACGGAACTCTCGTCATGAATCGCGCTCTGGAGATAGCCTCAGAGTGGTTCCGGCCGCTGCTGTGGAGGGCGCGCTGCGGCGCCGCTCTTGTGTTTCAGGCCGAGCCAGAGCGGCCGCGCAGGCGCGCGTCCCTCCTCAAAGCCGCTCTGTCCCAGCCTTCGGGTTCGTGGCCCGTAGGCAGCGTCGGGCTGAAGCCGGTGGCTTGCAGTGACTGACCGATAGGGCCGATGGCATGGGCGGTTTGCCGGCAGGCTCAGACGCCCATCGAATTGCGAGACACTTCGTTGCACTTTGTTCGGGTGCGTCTCAGCCTGTGAGATTCGACAAGGGTCAAATGCTCTCCGTGCCGAGTGGCACACCTGTCCGGCGAGGGCGTCGGGTGGGTCATTGATCGATATGGAGAATGAAACGATGAAACAGAACCTTGCTACCTTGAACCTCAACGATGCGCAGCTGATTGCCATCGATTCCGCACTGACCGAGCTGGAAACCCAGCTGTCGGGTCTGGTGGCTCTGACGGCTTCCAGCAAACGGCGCGCTGCGCAGTTGGGTGAAAAGTCGGAGTTTTTCTGCCGTCAGGCGCTGCAGATGCTGACGGAGAATCCGCAGATCATTCCGCCGAATCTGGATGTCACAGAAGCGGTGGCTGATCCTGAAGCGCGTGACAAGCTGCGGCCGCGGTTGATCCGCTTGTCCAGGCTGCTTGAACGCGGTCAGGACACCGAATTCGCCTTGGGCAGCGATGCCATGTCGGTAGCGGTGCAAGGCTATGGATTGCTCAAGCTGGTGGGTCGAAGCGAAGGCCTGGATGCCATGCGCAAGACCTTGGGTACGCGCTTCAGCAAGTCGCGCAGGGCGACGCCGGAGGAGAAGAAGGCGGCCTGAGGGCTTTCCGATTCCTGCTGACTTCGGCGTCACGTAGACCGCTGCGCGGCCAACGTGACCTACTTCTCTGAGGGACATGAAGCCGCCGCGAGGCGGTTTTTTTGTGGGCGCGGATCGGGGTTCGACGCCTGTGGGAGCGGCTTCGGCCGCGAATAGGGAGGTGAGCTGTGGTGTGGTTCGCGGACAGAGTCGGCGTCCACGGGAAGCCCGAGGGACAGATTCGGCAAAGGCGAACCCACGCACGGACGGCATGGAGCAGATGCAGGGTTGATGGCACGGCCCGGGTTCACTCGAACTCGTCAAGAGATTCTTAGAGCAAGGAGAAGCGGCGGCCCAGTCCTGGCTCACTGCCAACATCCATGCGACCGCCGAGTTACTGGGTGACGAGGCTGCAGAGGCTGTTCGATCAACGCGGCCATCGTGCGGCACCGGATCCCGATTGACCGGGAATTCGAGTGTCTGCTATCTGCAAAACTTGAACGGGAGCCTTTCCCGAACTTCGTTCACGCATCGGTTACCTTAGAGCATGCATTGGTTCGCGCTGAACCCTTGCGGCCCTTGCGTGTTGCTGCGCCGGGGTCAGCAGAACAGGAAGGATGGGACATGGAAATGCCGAAACAGATCGAGACTGCCTTGCGCTGCATGTGGATCGTGCTCGTTTTGCCCCCGGTGGTGACGACCCTTGTCATTGGCCCCTTCGTGATCTTTATGGCTCCGGCATTCATCGCGGCCTTGCTCTATCAGCTGCCGTCCATTCTGCTCATCAGCCGCTCGAAAAGTTGGAGACTTCGCAACGCAGCGCGTCTGGCCTATGCCCTCATCACCCTGGCACTCTGCAGCCTTTCCGTGATCTCCTTTTTCGCCGAAGTCGGCGAAGAATCCGCAAGCAGCACGACTCTGACGCCCACTCTCCTGCTTTTGGTAGCCGCGATGGGCGTGATTGGGGGGCTGAGCTGGTACGCCATCTTCCTGATGTTCCGCGAACCCGGAAAGCGGTGGTTCAAAAGGCCTGCCTGAATTCTCAAGTGCCGTCGCAGTGGGCGATGAATCCATCGCGTTCGAAGCGCGAGACCGGCTGCGGCTCTGCGTACAACAAGGCGCCGGGCGCCTCGCGTGTGTGGGTTGGGGCTCGATCAAAGCCCACGGACGCGAAGGACCCGGCCTACGGGAGCGAAGCCTGTGGGAGCGGACTCTGTCCGCGATCGCCTTTCTCTTCTGATATCCCGCAACAGCAAAGCGGCGCCGTAGCGCGGCTCCGGCGCGCGTGGGATCGGCTTGCCACCTTTGCGGGTCTTCGCGCCGGCGGCCGCGGCTCTGTGTACAACACGGCGCCGGGCGCCTCGCGTGTGTGGTTGGTGGCTGAGTCAAAGCCCACGGACGCGAAGGACCCGGCCTGCGGGAGCGAAACCTGTGGGAGCGGACTCTGTCCGCGATCGCCTTTCTCTGCTGATATCCCGCAACAGCAAAGCGGCGCCGTAGCGCGGCTCCGGCGCGCGTGGGATCGGCTTGCCACCTTTGCGGGTCTTCGCGCCGGCGGCCGCGGCTCTGTGTACAACACGGCGCCGGGCGCCTCGCGTGTGTGGTTGGTGGCTGAGTCAAAGCCCACGGACGCGAAGGACCCGGCCTACGTCAGCGCACGGCGGTTGGTCTGGGGGAAAAGACCAAAAAGGCATCGCGGCTGAAGCCGCTCCCACGGGCGGGTCAGCGCAGCTTGGCGCACCAGGGTGGCTGCGGTGGGTCGATGGCGGCCTCGTCGCCGGCCGCCATGGCCTGCTGCAGGCGCTCGCGGGCGGCGGCGCTGCGTGCCAGGCCGGCGGATTTGAGGTCGCCGAGTTGGCGCAATCGATCCTGGGCGCCGGCCGGGTTGCCGGATCGATACAGGCGGCGGGCATCGATCAGGGCCAGACGCACGCGCAGGGTGCGGTCGGCGCGGGCATCGAGCTGTTGCCCGGCTTCTTCGACGGCGTTTGCAGCATCTGCCAGTCGCTGCTCGCGTAGCGCCAGCTCGGCCGCGACCAGCGCCAGCAGCGCGTGTTCGCGTCGCAGCTGGACATGGCGTCCGTCGGCCCTGCCGGTGTCCAGCTGCGCGCGCGCCGTCTGCAGATGCTGGCGGGCTGCTGGATAGTCGCGGCATTGCAGGGCGCGTCTGGCTTCTTCGCGCTCGATCTGCACCAGCGCCAATGGCTGGTCGCTGCGCTCGGCATAGGCGCGCGCCTGATCCAGGCGTTGCCGGGCCTCGTCCACCTCATGGCTGGACAGCGCCAGATCGCCGAGCAAACCCGACAGGGTGCTCGCCAGTTCCCAGTCCTGGTCCTCCAGTGCAATCGGCAGGGCGCGTCGCGCCGCCGCCTGGGCTTCGTCTTCGCTGCCGGCCTGCCAGGCGCTGAGCGCCCAGTCGGTCAGTGTCGAGGCCAGCAGTCCCGGGTTGCCGATGGCTTCGGCGCGGCTGACGGCCTCGCTCAGCCAGTGGCGGGCTACGTCGATCTCTCCCGCATTCAGATAGGCGCGAGCCATGCGCAGGCAGACGGCGACGCCAATGTGGCGATCGCCGCTGGCTGCGGCCAGCTGCAGGGATTCGTCTGCATAGGCGCGAGCCTGGGGCAGCTGGCCCTGCAGGCCGGCCAGCTCACCGCGGATATCCAATGCCGAAGCCAGCTCGAACAGGGCACCGCTGCTGCGGAACCAGTCGGCCGCCTGAGTCAATTGCTGGGCCGCTGACTCGAAGCGCCCGAGGTCCATCAGCAGCGTGCCTTCGACCAGATTCATCTGTGCGTGCAAGCTGGCGTCGTCGACGGTGGAGATCACCCGCGCATGTTCCAGTTGCTCCAGCCCAGCCTGATATCGCTGCAACTGGCCGAGCGCTCGCGCCCCGTTGAGATGGGCCTCGGCCGCGATCGAGTTCCAACCCAGAATCTCGGCGGCCTTGGCACCGGCCTCGGCAGCGGCCAGCGCCCGCTCGTGTTCACCGCGGCGCAGACTGATGACCGAGTCCAGCAGGTCTACCTCCGGATAGCCGGGGCCGAGCTCGCGCGCCACTTCGATCAGCTGATCGAAACGCTCGTGGCGACCGGTGTGCCCGGCCAGACGTGCCGCGGTCAGCGCCGGCACATAGCGCATCGGCAGCAACTGGTGCAGCGCCAGGGCCCGCTCATAGGCTTCGTCAAAGCGCCCTTCGGCCTCGTTCAGCTGGGTCTCCAGCGCCAGCCGCAACTCGGGCGGCAGCTGCGCTGAACGCGCCAGTCCCTGTCGAGCCACCTGGGCCGCCTCGGGATCGCGCGCCTGCAGATAGTAGGCGCGGGCCAGCAGGCCCAGGGCAGGGACAAAACCGGGCTCGGCGGCGACCACCGGCTCCAGCAGGGCCGAGGCCTGGGCTCCGCGCCGCTGCATCAGCAGGCTGTCGGCTTCGGCGTAGGCCCGCAGACTGGACCAGCGCTGCGGCAACAGCGTTTCCCTGCCAGCGCCCTGTGCCAATCCGGGCACGGGCATGCCCAGATAGGCCCGCACGGCATCGGCAGTCTGCTGTATCTGGGCGCGCACATCGGCGCTGCCGTCCAGGATCACGGTGACCTGGATCTCTGCCTGCGGACGCCCGATCTGCCAGCGCCAGCGATCCGGCCCGGCAACGCTGATGCGTTGCGTCAACACACCGGGGCCCGTCTCGGCAACGGCCTGACCCAGCGGCACCGGCGGTCGCTCGTTCAAGCCCAGCTCCAATGCCAGGGCGGCACTCAAGGCTTCGGCCACCCACGGCGGCAAATCGGCATCGGTTTCGGCCGGGGCCAGGGCCGAAGGCAGGGACAGCGGCCGGTCCAAGGGCGCTGACGGCGCCGACGTCGGTGTCGGAATCGGTGCGGACTGCCTCCATTGCCACAGCGCCAGCGTCAGCACCAGAAGCAGTCCCAGGCCGATGACCGTGCCTACCCAGCTGCGGCGTCCACGGCTGTGGGCCTTCGAATTTTCGACTGGCGGCTCGGGCGGCGGTTCTGGCGGGGTCGAAGGCGTCGACGAGGGTGCGGCGGCAACGGTCGGCGCCGTCTCAGGCTCGATGTCCACTTGCGCACGCAGACGATAGCCGTTGCGCGGCACGGTCTCGATCAGATGCTCGCCCTGCGGCGCGAGCGCCTTGCGCACCTGCCAGATCAGCTTGCCCAGGGTGTCATCGGCCACCACGGCGCGCGGCCATAGTCGCTCATGGAAATCATCGCGGCGGACCAGTTGCCCGGCGTTCTCCACCAGCAGCTGCAGCGCATCCAACGTCTTCGGCGCACAGCTCACGTCCCGACCCTGAGGGTCGAGCAGGCGGCGCTCCTGCGCGTCCAGCGTGAATTCCGCGAAGCGATAGCGCATCGCCAGAGAAGCTCCCGTCACGAATTGTTCCGATGATTCGGCAGCGGTGCTCGGAGCGCAATGAAGAAAACACGAAGTCGCCGTCCGGGCCGCAGATCGGATCCATCCCTAGATTTGGCGAACATCACCGTTGCCGGAAAACCGCCATGCTCCGAGGATGTCTGTTCCTGCTGGTCGCTCTCTGCAGCCTGACGCCGCCCGCCCTGGCCGGCACGGCACTCAAGGCTGGCGTGTATCTCGCCGAGTTGCAGACCGAAAGGCTCTACCGGCTGGAGTTCGATTGGGATGGCGCCGGCACGCTGACCGTCGGCACGCCAGAGTTGATCGTCACCACCAATAACGGTGGCGGCGTCCACTTCGCCGGTGATCTGGTCTATGTCACCGGTGCCGGCGTGGTCAGCCGTGTCGATCTGCGCTCGCGGCAGGTCAGCTCGGTGCAATCGTTCAACAACTCCAATGTCTGCACCCGCAATCCCGCCAGCACAGATCTGTACTGCGGCTGGCGCCAGGGACTGAGCCGGGTACCGCTGCAACCCTTTGCCAATGGCACCCTGGTACCACTGAGCGGCGGCGACACCGATCTGACCTTGCTCGCCTTCACGCCCGGCGGCGAGGTCTATTACAGCACCGGCACCGAGGCCTTCAATGGCGACTTTGGACGCCTGAATCTGGGCACCCAGGTCACCACCAGACTGCAGTCAGGCATTTTCGCCACCGGCGTCGCCTGGGATGACTACACCCAGAAGTTGCTGGTGGCAGGACTGGGCCGGGCCCGACTGATCGATCCGGCAACGCCCACCGTGGCCAGCAGCCAGCGCGATGACAGCGGCGCCGGCGAGAACTATCTGTCGCTGACCCCGACCGGACGCGGCCTCGCGCTGGGTACGCGCTGCTGCCTCAACGAAGCGCGGCTGGTGCTGGTCGACTATTCCGCGAGCGGAGATCTGGCCAGCCCGCAGACCCTGATGAGGTCTGTGGTCATCCCCGGCCTCAGCGTGCTCAGTGGCGAAGCCGCCTTCGACAGCGACCGCATGTTCCGCAGCGGTTTCGAAGACGGCCAGTTCTGATCCCGTCGCAAGCACGAAGAAAGCATGAAGTCGGCGTCCGGGCCAATCCGGGGCCTTGCAGGCAGCTTGTTTGCACCGCCGAATGGAGCCATGGTCATGCCCCATCTGATCGCAACACTCGCCACCTTTTGCCGTCACACCCGTGGTCCGTTGGCCGGACTGGCGCTGCTGGCACTTTGCGGTCCGCTGGCGGCCGTTGACGGCGGTTACGACCCGAGCTTCGCCCAGGGCGGGCGTCGATTGATCGGCGTGTCTGGCGAGGACGAACTGGTGGGCGTGCATCTGAAACCTGATCGCCGCCTGCTGATGGCCGGTACCTGCGATGGCATCTCCAGCGGCGCCACGGTGGTACCGACGCTGTGCGCGGCTGAAATCGATGCCAATGGCGCCTTCATCAGCTATGGCCCCACGCCCAGCACCACAGAGCCGGGCACGGTGATCATGACCGATCTGATGGCCCAGGCTGCCGGCGAGAAATATCTGGCGGGCGACAGTGCCATCGATGCCAGCGGCCGCCTGCTGTTCGCCGCCCGCCGCGAAGCCCCCGGCTCCTTTCGCGCCAGCGTGTTCCGCTTCAGCGCCGATGGCGCCCAGCTGGCGGGGCAATACCAGCGCCCGCTTGGCGTGGGTGAACAGGATGAATCAGCCTTCCAGGCCATCATCGTCGACGCGCTGGGGCGCATCGTCGTTGCCGGCTACGTGCGCCGGATTGGCGGCCGTACCTCGCTGGCACTGACGCGACTGAACGCAGACCTGAGCCCGGACAGCAGCTTCGGCACCCAGGGTAGCGTCCGTGTGGACTCGGCCACGGCAGACCTGGAAGCCCGTGACATCGAGATCGACAGCAACGGCCGGCTGCTGGTGCTGGCCAACGTGGGCGATCTGAACCTGAGTGACATCCTTGTTGGCGTCTACCGTTTCGACGCCAACGGGGCATTGGACAGCAGCTTCGGCAACGCGGGCTCGGTGCGCGTCGCCGGCACCGCAGACGCCCGCGCCGGGGGACTGGCCATCGACGCCAGCGACCGCCCCGTGGTCCTGGGCATCAATCACGACATCTTCGAATTCGATTTCGACCTGTTCGTGGCCCGCTTCAACACCAACGGCACCCGCGACAACAGTTTCAACCCGATACCGGGCCTCGGCGGCGGCTTTCTACTGATCGAGGTCGAGAATGTGCTCGGGTTCGGATCCAATGAATCCGCCGGAGATCTGCTGGTGCAAGCCAACGGCAAGATCGTACTGGTCGGATCCGCCGAACGCGCCGATTTCAGCGGAACCTGGTTCTACACCATGCGCTTGCTCAACAACGGCGACAGCGACCCCGCCTACGGCGTCAATGGCGTATCGGTCGGCAGCTATCAGGGCGCGCCGTTCACCGGCAGAAGTGATATCGGCAAGGCCCTCAACTTCGACCCGGCAGGTTATCTGCTGGTCGGCGGTCCAGGCCTGCCCGACGATTTCTTCGGCACCCAGGAGTTCGGCATCGCCCGGCTTGGCAATGTTGAGGTGCGATCACCGCTACTGTTCGGCAACGGCTTTGAATGAAGCCACCGTCGCGATCCAGTGGCTTCCACCAGGAAGCTGTGGGAGCGGCTTCAGCCGCGATGGCTTTTGATCTGCACACCATGCCCGACAAAAGCATGTCGCGGCTGAAGTCGCTCCCACAGGAGGGCTCGCAGCTCTGCGAGGCAGCCATGAGAAGTAGGTCATGTTGACCCGCAGGGTCTACGTGACAGCTGTCCTGCCAGCTGGGCGCTAGTGTTGACGGAGATGAGCGGGAATTTCAGACTCCCAACCGGCATCGGGTTCAGGCCCGTGGCCGAAGCATTTGGGTTCAGAGTGCCGCGGGAGGTGCGAGGTGACCGGATGGAAGCGAGCGGCATGGGCCGCCGTTGGCGTCCTGATGGCGTGGGCGCTGGCTGGCTGCACTCATGACGACACACCGATGGCCCTTAAGATCATCAATGGCGAGACCGACCGCTTGCTGTATGCAAGAACCATCCTGCGCGCTGCTGCAGACGCTCCGAACCGCAAATCTGCACTGGAAGAGGAGCAGATCGAGTCGATCGAGTTTGCCTGGTCGCAAAGTCAACACGCCTATGGCGAGATTCTACGCTGCCAGGACGATGGCGTTTGCCGAATGCGCTCCATGGTTTCGGTGTGCGAGGACGTCACCGCCCTGCTCGCAGCGCGTCGGACTCTGGCTGCCGAGGTCGATCTCTTGTCGGTCAGCGAGATGCTGAGCGCAGACAAGGGACCCCTGAATGCCGATCGTTTGCGCCTGCTCAAGGCGGAAGCTGCGCGTGACGGGAAGATCAGTCCTCTGGAGGAAGACGTGCTCACGCTGGCGACGGCAGTGTCGGTCGCGCACGGCATCTGGTCACTGACGCCCGAGGGCGAGAAGGAGCGGCTGCGCCGACGAAAGACGCACGCCGTCGACGAGTTCAAGCAGCGCTGCGATGCACATGCCCTCTGAAAACCGGGCAAGCTGACTGGCTGGGCAGTGGCAACGTCGGCAGCGACTTTCTCGACATCAGTTCGCTGGTCAACACCACGCTCGAGGGTGGTTTGCTGGGCCTGGCCTTCCATCCGGACTACGCCAGCAACGGTTACTTCTACGTCAACTACACGCGCAGCGGCACCGGCGGCAATGCACTGACGACGGTCATCGCACGCTACAGCGTGTCGGCCGGCAATCCGAATCTGGCCGATCCGGCTTGAATTACGGGTGGAACTGTCGCGAAGGCAATATTGCCGGGCCAGGCAGCTGCTCCGGCAGCTTTGTCGACCCCATCCTGAGCTATGACCACAATGGCGGCCGCTGTTCGATCACCGGCGGCTATCGCTATCGCGGCTGCATCCAGGGACTGCGCGGCACGTATGTCTACGCCGATTTCTGCTCACGACAGGTGTTCTTCGCCAACGAAACCAGTCCCGGCAACTGGAGCTCAACTCAGTGGATGATCGTCCCCGGCAATGTCTATGGCTTTGGCGAGGACGAAGCTGGCGAGCTGTACCTGCTGCAACCGGGCAGCGTCTCGCGCTTCGAGAGTAACTCCACTTGCTTGCTCCCGACCCTGTTTGAGGATGGCTTCGAGAGCTGAGCACCCGGCTGCTGTCGGCATCTTTCCGGCTACGGCTCTCCGGCACGACCGTACTGCAGATGGGCGTTCCAGGCTGCGGTCTGGACGGCGCGCGCCTGGGTTTCCGGGAAGACCAGGCGTTGACCATCCGCCAGGGTGAATTGCCCGGACAGGCCCACGGGTGACTGACGATAGAGCGATGCAAACAAGGTGAGCGCAGCCGCGTAGCTGCCCAGCGGCGAGGGATGGAACAGATCGGCGCTGTACAAAGGCAGCTCGGGATCGGTGAGCCAGGCCAGCCGCCAGGATTCACCTGCCGGGATGAACATGCCCCCGACGTCCAGCGCGGCGTTCGAATAGGAGGCGTGTACCGCGTCAAAGTAGGCCAGGCGTGAGGCGTCGGGCCACACCATATACAGCGCCGGTCGCGCGCCGCCGGCCCGAATCAGGGTGTTGAAGCGATCGCTCCAGTCGCGCAGATGGGACTGACTCTCGGGCAGGGATGACGGTCCTTGCTGCATGATCACGAACTGGTAGTGCCCGTTGGCCAGGGCCTCGTGGGCGGTGCGCGCGCGGTAGTGATCTTCCAGCGAAACTCCGGGAAGCGTGATGGCATCGGCGCTCAGCCGCTTTCCCGCCTGCAAGGCAATGGCCTGCAGCATCTGCGGCACATTGTGGGTGTAGGTCAGACTGTTGCCGATGAACAGGACCTTGGCCTGATTTGCCAGTCCGTCGTCCTCGATGTTGTTCACCGCGACGCGAAAGTGCAGCCCGGCGCCGTCGGAAAGCACTTCAACCTGAAGCAGGTCTGCGCCGGCATCGCCGACGTCATTGCCGGGATCGGTTGCAATCGCCTGTTGCTGAGCCGGGTCATTGGCAATGGCCGACTCCGGCATGGGTGTCAGCGCGCCAGCCAGCAGCAGCAACAGCGTCAGTGCTGCACCCTGGATCGGCGCTGAGCGCAACCGCAACCGCGTCAGCACCAGCAGCAACACCACCAGCAACAGCAGGCCGGAAGGGCCCGGGCCTGGTACCGGCTGACTGGTACCCACCAGAGATACGCTCAGGGTTTGCCATTGATGGTCCGTGGCCAAGGCATCGCTGGCCGGCACATCCAGACGTTCCGCATGGAACTTGAGCGGCAGGAACCGAAACGGCGCGATCCAGTCCAGCGGTATCGAATAGGCCAGCAAATCACTGCCCGATGGCCCCTGTCCCAGCTGC
The DNA here is from genome assembly GCA_050250665.1 of Lysobacterales bacterium. Taxonomy (GTDB): domain Bacteria; phylum Pseudomonadota; class Gammaproteobacteria; order Xanthomonadales; family SZUA-5; genus JADKFD01. The sequence goes on along the minus strand of JBFWOF010000034.1, from coordinate 59,061 downwards.
AAGGTGCGCGCCGTCGACTCGCGATGCAGCCAATGCCAGGCGCCGCCGCGACACACCTCCACCCGACGTTCGGTGATTCTGGTGCGATCAGATTCCGCACTGATGCGCAGTTCCAGGCCCTCCGGCGCGCCGGCCACATCGACCAGGGAACACCCGGTCTGCGGATCGCCATCAAGATCGGCAACCGCGCCGAAACGATAACCTGCCGGGGACGCCACCGCCGCCTGGGCCAACAACAAGGCGCAACTCATGGCCAGCACCATCTTCATCCAGGCATCTCCTGATGATTCGCAGCGGTCAGCCTGCCAGAGGTCTGCTCGGAACACCTCCGGAAAGCCTCCTTTTTTCCTCCGTTTTGCGCTCGGTTCTCGTCGCCGCGTTCATCGACGGCTCAAGTCCCAGCGCAAGGCGTCCATCGCGACTCAGGCAATGCCCGTTTCCGAGCCGACGGAGCGGCCCATTTCAGGCAAGCCGGCCATTCCGTTAGCATCATCAGCACAGCCAGTGGCCGTGATCGAGACCCGGTGCGGTCGCCTCGACAATTGCCAGAGTTCAACCATTGCCGCGCGGCAAGAGGGATTCGGAGGGAGCCATTGGGTCTCAATTTAAGCGTTGGCGAGCGGTCGGAGTTTCAGGCAGCGCTCGTGGCCTCCCAGCCGAAATGGGTTCGAGCGCTGACTTCCGTATCCAGGATGGCTGCAAGATATGGCTTGCTCGGGAGCGAGAAGGACACCTGGGGACCTGCCATTGAAGCACTCAATCAAAGCCTGGTCGCCGCAGGTTTGAAGCCACACGTCGAACCCGAAGATGTGCCGCAAGACCAGAGGTTCTCGTGCCAGATGTGGGGCTATACCGGATTGCACCAACTCCGGCGAATTGCCGCCTACACAGCGCTGAATCGTGAGTTATATGCTCCGAATGGCGAGCTGATCCGGGATGACGCCGTTGTGGGCGAATACTACGCCCATGTCCAAAATGGCGACGTAAGCGCGCTGCCTTTTCAGCACTTGATGCTGCATGGCGACGGCGAAGGGTATTACGTCCCGCAAGATTTCGAGCGTGTGGTCAATCCCGGACCGGCTTGTTTCAAGCAAGTCGGCGGAGGTATTGGTTCTTCATACCGACTGTTGTCCGAATGCAGATTATTGGCCTCGGTGCTGGAGTTGCCGATGACCATGACCCCAGAGTCACCCGAGATCTGGGCTGCGGCAAGAGAGCCTGGCATTGGCTCGGAGCCATGGTCTCGGTACGGCATCGAGTCCTTCAGTTGCATCCGACTCATTCGAGCGTGTGAGGCATCGATCAAGACTGGGTCGCTGGTGGTGTTTTGCTGATGAACAGATTGAAGAACCGTAGCGCGCAGGCCGAGGGCAAGGCGCCCGGAGCGCAGCGACCGAGACACATCAGATAGACAGGCGAAGGAGCGAGCACCGCGCAACGCAGCCATCGGTCCGCGCCGCATGTTTTTCAAACTGCTTTGATGACTCCCGAGTCTCGCGCAGTTCTTGCGCTTGAATTTGCCGGCGCAGGCATCCAAGTCGAGCGAAACCCTCAGGAATCCACTGCCATGCCCTTCATCCCGAGCCTATTGCTGGCTGTCTCCCTGGTCTTCTCCACGCCAATCATGGCGCAGGCGAAGAACGCCGCCGAGGCGGATCCGGTGACCTGGCTGCAATCGCACAGCAGCCAATCACGGGTGATCTTGCTGGGCGAGAAACACGGCACGCGCGAGATTCCGCGCTTCGTCGCCGCCTTCATCCGCGCTCAGCCGGAAGCGGATGCGCTGACGCTGGGACTGGAGGTCTGGCGCAGCGAGCAGACCAGCCTGGACGCATTCCTCGATGCCGACGACGGCAGCGCCGCCGGTGCCGCGCTGCGGGAATCGCCGTTCTGGCGCGTCAGCAACGATCAGCACGACGGGCGACGCAGCGAAGACATGCTGGAGCTGATCGACGCCGTGAGGCAATTGCGCCAAGCCGGGCGCGATATCAATCTGCTGGCCTATGACCTGGCGCCGCAGACCGCGCACGACCATCACTCGCGTGACCGGATGATGGCCGATACCCTGCGCGCCGAGTTTGTCGCGCACCCTGAACGTCGTCTGCTGGTACTCACCGGCAATGTCCACGCCATGCAGGAAAAACCGGGATATGCGCCGCCGGAAATGCAGCAGCCCATGGGCAGCTATCTCGCCGACCTCAAGCCACTCGCGGTGAATATCGAAGCCAGCCGCGGCGAGTTCTGGGGCTGCCGAGGTTCCTGCGGCCCCATTCAGATCGGCAACTCGAGCGCCACCAGCCGGGTTGAGCAGGGGCACCCCTACGATCTGCGGCTGGTATTGCCCGAATTCAGTGTCGCCAGGCTGCTGGGGAGGCCCGCGCCGGACCCGAATTGACGCAGCCGTGGCCGCGCGGGGTGAGAGCTGCGGCAAGCTCGCAACGGTGCTTCGATTCTTCGCAAGTGCAGCATTCGTGTCGCGACCGAACCGTCGCCAGAGCCAGACGAGCGGTCGCGCCGCGAGGGCGCTCCTACATTGGGAATGGCGCATTCTGGGCCTCTGTGGAAGCATCGCAGAGGGAGCCTTGAGGGAACGCGCCGGTGACGGGGTTTTCAGCATCACCACATGCCGTACGGACCAGGCAGCTGATCGCAGCGTTGATCCTGTGCGCGGCGCTGCTGCCCGCTTCGCTCGCGGCCACGGTGCTGCCGCGTCCGCAGGCTCTGTCCGGCGCCTGGTACGACCCCGCCAGCAATGGTGAGGGCTATTCGGTGCTGGTGGCGGAATCGGGACTGGTGGTGACCTGGTACGGCTACGACGCACAGGGTCAGCGTTTGTGGCTGGTCAGCGAGACCTTTGCCGGCAGCGTGGAATTGGGCGTGCCCATCACGCTCAACCTGTTCCGCGGCGGCGGCGGCGTATTCACTCAGCCGCTTGCCAGCATCCAGGTCTGGGGCAGCTTGAGCCTGCGCTTCGACGACTGCACCCACGGACTGGCCACGCTGACCGGGCTGGATGGCGCCAAGACTTCGCAACTCCAGCAGTTTGCCGGCGTGCGCGAGCAAGGGCGCTGCGATACGCCACCGGTCGCCCCTGAATACCTGGCCTTCGGCAACCCGCAGCCGGTCAACATTCGCGGCTACACCGAAGACGCCATGGAGCCCTTCATTTCCCGCGATGGGCGTTACTTGCTGTTCAACAATTCCAATGCGCCGGAGGTCAACACCGATCTGCACTATGCCGAGCGCGTCAGCGATGTCGTGTTCGACTATCGCGGCCCGGTGAGCGGCGCCAACTCGCCGGTACTGGACGGCGTGGCCAGCCTGGATGATCAGCAGCGCTTCTATTTCGTGTCCACACGATCCTACGCGCAGACCCTGTCCACGCTGTATCAGGGCCGCTTCGACCAGGGCAGCGTGACCGATGTGGGTCTGGTGCCGGGTATCAGCCGCAGCATCCCGGGACAGGTCAATTTTGATGCCGAAATCAGTGCCGACGGCCAGACGCTGATCTTCGTCGATGGCACCTTCAGTGGCTCGGCCTTTCCCGATGCCGCGGATCTTGCGATAGCCGCACGCAACAGTGATGGCTTCGCGCGCCTCGCGAACAGCGGCGAACTGCTGGCCACCATCAACAGCACCGATCTCGAATACGCCCCCTGTCTGTCGCGCAACGGTCTGGAGCTGTACTTCAGCCGCTATGCCGACGGTGAGTTCGCAATTTACCGAAGCACCCGCTGGCGTGGGGATGCAGCCTTCGAAGCGCCGCAACGGGTGCGGATCGTCGATGACTTCATCGAGGCCCCGGCGCTGTCACCGGACGAGCGCTCCCTGTATTTCCATCGCCGCGTGGGTGCTCGATTCGAGATCTGGCGGGTGCAGCGCTGATCGCCGAATGCAGTGAGAGGGTGCAGGCAAAGACTCAATCCCTGGGACGAACCATCGCAGGCAAAGTCCTGACTTCGCCGGGCTCGCCCTTGAGGTCGGTACCCTGGCTTGGCGTAGTCTCTGCAACAGTCCGTCAGCCCCCAGATCCGCTAGATGAAACACCTGCTCGACAACATCATCTGGAATTCGCTGTCAGGTCCGCAGCAGTGTTTCTCCGTCGGCACCAGCCGAGCGCGGCGCTATACCCGCGGGTTCTCGCCGATTGTCGGCTTTGCCGATCCTGACCATCCGGAGTTCGCGGACCTGATTCCCTACTGCGAACCGGACGAACATTTCTACGTCGAACGCTGGGCAGGCGCCGCCCCGGATGGCTGGCAGATCGATGTCGAATCACACATGTGCAAGATGACCTGGGACGGGCCGGCGCCTGACTCCGACGAAGCGCCCGATGCCATTGCCCTCGGTCCTGAGCATGCCGAGCAGGCAGTGGCATTGGCGCAACTGACTCAGCCCGGACCCTTTGGCTTGCGCACCATCGAGCTCGGCGAGTACTACGGTTATTTCGAAGGCTCGCGACTGATCGCGATGGCCGGCGAGCGCATGCATGCCGGCACGCTGCGGGAAATCAGCGGCGTTTGTACCCACCCCGATTTCCAGGGGCGCGGACATGCGCGTCGACTGATGAACAAGCTGATCCGCATCCAGATGCGGCGCGGACAGACACCCTTCCTGCACGTCATGAGCGCCAACGAAGGTGCCCATGCGCTGTACCTGAAAATGGGATTCGTCGACTATCGCGAGGTGGTGGTGCGGGTGGTGTCCAGACGCTGAGATGGCGCGTACAACAGCATGAGTTGTCATTCCCGCGAAAGCGGGAATCCAGTGCTTGGAGGTACTTCGTGGATTCCCGCTTTCGCGTCTAGCGCGCCTTTGCTGCGCGCTCAACCAAGTCCACGCGCGCCGGAGCCCCGCTATGGCCGGCCCACGGGCCATGAACTTGCGGTGTGTAGCCCGTTGTGCCGCGCAGCGGCTCAGCGGGGCTCTTCCGCGTCACCGCCCGCAGAGCGCTGCGCGCACTTCGGGCTACAAGAGCGCTTGCGGGACGTAGAAATTCAATGACCTGCAGCATAGGTCATGAAAAGGAGCACGGCGACGAAGAAGCCCCATTCGTCCCCGCCGACGGCCCCCACAACCGGGGCACCAAGGGACCGCCAAGGCTCATTGTTGACAATCCGCGTCACTTATTCCGCTTGCATTTACGCTTCGTTCATCCTCACGATATCGCATCGGGAAAGCGCGGCTGTCGGCGTTCCAGTCGACGGCGTATGCGGGGCCTGAACCACTGAATTATCCGGCGCAGTCGCCCACGCGGCTGCGCCTTTTCTGTTGGTCCACCTGGGGAGGGGGGTTGTCATGCAGGTACGTCTGGTTGTCGCCGCTATCGGCTGCTGTCTGGGAATGTCATCCATCGATTCGCATGCTCAGGCACTGGATGCCAAGCAGCTGGCCGGTCCGCCATCGGAATTCGCAGCGATGCGCCCGCTGAATCCGGCGGATGCCGCCATCCATTCGAAGGCTGCCTTGCTGCCGATCGAAATGGTCGCCGACAAGGCCGGCGGCTGGGGCGCCGAAGTCGCGCTACCGGTCGAATCGGACTCGGTGCGCTTTCTGGTCTTTGGTGGTAACGATATCGGTTGGGACGCCCAGCTGCGCTCGCCGGGCGGACGCATCGAAAAGGCGGCACGCGCCGTGGCCGGCGACAATCGGATGTCCGAATTCGGATTGAACGAGGCCAAGTTTCCGGCTGACTACTACGCTCTGCAAGGCATCGAAAGCGGCACCTGGAATCTGAAACTGAGCAGCAGCAATGCCCAGGCTCGGCGCGGCTTCGTGCTGATCGAGGGTCAGGCCGACACCCAGCTGGTGTCCTACCAGACTCACACCCGCCAGCTGGTCGGCGAGCGCATCGGCCTGATCGCCAGCCTGTACGCGCAGACCGAGCAGGGTGAACTGCTTTATGCCAAGGCCGGCGGTCAGATTGCGAGCGCCAGCCTGCGCGTGACCGCGCCGAACGGCGAAGTGCAATTGCTGGCCATGTACGATGACGGCAAGCATGCCGATGGCGCGGCCGGTGACGGCATTTTCGGCGGCGACTTTCTGGCCGACAAGGCCGGCAACTATCAGGCCCAGGTGACGGTGCGCGGCAGCAATCGCTACGGGCGACCGCTGGTGCGCAGCGCCGAGCATCTGCTGCCGATCGTCGAGCCCACGCTGCAATTGGCCGGCACCAAGGCCAGCGCCAGCAATTCGGTCAATGCCGGACGTCTGGATCTGAAGGTGCCGGTGGCTGGCGAAAAGGCCGGTCGCCACTATCGCGGCTATGCCGAAGTCTGGGGTTCGGACAAGAACGGCGCCGCCGTGCCGGTGGCCTGGGTCAGCGGCATGGTGGAACCCAAGCAAGGTGCCGTCAGTTTCGGACTGGACACGCGCTGGATTGCACTGGCCGGCGCGCAGGCTCCGTTCGAGTTGCGCAATCTGCGCGTGGAAGATTCCGATGTCTTCGTCAATCTGGCAGGTGCCGAACGCCTGCCGATGAGCGTGCCCAGCTTCAGCGCCAAGACCAGCGCCGGCGCCATCGTGATCGATGAGGCCATGACCCAGGGCCTGCGCCCGCGCGCGCTCAAGGCCGACAAGGGCACCGGTTCGCGGCTGCTGCTGGTCCATGGTTATTGCTCCGGCGGCGTCTGGCCGGCCTCGCAGTTCACCAATGCCTCGACCTTCCTGGACGCCAACCAGAACCGCAGCCACGACCAGTTCGCGCAGTTGATCAAGAACTATGGCGCCACCTGGAACTCCTTCGGCGTGGTCGCTCACAGCCAGGGCGGACCGGCCTCGCTGCATCTGTACACCTACTACTGGAGCGGCCTCGACAATGCCACCGGCAGCCGCCTGATCCAGTCAGTAGGCTCGCCCTACCAGGGCACCAACATCGCCGGCATTCTGGCGACCATGGGCAACTGGTTCGGCGTCGCCTGCGGCTCCAACGCCAATCTGACCTACAGCGGCGCCAGCTCCTGGCTGGCCGGCATTCCGACCAGCAGTCGCGCCAAGGTCAATTACTACACGACCTCGTTCAAGCTGACCAACTGGTACACCAACGACTACTGCCAGATTGCCACTGATCTGGTGCTGAGCGATCCCGAAGACGGCACCACCGAACAGGCCAAGGGCCAGCTCTCGGGCGCCGTCAATCGCGGTCATGTCACCGGCCAGTGCCACACCGCGGGCATGCGCGATCCGGCGCAGTATCTGAATGCCAGTCGCAACTCGACCATGAACAGCAACGCGGCCCGCTGAGGGCTGGTTGCTGGTTGCTGGTTGCTGGTTGCTGGTTGTCGGAACCGCCGCCCGGACCCCGCGTCCGGGCGGTGCGGTGAAAGGCGTTCGCGGCTGAAGCCGCTCCCACAGGGGCGCCACTGATCTCTGAATGTGGGAGCGGACTCCGTCCGCGATGGCGTCTCGGATTCCCGCGACTCCATGGCAAGTCATCTGAGTCGGCGCGTCACTACGCGCGGGCCGTGAAGTAGGTTGGGCTAAGCGCAGCGTGCCCAACAGTGGGCCCCGACGTTGGGCACGCTGCGCTTAGCCCAACCTACTTCAGCGCCGACTTTCGGAGGGCCGCGCGCCTGCGCGGCCGCTCTTGATCATCATCACAGCAAGAGCGGCGCCGCAGCGCGGCGCCCTCCACAGAGCTGATCCGCGATCGCCTCGGGGAATCCGACAGCATTGTGGAAGTCTGTAGCGTCCCGAATCGGCGCAAGATCCGGATTTGTAGACTGGTCTAGGCCTCCGGCTACGCGACCGACTCCGCCGGACGAAAACGCCAGTGCGCCACCAGCACTCCGATCAGTGCGCCCGCCGGCGCGGTCACCCAGCCGACGAACAGCAGGCTGAACATGGAATACACCGCGGCCGCCCAGAAGGCGCTCAGAGGTCCGATGGGGCCAGCATCGGAGGTGTCGATGGTGCCGGTCGACACGAAGGAAAACACGTAGTTTCCGAGCATCAGCAACCACCAGCAGGGATAGTGCGCAGCGACGCCCGCCAACGCTCCGGCGATGGCGGCCTGCTTCCGGCTATGAATGCCCGGTCGCTCCAGCAACGACCACCAGCACAAGGCGGCCGTGGCGTATGCGGCCAGCGGCGCTGCGATCAGGAACATCCAGTAGCCGTCACCGGCGCTGCCTAGCGCCAGCCACAAGCCGGTTGCCAGGCCCACCAGGGCGCAGGCGCCGGCCATGATGTTGCGGTCTCTGGACCAGAATCCTGTGCTCATTCGAATCCATCCTGGAACAGCGGCGCGGTGTAGCGTACATCGAGAAAGGGCTTGGCACTGCCGGTGGCCTCGGCCAGCCCACGATGGACCAGCGCACCGCCCAGTACTGCCCGGGGACGAATGGTTCCGTCGGGCTGCAGCTCATCGACGTACTCGACGGTTTGGCGCAGTTCGGCAGCCGCAAGCACGGCATCGCCATCCTTGAACTGCACCCGGTTCACGCCGGGATCGACCTGGCTGAAGGCGATCCGGAACTGGGTGATGCCACCGCGATTGATGGCCGCCAATCCGGCCGGCGTCAGATCGATGCGCAGCGCGTCATAGGGGTTGTTCGCCGAGCCGATGGCGCAGCCGACATCGCTGGCCGTCGCCGGCGCGCTGGCATCGCTCAGCTCCAGTTCGGGCGCGCCGAAACTGGCGGCAATATCGACGCGCGGCGCACCCAGGCTGCCGCTCACGAAGGGATTGCTGCCGCTGCGCGTGTCCTGCAGCAGATACAGACTGGCTGACGCGATCTCGGCGCCCGGCGGAATGGCGCTGGTGTCGACCGACACGATGCCGTAGCGCAGGCGGGCGCCGTCGTCGCCCACCTGGATGCTGTCGTTGCCCAAGGCCACACCATCGGTCCAGCCATCGAAGACACCGCCCTGCGAGCTCAGGCTGAGGGAGACCGCGCCGCGAAAGCGTGGAAAGAAATAGCTTTCGGTCTGCACCGCCACCTTGTACAGATAGCCTTCCTGATCCAGATGGATCGGATCGGCAGGGATGCCCGAGCTGACGCGGAAATTCTCGCGCAAGCTGGGCCGGCTGGGATTGCCACCCGGAATGGGCAGATAGTCGGGGGCCTGCTGGCCCGGACGGGGCAGCAGCCCGGGCGCCGTCTGGCCGTCGCCGTAGTAGTGATGCATCTCGCCCACGCCGTGATCGAAGTACAGACGCGGATTGCTGTTGGTCCAGACGATGCGGCGCGATTCGACTGCCAGATTAAGGGCGTTCAGTTCGGCATCCGTGACCAGCGCATTGGCTGGATCACGGCTCAGATCATTGCGCTTGGGGCAGGCGTAGATCCAGCACCACAGCGGCGAGACATTGAAGTTCGGGTACTCGTAGCTGGACACCAGCACATCCAGGTTCGAACGCACGGCGGCAAAGGCTGACACGATGCTGCTGCTGTCGGCCAGGATGCGCTGGAACAATGCCGCCTCCGAACCCGGCACATCCAGATCCATGTCCTTGTACCAGCCACCGCCGGACTTGCCGGCGAGCACATCGTTGCCACCCAGACTGAAGACCACGGTATCGATGCTGGTGAGCGCATTGAGCTCGGACACGACATTGGCGATCCACGGATAGCTGGCCGTGTTGACCCATTCGCGGGCCTCGCTGCCGGACACGGCGTACTCCAGTCCGCTGTAGCCCGCGCCCGGATTGGAACCCAGCGAACGGCTGACCGCGCGCTTGTCGGACTGGCCGAAGCGATCGAAGATCTGGTTGTGGGCATCGTCATCCCACATGAACTGGGCCCAGCTGTCGCCGGCGATAAGCACCCTCGGCACGGCCGTGACCGCACTGCAGGCGCCGCTGATCACGGCGCCGCGGGTGCTGCGGGTCAGGGTGCCCGGGTAATTCCACGGATAATCGCCGCGATTCGCCGACCACGTCTGGTCTGCCGCTGATTGCGGTTTCTGGGCGAGTGCCGGTGGCGCCAGCCCCACGCTGAGGGATAACACGGCAATCGCCGCCAGCGGGTTGCCGCGCCGAAATTTCCGGCGCGCGTCTTTCGCTGTTGCCAGGTACAGGGGCATCAGTCAGGCCATCTCCGTAAGCTCGCCACGGATCATAAACTGCCCACGGGCCATGAACTTGCCTGCTGCGCGTAGCCTGGTGTGCCGCGCAGCGGCTCACCGGGGCTCGTCGCATCACCGCCCGCAGAGCGCTGCGCGCACTTCGGGCTACACAAGCCGGCGGCATGCTGCTGGCGTGGACATTGTTGTCGCTGTGGCAAGCCGGCGTGGGGGTGTTGCTGGTTCGCCGGTCCTGAGGCGGCTCGCCGCGCCAGAATGACTGGCGCAGCAGTTTGGCAACACCCTGGCAGTTGTCGAGCCAGTGTCGAAGCCCCATTGACCCACGCTGCCGCCCGGTGTGGTGCTGCACCGTCGACTCCGCTACCATCGAAGGGTTATTCACCAGCAGGATTCTCCCTCATGCATTTCTCGACCTTGCTGCGTCCCGGCGCGGCAATAGCCGCGGTGGCGGCGTTGAGCTTCGCAAGCGCCGCGGCGCGCGCCCAGGCACTCGTTGACTACACGCTGCCTGAATACTCCGGACAAAGCTCGGGGCCTACACTGCCTGCCCCCGGCCAATCCCTTCCGGCCGGCGTCGTGATCTTCGACGATTTCAACCGCGCCGATGGTCCGCTCGGCCCCAGCTGGTCGGTGGTCAACGGCAGTTTTGCGATTGTCAGCAATGCCGCCGACGGCAGTTCCCTTGGCAGGGCTTTGTATGTGGGCGGGGTCAGCTCAGTCGTGGAAATGGACATCGCTTTCAGCGGCGCTGGCGTTGATTATGTCGCGGCGGTGCTCGATCAGGGTGCTGGCAGCAGCAACATCTTCGTCAAGGTGCAATCGAACGGCGGCGCTGCTTTTGACCGCTTCGGCTGCTACACCGGCAATAACAATTCAGGTGCGCCATTCGGCCTGGGATTTGGCAACCTGAGCGCCAACTTCACCAGCGCCCACATGCGGGTGTCGGTAGACGCCGCCCGCACCGTGACCCTGGAGCTGACCAATATCGATGGCGGCGCCACCACGCAAACCTATGTCTGCACCGGCGCGCCGGCGGCAGAGGGCACCAGCGTGGGTATGGGCGGCTTTGCCGCTGGCTTGGCGACCATCGACAATTTCTCGAGTGGCGTGACGGCCGCCGACCTGAGCTTGACCTTGACCGACAGCCCAGATCCGGTCAACGCCGGTACCAGTCTGACCTATGTGGCCACGGCGACCAACAACGGTCCTGGTGATGCACAGGACGTGAGCATCAACCTGCCGCTGCCGGCCGTCACCACCTTTGTCTCGGTGACGCCGAGCGCCGGCGGCATCTGCACTACGCCAGCAGTAGGCGCCTCCGGAACGGTGAGCTGCACCTGGGCCGGCGCCACGGCGAATGCCGCCGCCCGGACTACTACCGTGGTCGTCGACGTACCGCCCAGCGCCACCGGCAGCCTGAGCGCTACCGGCACCGTGACCACGACCTCGACCGATCCCGATCCGATGAACGACAGCGCGACTGCAGACACGGCGATTGCGGTGTCCGCTGACCTGTCGATCACGCTGACCGACGCCCCCGATCCGGTCACCGCCGGCAGCAATCTGACCTACACCGCGACCGTCACCAATGGCGGCCCCTCCGATGCACAGGACGTCAGCATCAGCCTGCCGCTGCCGGCAGGTACCAGCTTTGTGTCGGCCACGCCAAGTGCGGGTGGCAGCTGCAATGCCGCCAGCCCGGTGGTTTGCACCTTTGCCGGAGCCACCGCGCCGACCGGTGTGCGCAGTGCGACCATTGTCGCCGCAGTGGCTCCGGCCACCACCGGCAGCCTGAGTGCCACCGCGACTGCCGCCTCAACGACGCCTGACCCGACGCCGGGCGACAACACCGCGACGGCAACGACGACTGTCAATGCCTCGGCCGATCTGTCGATCACGCTCGCCGACGCCCCTGATCCGGTCACTGCCGGCACCAATCTGGTCTACACCGCCACGGTGACCAATGCCGGCCCGTCCGATGCGACCGGTGTGACGGTCACGATGCCGGTGCCGGCCAACACGACCTTCGTGTCGGGCAGCACCACCGGTGGCGGCAGCTGTGCGGGTTCGCCGATTGTCTGCACCTTCCCGACCAGCATTGCGCCGACCACTTCGCAGACGGCCACCATCACCGTCGCGGTCTCGGCTTCGGCGCCGAACGGTAGCAGCATCAGCGCTACGGCGACCGTGGGTTCGGCCTCGCCGGATCCAGTCGCAGGTAACAACAGCGCCAGCACCACGACCGCGGTGGTTGCAGAAGCCAATCTGCAGCTGACGCTGAGCGCGTCTTCGCTGGAAGTGCTGACCAATGAGCCGGTGACCTTTACCGCGGTCAGCCTGAATCTGGGCCCGTCGGATGCGCAGAATCTGTCGATCACGATGACGCTGACCCCGGACTTCCGCTACAGCGCGCATACGGCGACCGGCGCCACCTGCACCACGCCGCAGGTGGGCACCACCGGTGCGATCACCTGCACCTGGGCCGGCGCCACCGCCGTCAATGCCTCGCGCACGCTGCAGGTCGTGGCCTACAGCAACAATCAGGGCGCCACCGCGGTCAATGCCAGCACGGTGTCGGATACCTCCGATCCTGTGACCACCAACAACGTTGGCAACGTCAGCGTCCAGGTGGGCTTCGCGGTCGAAGGTATTCCGACCCTGAACCAGTACGGTCTGATCCTGCTCGGCCTGATGCTGGGCCTGCTCGGCTTCGTCGCGGTCCGCCGCAACAGCTGAGGCATGAAGCAGGGTGGAAGCCCGGCGCCAGCCGGGATTCCACCGAACAAGCTTCAGATGAACCCCCAAGGGCGGCCAATGGCCGCCCTTGGTCTTTGTGCTCCCGGGCAAAGCCCAGCCAGGGCAGCGGAGCAAGCTCCTGCGCGCAGTTCGGGCTACAAGAACGCCCCGAAGCTTTGGGAGGGCGCCGCTTTCGTAGCCCGCTGTGCCGCGCAGCGGCTCAGCGGGGCTCTTCCGCGTCACCGCCCGGACAGCGCTGCGCGCAGTGCGGGCTACCAGACCATGGTTCCCGGCTTTCGTAGCCCGCTGTGCCGCGCAGCGGCTCAGCGGGGCTTCTCGCGGGGGCAAGAGCCAAAGCCCAGCCACAGCAGCGGAGCAAGCTCCGCTCTACCAAAGCTGCGGTGTACGTGGCCTTTGTAGTGCCGAGCTTGCTCGGCAGGATCTACCGGGCCAGCAAACGGTCCGAATCCCGCTCAATCGCTGCGCAGCGCCGCGATCGGATCCAGTTCCGCCGCCTGCCGCGCCGGATAGACACCAAATCCCAGCCCCACGGCCGCACACACGGCAGCGGACAGCAGCACTGGAATCGGCGCCCAGGCCACAGGCCAGCTGGCAAAGGTGGCAATCAGATAGGCCAGCAGACCGCCGAAGACCAGGCCCAGCAATGCACCGATGCCGCAGATCAGGGCGGTTTCGCGCAGGAACTGATCGATGATGTGGCGCCTGCGGGCACCGATGGCGCGCAGCAGCCCTATTTCCCGACGGCGTTCGAGCACATTGGCCAGCATGATGTTCATGATGCCGATACCGCCCACCAGCAGACTGACGCCGGCAATTGCGGCCATCACGAAACGGAAGATGCGCTGGGTCTGCTGATGCTGGCGATACAGCTGTGCCGGCACGATCAGGCTGTAATCGGCAATGCCGCCATGACGCTGATCGAGCAGGGCCGCCATCACCTGGGCGCCGCCGACGATCTGTTCGGGGTCGGCCACGCGCAGCCAGAAGCGATCGATCTCGTCCTCCATCGGCTGGAAGCGCAGACGTTCGCGGGCGCTGGCCAGCGGCACGAACACACGATTGGCCTCCAGCCCCAGTTGCACGCCTTCGAACTGATCCTTGGCCAGATCGCGGTCGGCAAGCACACCCACCACCTCAAACCAGGCGTGATTGATCTTGACCCACTGTCCCAGGGCCGAACCCTGCGGAAACAGGCTGCGGGCGGCCTGATAACCGAGCACAGCTACCGCTTTCAGGGCGTCCTCATCGGCATTGCTGAGCGCCCGCCCCTGATCCACCTTCAGACTGGCCAGATCAAAGTAGTTGGCCGACACCGCACTGGCCTGGACGTCACCGCTGCCCTGATCGCTGTAGACCTGATGCGTGCGAATCTCCTTTTCCGCCGCGATGGCCTCGGCACCGGGCACCACCGCCAGCGCCGCCTCGGCATCGGCGCGGGTCAGTCCCAGACTGCGCAGGCGCACCTCGCGCAGAGCCTCGCTGTCCTGCGGCAGCGCGCGCACGATCAGATTGCGCAGGCCCAGGCCTTCGACCAGCGACAGTGCCTCCTGACGCGAGCCCTCACCGACGCCGAGCATGGCAACGATGCTGCCGACGCCGAAGATCAGACCGAGCAAGGTCAGGCCGGTACGCAGCTTGCGCCGACCCAATTCATCCAGTGCCTCACGCCAGACACTCATGCCGCGGGCTCGCTCTTCGGGGTCAGAATCACGGCATCACCGGGTGCCAGTCCTTCCAGAATCTGGCTGCGGGCCAGACCGCGCTCGCCCAGACGCACCGGCCGGCGCACGCGCTGACCGTCCTCCCAGACTTCGACCAGGCTCTCGCCGCCTTCGGTCAGCAGCGCGATATTCGGTACCGAAATGCCGACCTCGGTGCGTACCGCATAGATGCGTGCCACCAGCGACTGGCCGGGCACCAGGCCCAGTGCCGCGACCTGATCCTTGGGCACCTTGGCACGCATGCGCAGATACTTGATCGGGTTCTGGCGACTGATGGCCTGCGCCGCGGCCGCCACCCAGCTGACTTCTGAGCTGAAGCTCTGATCGGGCCGGCCCAGCGGATGCAACTCGACCGTTGCCCCGACCTTGACGCCGGCCGCATCGATCTGGGTCAGCGCGAACTGCACCTCCAGTTCACTGGCATCGGGCAGGCTGCCGAAATCATTGCCGGCCCAGAGTGCCGCCCCGACGCGCGGCTTCTCGCCCGACCAGTCGGCATTGAGCATGAACACCCCATCGTTGGGCGCGATCAGTTCCAGCGCCGCCAGATCAGCCTCTCGTACCTGCGCGGTCTGCTGCTGGCTGGCGCGCTGGCTGTCCAGCACCGCCAGTTCCGCTGACCCGCGCTCACCGGTCTGATCGCGCTTCCAGCCGAGAAAGCCCTTCTTCTCGCCGAGGAATGCCTGATCCTGCACGGCATCGAGCAATTCATTGCGGGCAAAAAAATCCATGTCAGCGTCGGCATAGCGCGAGGCGATACCGAGATCGGTGTCGACCTGCGCCAGATCGGCATCGATCCTGGCCGAACCCGTCGCCAGTTCGGCCAGCTTGCCCTGTCGCGCCAGAGCGTTGCGCAACAGATTGGCGCGCGCCTCCAGCAGATCGAGCTTGCCCTGGGGCGCTGCGAAGCGGGCGATGGTCTGACCCTGTTTGACGAAGCTGCCCTCTGGCGCCATCCACAGCAGCTGACGCCGGGCCCATTGCGTGCCCGGCACGTTCAGCGGCGTCGACTTGGCGGCGCGCAGCTCACCCTGCGCTTCCACGCGCAATTCCAGCGGTGCCGACACCACGGTCTCGATCGGCGGCGCCGTATCGGGGTCATTGGCGCACGCGGCCAGTCCCGCAACTGCCAACAGCAGGCCGATCTTCAGCGAGATTCTCATGTCGACTTGGCCTCCAGATCGACCCGCACCGGCAGCCCGGGCTTCAGCTTGGCGCCTTCAGGAATTCGATCCAGATCGATGCGCACATCGATCACCGGGATCGGATTGGCGCGTGAGCGCGAACGCACCACCCGGCCAATTTCCTGCACCGTGCCCGACAGCGCCGACACCGCGCCGCCCTCGACACTGACCTGCACTTTCTGTCCGATCTGCACGCGTTCGATCTGCCGCTCGGGCACCTGCATGCTCACGGCCAACCGCGACAGATCGGGAATCTGGGCGACTGCCATGCCGCGGAATACGCTGGAACCCACATCGAACTTCTCGCCCTGCCAGTTGCTCAGGTGCAGCATCACGCCGGCACGCGGCGCCTTGATGCTGAGCGCCCCCAGGCCCTCGCTGAGCGTCGCCACTTCCTGTTCCAGCAGATCGACACCGGCCTCCAGTTCTTCGCGCTCCGCCTGGCGCTGCCGCGCCGCAAGCGCCTCGCGACGGGTCACGATATCCATCTCGGCCTCGGCCTGAACCCGCTCGATGGCCAGCTTGCGATAGGCCATCGCCGACAGCAGCGTGGCCGGCTGCGAGGCTTTGCGCCGTGCCTTCTCCAGCGCCGCCGCCTGCTCCGCGGTGGCGATACGCTCGGTGCGCTCGCGTTCGGCCAGCTCCAGCCGCAGCCGTTCCAGCTGCGAGCGCTTTTCGTTGAGGCTGCCCTGCTTCTCGGCCAGCTGCCGCATCAGATCGCTGCCATCGAACTCGGCGACCACCTGGCCCTCGGTCACCGCGCTGCCATCCGGTACCAGCTGGGTCAGTGTCAGCTGCCACAGATTTTCGATGGCCGGCGGCGAAATGGCGCTGGACTCCAGCGCAACGATCTCGCCTTCGAAACGACGGGTAGCCGCCAGCTCGAACGCAGCCGGCGTTGGCGAGGCTTCACCCTTGACCACGCGCACGCTGCTGCCCGAGCGCAGCGGCAGGTTGAAACTCTCGGGTAGCTCGATGTCGATCTGAAAGTAACGTCCCTCACCCCATTCGGCCTTCGCCTGTGGTGCGCCGGCAATCCGCGAGATCTGCGCAGCCTGCACACGTCCCGGCGCCGAGTCGAAATACAGCTGCACCGGATCGCCGACGCTGAAAGCGCGACGGTCGACTTCCAGGGCGTAGGCGCGCACACCCAGACGCGCCTGACCGGCGCCGATCACGTCACCGACGCGCTGGCCGGGGTAGCTCGACGAACCCTCGTCGAAACGGTTGCCGCGCCATTTGTCGAATCCATGCACGACTACCCCAGCGCGTTCCGCGCGGACTTCCGAGGCGTGTGCCTGGGCTTCCCAGTAGGCGATCTTCTCGTCGAACTGCGCCAGCTCGATCTGGCGATCTTCGCGACGTCGGGTCACAGCGGTGACTGCCGCCTGCCACTCGTTGCGTGCGACCTCGAGCTCACGCTCGGCCTGCTGCAGGGCGCCGCGATAACGATCGAAGTCAAGCGCCGCCAGATGCTCCCTGGGAATGGCGGCATCGATCCTGGCCTTGTCCAGGGTCGCCTGGGCGATCCGCAGCTTGCGCTCGGCATCGATGGCGGTCACTTCCAGCTCGGCCACTTCCTTGTCGGCGCGCGCCGCCGCCTGCAGGCGCTCGGACTTGAACTGACGGGTGTTGCTGGCCGCCTGGCCTCCGTCGATGCTGAGTACCACATCCCCCTCGCGCACCGATTCGCCTTCGGCGACGAAGCTGCGCAGCACCACCGGCGAGGAATCGGAAGGCGGCGTCAGGATCGGCTGCGCGTCGCGGGCATAGATCTCGCCGCTGATGACCGCCGGACTGGTGTCTGGCTGGGCCATCACGGCGCCGCTGAGCAGAAGCAACAGCCAGAGCCATCGCGGACAGAGTCCGCTCCCACAGTAGGGCGCGCTCCTGTGGGAGCGGACTTCGTCCGCGATCTCGCTCACAGGGGCAGACGGCATCGCTGGTCGCGTCCGTTTCCAGGCCAAACCGATTTCAGCCACGCGCATCATCCCTCTCGATCAGTCCATCACGCAGCTGCACATGCCGCGGCGCCCGCGCCGCGACCTCGGCGTCGTGGGTCACCAGCACAATGGTTTGGCCCTCGGCATGCAGTTCGTCGAACAACCCGAGCACGTCAGCGGCGCTGCGCGAATCGAGATTGCCGGTGGGCTCATCGGCCAACAGCACCGCCGGCTGCCGGATCAGTGCGCGGGCAATGGCAGCGCGCTGCTGCTGGCCACCCGACAGCTCGCTGGGCCGATGACCCAGGCGCTCACTCAAGCCGACCCGATCGAGCAGCGTCCGGGCGCGCGCCTCCGCCTGCGGGTCGGGCGCATCGGCAAAGCGCAAGGGCAAGAGCACGTTTTCCAGCACGCTCAAGCGCGGCAACAGGAAGAAGCTCTGGAAGACAAAACCGATCTGGCGATTGCGCAATCCACTGATGCGGTCATCGGCCAGCGTGGCCACGTCGGTACCATCGAGCAGATAGTGACCACTGCTGGGCCTGTCCAGACAGCCGATCAGGTTGAGCAGGCTGGACTTGCCCGAACCCGAGGGCCCGGTGATGGCGACGAACTCACCCGCGCCGATGCGCAGATCAATCCCTGCCAGCGCCATCACCGTGGTGCTGCCCATCTGATAGCGGCGCGTCAGCGACTTGAGTTCAATCATCCGTGATCGAGGCCATCTGAGTCTTGCAAGCAGGATTGGATGGACCGCGACCTGCAAAGTTCCTGCAAGCGCGTGACTTCCGTACACCACTCGAGTGCCGGGTGCGGCTGGATAGCGCGACGTCGTAGCCCGATTCCGGGGAGGAGGCTATTATCAATTGTTACCAATTTCAACAGCCATCCTCATGACACCTGTTTACCGCTCCCTGCTGTTGCTGAGCCTGATGTTGCCTGCCCCGCTGACACAGGCGGCGCCGCCGATCGGCCCACTGCGCCCGCAGCTGTTGGCAGATTTTCGTACGGAGGAGTGGCCGGCGAATCGTCAGTCCAGCGGAACCAACAGCGTCGGCGTGCTGGAAGGCGGCAACGGTGCACCCCTCAGCTTGTATGTCACACGAGATCTCTGGCGCAGCGATGGAACCGATGCCGGCACCTACCGGCTGGCCAGGATTTACCCTTCATCCGCGTTCGCCACCGGCCCTTTCGTAGTGCCTGTCAACGGCCAGGCAGCCTTTCTGGCTGACGATGGATCTTTCGGCCGGGAACTGTGGTGCAGCGACGGCACCCTGCAGGGCACCCGGATGGTGCGCGATCTGGTACCCGGGTTCAGGGGACTGCCAAGCGCCTTCCTGAAACAATTTGGCGCGATTGGCAATCAGACCGTACTGCAACTCGAACATTCGGATTCCGGGATCGAACTCTATCTGTCAGATTGCAATTCCCTGAATTTGATCATGGATCTCAACCCCACCGGTTCGGGCGTTGGCTCTGGTGGCGGCGTAGCAAGTGCTGGCCGGGTTGTTTTTGCAGGCAATGATGGCAACAGCGGCGTCGAACCCTGGATCAGCGACGGCAGTGCAGCCGGCACCCATCTGTTGAGCGAATTGAGAACCGGCCCGGATGGCTCGGAACCCTATGACTTCCGGATCGGGGCCAATGGCACGGTCTGGTTTGCAGCCTGTCCTTCCATCAACCTGTGCCGAATCTACAGGCTCGATGTCGCCACCGAGACCCTGATCGCGATTGCCAACACCGAGGTCGCCGCGGCGGCCGATCTGGCTCTGGTTGCCGAGGTCGGCGGCCGCCTGATCGCCTGGCGCCGCGAAGCATCGACCGGCATGGAGCCGCTGGCTGTGAATGGCACGACGGCCAGCGCCTTGGGCGATCTCAATCCGGGTGCCGAGAATTCCCGTTATGACAGCGGCCACGCGGTCATGGCCAACGGCACGCTGCTGTTCAGCGCAAGGCTGGCGAGCTCTGTGGTGGTCCTGATGCGCACCGATGGCACGCCCGCCGGCACTGAAGAAGTCTGGCGCATGCCGGGGGGCGGTCAGAGTGTCGTGTCCACGATCGAAGGTCCGATGGAATTTCCCGCGCTCGCTGGCATGCGGGTCGTGTTTTCAGCCGGCGATGGCACGTCGACGCATGTGTATCAGAGCGATGGCAGTTTTTCAGGCACCGCGCTTCTGGCGCCAGACACCGCCTTGGCGAGTCAATTGTCTGGCCCGATAGCCACGCCCGTAGCCGATGGTCAACTGCTGCGAACCAGCCCCCCGGGCCTGCTCTTCAGCAACGGAAATCCGGCCCAGAATCATGTAGTGATGGAAGCGCAAGGCGACAGCTCAAGCAACCCGGGCTTGAGCGGCGCCTTCGGGCAAGACATCGTTGCTGACGCGTTCCCGGGCGCGAGCTATGAAACGAACTTCGGCAGGGCCAGACCCGGTACCTGGAGGCGACTGCGCCCGCTCCTGCCGGCAGCGCTGATGAATGAGCCCTACCTGCGACCGGTCACGGCCACCGGCGGGCTGATTTCGGTGCAGCTGCCGGCCATCGGCATCGAACCTTGGTACTATGATGCCTTGACCGAAACCGCCCGCTCGCTGGGGGATCTGAACCCGGGTCTGGTCGACACCGCGCTGGGTCTGGCTTTCCCCTATGGCAGTGGTTTGATCGCGGGCGCTCGCCAGACCGACACCACGGTACGACTGCTGGTCACCGATGGCACATCGGCGGGTTCGGAAGTCAGGCACACCGGCTGCGCCGAGGCCGGCACCGGCCCCTTCGAAAGTCGGGACAACATCGTTCCCGTAGGCGATCGCATCATCTTCCCCTGCGTCGTACCCATGCTGGGAACCGAGCCCTGGGTGTACGACATCCAGACGCAGACGGCATCCATGCTGGCCGATCTGAATCCCGGCGCCGGGTCATCGACCCCGGTGCCGATTGCCGTGGACAACCAGCGCGCGCTGATCCTGACCAAGACGCCCTATGCGTTGTGGATGACCGACGGAACGCCCGCCGGCACGCAACAGATTTCAGATCTGGCTGCACTTCCAAATCCGGATTCCGCACAAATCTATCCGAGCTACGTCAACGCGAATGGCTTCGGCATCCTGGTGCTCAATCGTCTGGATAGTCTGCCCGGAGAAGGAATTGCGGCCGTCTTCCGGATCGATGCGAGTGGCGCCCAGGTGCTGGCGACCGCGCAGCGCCGGTCAGTGGCCTATTTCAGTGCGTCTCCCGTGCATTTCGAGGGCAAGGTCTATTTCCCTTTCCATGATGACGCCGAAGGCCTGGAGCTGTGGGAAAGCGATGGCACGGTGGCGGGTACGCACAGGGTGGCCGAGCCTCTGCGACCAGGCCCAGCCAGCGCTCGTCCCGATGTCCTTTCGGTGATTCCGGGCACGGGCATCCTGTTTGCCGCCTACCTGGGACTGGAGGAAGGCGTGGAACCGGTGCTCTGGTCGGGTGGGAACTACTATCCGGCCCCGACCATAGATGGCCCCGATTCTGCGCTGGAGTTCTACAGTAACTTTCTGGTTTCAGGCACCCGGGCGGTGTTCTCCGCCCGCCACCCGAATGCCGACGGCGAACTGATGACGCTGGACCTCAGCGGCGACAGCCTGTTCGAGTGGGGGATGGAATAGGCGAGCGGGTCGAGGACGCACGCAAGCCGGGACATTTGGGCGCGCTCTACGACGGGCACAAGGCCGACTGGCGTAGCCCGAGGTGCGCGCAGCGCTCCCCGGGCAGTGAAGCGAAAGAGCCCCGCTGAGCCGCTGCGCGGCACAACGGGCTACGCGCAACAGGAGGATTCATCGCCCTCGGTCAGCTTCGGGCCGCCGCGGGTCTCCATGAACCTTCGTCGCAATTTGTTGGTGCGTCATTGCGAGGAGCGCAGCGACGAAGCAATCCAGTGCTGCTGACGATATGTGTCTCAAATGCTTCCCGCGGATCAATTGCGGGGTCGCAATCACGCCGGGGTTCTGGCCCATGCGCAGTGTCGGGCGGACACCGAAGGCCTGCAAGGCCCCTCTTGGAGCCGCTGCCTGGTGCCCTCGTCCATCCCTTCAAGCGGCGGATACGCAGCCCGATCAAGTACCGGGCTGCGTTGCCTGATCAGCGCAAGCTCATGCTCTGGCGGCCAATGAACACCAGGCCGAGCGCCAGCAGCAGACCGATCAGCATCGCATTGAAGCCAAAGCTGCCCACCGGCACGGCGACATTGGCCACCTGCACCTGCGCACCGAAAGCCAGGCCGTCGATCAACTCACCGCTACCGCCGACACCTTCGACTTCCATTCGGGCTACCGGCACAGGGCTGACGAAACCGACGAACGCCGCGACATTGGGGGCAGTGGTCGGGTAGTTCAGCGTGTCGATCAGCACATCGCCAGCATCGTACAGGCGTACGGTTACGCCCGTGGTACCGCGTCCGCCGCCGCCCGAGCCACTGAAGGTGTTGAAGGCTACGGCATCGACATTGGCCTCGCCAAACTCGACGATGGTGAAGTCGGCAAAGGTGGTCGCACCGACAACGGCAGTCGGCTGGCCAATGAAGCCATCGCCAAGCACCACCAGGGGCAAGTTGCCGCGGGTACCGTTGTTGCCGACCGTCACCTGGAAGCCGGAAATCAGGTCGCCTGGTTCAAAGCAGTCGTCGTCCGACAGGCTCGACATGGGCGAGTTGCAGAAATTCAGGCCACCGGGACCGGTCAGGCCGTTGTCGAAGTTCTCCAGGATCAGCACGCCAGTGGCGGTGAGCCAGTCGGCTCGCGTGTTGAAGGTGGTGACCACGGTGCCGCGGCTGCTGACTACTGGAGCGCCGACGCCAGTGGCATCAGGACGCCCCGCGGCAACCCAGGAGGGATAGTCGACGACCTGCGCCGAAGTGGAGGTAGCAACCAGGGCGAGAGCGGCTATGGGCAGCAGACGAAGCAGAGTCATGGAGATTTCCTGGCACCGAGTTGAAGATCAAGGAATGTTAACAGCGCGCGACGAGCCTGTCTGCCTGTCTGCGAGCGCGGCAAGGCAATCAATGCCATGCCTTGGTGGAGCCATCCTCACATGCGCTCGCCAAGTTTCCGATGAGCACGGTCGGAGGTCGGCGCATCCCGCCGACCCCGCCCGAGTTGGCGACGCAGTCCTGTCGCCAATCCGCTTTGCCTCGCTCAGGGACCCTCGAATCCATCCGCAAAGATGTTGGGACCGGCTACCGTGAGATTGATTTCCCAGATGCCGCGCCCGTGGGTGGCGGCTCGAAGCGGACCGCGACCGCCCGGATTGTTCGGGCCATTGAAGGCCAGACCAAACACCGGCACCCGCGGCAGGCCGGTGCCCAGCGGGCTCCAGCTGGCGCCGCTGTCGGTGCTGCGGTAGACGCCGATATCGGTGCCTGCGTAAACCGTGGCGGAATCGGCCGGATCGATCAGCAAGGCATTGACCGGCACGTTGGGGATACCGCTGGCGGCAGCACTGAAGGTCGGCGTAGCCGACAGGAAGTTGCTCGACTTCCAGATGTTCTGACCGGCACCGCCATAGCCGGACAGGGCCACATAGACCACGTTGTTGTCGTTTCCATCGATGGCAATCCGCCCGATGTACTGATTGGGAATAACGTTGCCCGTATCGAACTCATCCAATGCTCCGGCGCCAGTCAGGGTGCGGTAGAGACCGCCATCGCGCAAACCGACCACGCGCAGATTGTCATCGTTCGGGGCGATCGCGATGGCCGAGATCGGAACGCCGGTCCGGATCGGAATCTGACTGACCACGATGTGATTGTTACCGGTATCCGCCGAACGATATAGCCGGTCGCTGCCGTAATAGACGGTATTGGGCGTGCCGGGGCCGAGCACCAGCGGGGCATAGAACAGAATCGAGCCGCTGCAGGTGATACCGTTGCCGGTCGCGTTCGCGGCCTGGCAACCGACGAATCCCCAGGAAGAACTGACCGAAGAGCGCGTGGCATAGCCTTGCAGGGTCGCGGCGTTGAAATAGGTGTGGTACATGCGTACGTTGACGCTGTCGGCTGCGTTCTGGTCGATACCGGTGAAGCCGCCGTCACCCCCGTCGACGCGCAGCCAGGAGCCATCGCTCTGCTTCTGGTTGGTGCCGTTGTCCTGGGTACCGCCGATCATCAACTCGGGATCGGTGGGATGGGTGGCGATACTCATGAACTGGGTGGCACTGAACGTACTGTTGTTGAGCGGCGTCCAGTTCACGCCCTTGTTGTTCGATCGGTAGATGCCGCCGTCGGACCCG
Organism: Lysobacterales bacterium; assembly: GCA_050250665.1. Classification (GTDB taxonomy): domain Bacteria; phylum Pseudomonadota; class Gammaproteobacteria; order Xanthomonadales; family SZUA-5; genus JADKFD01. Next base: position 35,178 of record JBFWOF010000034.1, on the reverse strand, counting down.
AAATAGACCACATTGGGATCGGACCTGGACACGGCGATAACGTGGGAATCGACATGCAGTCCGTTGTCACTGTTCGAAAACGAGGTGCCGCTGTTGGTGGAAATGGCAAAGGGCGTGGACGGTGCACCGCCGATGTAGACCCGGGTGGGATCGACCGGATCGACCTCGATGGCAATGTTGTAGAAGCACTGCGGTGTGCAGAAGTTGTTGTCGATCTGCTGGGTCCAGGTCGCGCCGTTGTCGTTGCTGATCAGCACCCGACCGCCGCCGTCGCCTACACCGGCATAGATCACAGGATTGGGGTTGCCGGCAACGCGGCCGAGGGCGAATTCCGAGGTCAGATCGCTGGTGCCAGAGCCAGGGAACACCTGGGTCTGGGTAAAGGTGGGGCTGGCGGCAAGCGCATTGGTCGAGGTGTACAGACCACCGGTGCCACCCCCGGCCACCACGCCGGCGATCAGCAGATCGGGATTGCCCGGATCGAGCACGATGTCGCGGACGCTGGCATTCGCGTTTCCTGCCAATCCGGTGAGTTTCTCGAATACCGGATTGGCCGATGTGGCGTTGACCGACCGATAGACGCCTCTGGACGGCAATGTGGGATTGGGCGTGCCACCGATGCCGGAAATACCGGAGGTGGTGCCGACAAAGATGATGTCGGGATTGGTGGGATGCACCTGGATCTCGCTGATGCCGCGCCCGGTGAATACATCCTGGCCGCCGCCGTCTAGATTGAAGGGCCCGGCGATCGTCGGCGTAGCGGAGGTCGCGTTGGTGATTCGATAAACACCCACGCCGAAGAAACTGTCGGCCGAAAAATTGTGCTCACCGGTACCCACATACAGCGTGTCGGTCTGGGTCGCCGGAATGGCCAGTGCGCCGATCGACAGGCTGAGCGCATTGTCCATCAGGGGCACCCAGGTCGTCCCACCGTTGCTGGAGCGATACAGTCCGCCGCTGGCGGTGCCGACGAACACCATGTCCGGGTTGCTCGGATGCACGGCGATGGAAATGACCCGACCCGACACCGGGGTCGTCGTACCCACGGTCTGCCCGTTGGGTATGGGCATGGGTCCCACCTCAGTCCAGGCTGGGCCACCACTGACACTGCGCAACTGTGCGTCGAGACTGCGGACGGCTTGCACGCGCCACTGCGGATCGACGACCTTGCCCTCTTCGACACCGCGCATGGCACCGATCTGCCGGGCACGCTCGAGCAGGTACTCTTCCTTGTCGATGCCACGGCCGCGCAGGGCTGCGACCGGGGCGTCGGGTTCGTCGTCGGGAACGACCTGTGCATCCACGCCAGCGGTGAATACCAGGCTGGTGAGCGTGATTGAAAAAATCGACAGCGAGCGCAGTTTCATGGCTTTCTCGGGCTTGTGAGCAGCGCTATTCAAGCTGCAGCCGATCGCCGGTGTCAACGCCAATCCGGCAATCTGCACGCACCAATTCCGAGAACTCACGTCTTCTTTGCAGAGCTTTCATCCAGACACCACAAGACCCACACAAAACCGAAACAAGGTCTTCGTCACTTTCCCGCCGCCGGGATGTACCCGTCGATATTCGCTATGTTTGCCAATCAAGTCCCCGAGACCCGGAGCTCCAATGGGGGAGCAATGACAATGACTCGATATTTCTTCCGGGCCGTGACCCTTCTGGTCGCCGCGACGGTACTGGGCGCCTGCAGCACCGCACCCACGCGGCCCGTGGCTGCCGTCGCCGAACAGCCAGCGCCCACGCCCAGCGCCGAAGGGGCGGTCTGCACCGGATTCGGCCCGCAGACGCCGCGTGACATCGACCAGCTTGCCGGCAGCAACCAGCGCCTGTTTTCGATGGCGCCGGACTATCCCAATCTGAACCTGTGCAATGTGCATTTCCACAACAGTGCCGAGCACAAGGCCAGGGACTTTTCGATCTACGCCGGTCCCGGCGACAAGGGCATGGGCGGCGGCTACCGCTGCAACATGAGCACCACGCTGTCAGCAGCCGAACTGAAAGCCCCGAGCGGCGATATCTGCCACGGACTCAAGCCCGGCGACACCATCGAGGTGCACTGGGTCTATTCCTCCTGCGATGTGAAGCCCGGCGCCACCCTGGGGGCCTGCCTGTCGGACAGCTGCGCCAATCCGCAGCTGCGCGTTGAAACCCAGGTGTTCACGCTGGTCAACGACAGCGCCGCCCTGAGCATGGATGCCTTCGACTACGGCAACACGGTCATCAACGGCTATCATCAGGCCAAGGCCTTGCCGCAGGGCACCGGCACACCAGTGCAGTTCCTGGGTTCCACCACCGGCCCCAAGTACAACGACGCCGTGTGTTCGCCCCTGCAGGTGTCCTGGAGCGTACGCCCGATGTGCGCCAAGCTGGACATCAACAGCGTCGGCCGCTGGTGCGAGAGCAATGCCTTCGACGAAGATCACGCCCACGGCGTGCGTCAACTGGTGACCGACCCGCGGCTGCTGTCGGAAATCAAGTAGGGCGGGAGTTGTGGCTGGTTCGGCCACAGCCTGCCGACAGGATGAAACGTAAACCGGGGGCCGCCGTCACTCCATGACTCCCGCGAGCTTCGTCATCACGCGTCATTGCGAGGAGCGCAGCGACGAAGCAATCCAGCGCTCTTGAAAACGAATGTCTGGATTGCTTCGCTACGCTCTTCATGAACCCAAATCGTAAGCTGTCAATGCGCACGGGCGCAGGCGCAACGCTGGCTTTGTTCACCGGTAGGAGCGCCCTTGCGGCGCGACCGCTGCCGCGAACGTGCGACTGCAACTTGCCGGTCGCGACGCAAGGTCGCTCCTACACGCAATCTGCTGGTTCCTCGCCCTTGGGCAGTTACAGCTCGAAGCCGCTGACGAATCCTGATGCAGACGTCGCCTTCGCGGCGCCTGCGTATGCTGCGCACATGCTCAGAGCCCTTGCCAGCCTGTTTTTCTACGCCCGCTTCTATAGCCAGTTCAGCGCCGCCGGCCTCAGGCGCCGGCGCGCCGGCTGGAAGCCTTACGATCAGGACCTGAGCGGCCAGACCTGGCTGATCACGGGCGCCAGTGGTGGCATCGGCCGGGCGATCGCCTTGCAGGCGCACGAGCGCGGAGCCACCGTGCTGGCGGCGGCCCGCAACCGCCAGAAGCTGGACGCGCTGCGGGCGGAGGCTGGCAACTCCAGACGTTTCGAAGTCCTGCCGGTCGATTTCTCGCTGTTGGCCGATACCCGGCGTTTCGCCGCCAAGGTGATCGGCCGGTCTTCACCGCTCACGGTACTGGTCAACAATGTTGGCGTGCTGCTGAACCAGTATCAGCGCACCGCCGAAGGACTGGAATCGTCGCTGGTCAGCAATCTGCTGAGTCACTATCTGCTGACCGAAACGCTGGTGGACGCAGACGCCATCGACCCGGCGGGTGTGATCATCAACATGAGCTCGGGCGGCATGTACGGCGCCGCCCTCGATCTGAAGGCGCTGACACCCGATCCCGCCACCTATGACGGCATGGCCGCCTACGCCCAGCACAAGCGCGCCCAGGTCGAACTCACCCGGCACTGGAACCAGCAGTGGCAGGGCTGTCCCAAGGCGCACGTGATGCATCCCGGCTGGGTCGATACCGAAGGCGTGCAAAGCTCACTGCCCTGGTTCCGCGCGACGCTGCAGCGCCGCTTGCGCACCCCCGCAGACGCGGCCGACACGACGCTCTGGCTGGGCAGCACGCGGCCACCACCGGCGGCTGCGGGCATCTGGCTGGATCGGGTGCGGGACGATGAACATGCTTTTGCCTTCACCCGCAAGGCTAGGCCCACGCCGACGGAGTTGGCGGAATTCCTCAGCGCACAGATACAGCGGGCCAGCGCCCCATAGCCAGCGGCGCCGCTGATCTCCATAAGCCCCAGGCGTGGCTGAGAACGGGAAATCGCTCTTGAGAGGCCACGACACGCGCGCCGTGGTTGTCGAAGATTCAAACCCCGGGCGTTAAGGTACGGCCTCCAGAAAACGGAGTGCCAGCAACGATGACCATCGCTGCCCACCCTCTCAGCTGGTTTCGCGGGCTGAGCATTTTCACGACGGGCCTGCTGTTCTTCCTGGCAACGTCCCAGGCCTACACCCAGGATGCCTTCCAGCCCAGCGGCCTGCCGCCGGCGCTGCTGCCGAACAAGGCCATGGTGGCGCCCAGCGCACCCAGCGCGATCGACGGCCTCTGGACCATCTCCACCATCGGCAAGCGCATCCGCATCGAGGCCGGTCGGGCCTGGGCGGTCGATCCCTGGGCGCATCTGGGACTGCTGGAAGTGCAGCCCGACATGGTGGTGATCCAGAACATCCAGCGCGTGGAGCAAGGTCGCTACGGCGGTGACGATCTGCCGCTGCTGGGTCGCTTTGACGCCAGGCTGAAACCCGGCGCCATGGATGTCACCGTCGCTGGCGCGCTGGGGCCGGTCAGATATCAGCTGATCGCCGTGCAACTGGATGACCCCGACGCTTACCAGGCGGAACTGGGCTTGTCATTGCCGACACCGCCGCCCGGGGTCACGCCCTTGCCGACACCGGATCCGCCGCGGGGCATCACGCCGCCCCCCCGACCCAAACCGCGCCCGAATCCGCGACCCTCACCGAGCCCGCGCGGCTGTGGCGGTCTCGGTGAGCAGCCATGCGACATCGTGCCTGCGCGGTATGTGGGCAAGGCCGAGAAGCTCGGTTGCCCGGGCAAGCAGTCCTATTTCTCGTCGATCCGGGGCGGTTCCTGCTGGACCTGTCCCAAGGACTATCGGCGGACCTCGCCGACCCGCAAGATGGATCATCCCAAGGCCTGCATCAAACGCGGATCGCTGACCGGCCCGTGGAAGCCCGCTCGCTATACCCAGCAAGCCTGGGGTTGCCCCCGCGGCCAGTTCCATGTCGCGCTGGGCGGCGGCAGCTGCATGACTTGCCCGGCCCACACCACGCGCATCCAGGTGGCCGGCGTCGACGCCATGAAATGCAAGCCGGAATACCGCTGCGCCGGCAAGCTGCGAGTCGCCAAACAACCGCCGGAGAACAATCCACTGGCCAACCTGATCGGCGCCTCCTCGGCCAAGGTCTGCGCACCGCCCTTTGACCTCAAGGCTGCGGCTCGGACGGATCGTGCCGGCTTCAGCGTCTTCGGCACCTATATGGCGCAGCTGGCGCAGGAGCTGGTCAAGGACATCAAGGCCGACAAGCCCGGCAATCTCAGGCAGCTGATCAAGGCCAAGCGCTGGCGCGAGGTCTATGCCCTGCTGCGCGACATGCCTGCCTACCGGGCACTGGAAGGAACGGCGCGCGAAGCCGGCAAGCACTCGATCACGGTGGGCTGGTCCGGGGATTTCCAGCTGATCGCCGGCGTCAACGGCGAGGCCGGCATCGCCATTGATCTGGTCGAAGGAAAGGTCAAACCCTACGAGTCGGCCGGCATCTCCAAGGGCATTGCCGCCGGGGTCGATTCGGCGCTCACCGTGGGTGTCTGGAACGGCCCCTTCGAGACCGGCTATTCGCAGGGCGTCGCCGCGTCGCTCAGTGGCGCCGTCAGTGTCGGCGGCGCGATCTGGTACAGCTACTACAGTCCGGAGCTGGGTCAGGAACATGCGCTCGGCGTGACTGCCTCGGTAGGCCTGGGCGTGGGCTTCGAGTTCGGCGAATACAACGAGGTCGGCACCTTCCTGCTGCAGGAGGTTTTCGACCAGTACTGAGCTAGCCCGACACCTGACTTCTGGCCATGGCAGGAACAGCGAGGCGCGGGTAGCCTTGCCGGCCTCGCCCCTGCCATGGTTCAAATCGCTGCCCATGTCTACCTTGCGTTTACCCTCGCTGCTGACCGCGCTGGTCAGTCTTTCCCTCGCCGCACCCGTGCTGGCGGCCACCAGCGACAACTGGGAAATCCCGATTGCCGTCAAGACCCTGGACAACGGCCTGACGGTCGTGGTCTCTGAGGACCACAGCGCGCCGGTGGTCGGCGTCAGCATGGTCTACAAGGTGGGGATGCGGCTGGAACCGAAGAACCGCAGCGGCTTCGCCCATCTGTTCGAGCATCTGATGTTCGAGGGCACGCCCAACGCCGGCGAAGGCGTGTTCGACAAGGTGATCACCGGCGGTGGCGGTCGCAACAACGGCTCCACCCGGCCGGACTACACCAACTACATCGAAATTGCGCCGGTGTCGGCGCTGGAATCGATCCTGTGGCTGGAAGCCGACCGCATGAAGACCCTGGACTTCAATGCCAAGACCCTGAAGAACCAGCAGGATGTGGTCAAGGAAGAGATCCGGGTCAACGTCAAGAACCAGCCCTACGGCGGCTTCATGTGGATCGACATCAGCCAGCAGGCCTTCCAGAAGTGGGAGAACAACCACGATGGCTATGGCAGTTTCGTCGATCTGGAAAACGCCAGCCTGGACGATGTACGTGCCTTCCACCGCGACTATTACGGCCCCAACAATGCGGTCATCGGTCTGGCCGGTGATGTCACGCCCGAGCAGGCTTTTGCGCTGGTCGAGAAGTACTTCGGCGGCATCGAAGCCCGACCGACACCGCCGCGCCCGGATGTCTCGGAGCCGCTCAACACCGAAGAGAAGCGCATCACCCAGTCCGATGCCCTGGCGCAGGTGCCGGCGGTAGCTGTGGCCTGGAAGATTCCGGAACGCGGCAGCGACGATCAGGCGCCATTTGCGGTACTGGCCGAAGTGCTCGCCGGCGGCGATGCCTCGCGCATGTACCAGGGCCTGGTCAAGGGCAAGGAAATGGCGCTGAACCTGGATTTCCTGTTCGGCCTGACCGGACCCTTCGAATATGACGGTCCGACGCTGCTGACCCTGTTCGCGCTGTACAAGCCCAACATCAGCTCGGACGATCTGATCCAGGAGATGGACCGGCTGATCGCGGACCTGGTCAAGGACGGTGTATCCGACCAGGAACTCCAGCGGGTCAAGACCAGCATGCTGTCGGACTGGAACAACGGCATGGAGAGCTTTCTCAGTCGCGCCGATGATCTGGCCAAATTCCAGGCACTGTGGGGAGATGCCCACATCGCCAATCAGGTGCCAGGCTGGATTGAAGCGGTCAGGTCCGATGATCTCAAGCGAGTTGCCGCCAAGTACCTGACCGCTGCCAATCGCACGGTCATCGACCGCAAGCCGGCGGCGATGCTTGAAGCCGCACCCGCGACCCAGAACTGAGGAGCCCGCCATGACCCGTACATTGATTGCACTGCTGATCGGCGCGCTGCTGAGCCCCGTCGCCCAGGCCAGCACCGGACTGCCCAAGGATCTGCCGGCCTACGGCGCCGACAAGCCCCTGCCGGTGCCAGAGATTTCGCAAAGCACGCTGGACAATGGCCTGACCGTCTGGGTGGTGCCGCGCGAGGGCATTCCCCGCGTCGACTACGTACTCAGCTTCAAGGGCGCGGGCCTCGCCGCCGACGAGGCTTCGATGCCCGGCTTTGCCTCCACACTGGCATCGATGCTCAACGAGGGCACGGACAAGCGCAGTTCCCGGGAGATTGCCGAGACCGCCCAGTCCTATGGCGGCTCGGTGGGTGCCTACGCCAGCAACGACGGACTGACCGTAGCGGCCAATGCGCTGGCCTCGCAGGCCGAGTCGATGCTGGCGCTGCTGGCGGAAGTGGCGCGCACGCCGAGCTTCCCGGAAAGCGAGGTCACGCTGGCCAAGGCCAATGCCCTGCAGGGCCTGAAGGCCGCCGAGGCGCAGCCCGGCTTCCGTGCCGAACGCGCGATCTCGGCCGCTGTCTATGGTGATCATCCCTATGCGCGCACGCAGCCGACCGAGGACAGCATCAATGCGGTGACCCGCGAGAAGCTCAAGGCCGCTCACGCACAGCGGCTGCGGCCGGATCAGGCACTGCTGGTGATCACCGGTCGTATCGACGCCGACACCGCGCTCAAGTACGCCACCGAGGCCTTTGGCGACTGGAAGGTCGAAGGCAAGGCCGCCGCCGCCATTCCGATGGCCCGCACGGAGGCCAAGCCCTCCTTCGTGCACCTGGATCGCAGCGGCAGCGTGCAATCGAGCGTGCGCATCGGCAGTCCGTCGATTCCTGCCTCGCACCCCGATTACGTGCCGCTGCGACTGACCAGCACCATCCTCGGCGGCGGCTTCAGCAGTCGCTTGATGCAGAATCTGCGCGAGGACAAGGGTTACACCTACGGTGCCGGCGTCAGCTATCGCGCCGGACTGTCCGGCGGCGGGATGATTGCCTCGGCCGATGTGCGCAACGAAGTCACCGGCGCCGCCGTGGGCGAATTCCTGGGCGAATACCAACGCATCGGCAGCGAGGTGGTCAGCGCGGAAGAGTTGCAGATGAACCAGCGCTACGTCGCCGGCGGATACCTGATCAGCAACCAGATGCAGGCCTCGGTGGCCTCAACCCTCGCCAGCAACTGGCTGGTCGGCCTGCCGCCGGAATTCCTCGGCGAATACGTGCCGAAAATCCGCGCCGTCGACGCCAAACAGGTGCAGACGATGGGCAAGAAGTACTTCGACCCCAAGGCCCAGTCGATCATTGTCGTCGGCGACAAATCGGTGGTGGCCGAGCTCAAGGAATACGGGAAGTTCGAGGAGCAGTAGGGTCGCCGCCGGCACGCGGCAGCCCAGGCAGGTCACGTGGCCCGCGCAGCGGGCTACGTGACGGCCAACCCGCACCCGGCGCCAAGCCCACCCGCTGGGACCGCCGCAGCCCGTCCTTGTCCCGATCGCGGACAGAGTCCGCTCCCACAGGTCCGAGGTACGCCAGTCAGGTCAGGTAGCCCGCGCAGCGGGCTCGGTGACGGCGGCTGGCTGCCGAGCTAGGGCTTGTGCAGCAGCTGCAGCACCGCGGCGTCGGTCTGGGCCAGGCGGTCCCGAATCTGTTGCAGCAAAGCCTGCGAGCGCCGGGACGCCACGGCTTCGATGCCCTCCTGAGGGCTGCCCTGGGCGAAGGCGTCATAGGTGCGTTTGAGCATCGCGTACTCACTGCCAATGCTGTCGATGATCGCGTTGCAATCGGTGCCGCGGCCCAGTGAGCGCCGGAGAATGCGCTCGGTCAGCACCATCTGCCGGGTCAGCAGATAGATCGATTGCGGACTGGCGCCATCCTGCATCTCGATGGCGATCAGCTCATCGGTCTGGGCCAGTATCGGATACAGACCCTGGCCCACCGGATCCACCAGCGCATCGGCAAAACAGGCCTTGCCTGCCGCCGGTGCGGCCTGGACCGCCAGCGCCGGCAGGCAAAACAAGATCAGCAGCAGGCGCCTGGACCAGCGGCGTCTTGCTGCGCGTCCCGAATCATGAATCTCATGCATGAGCAGCCTCGACTCCTGAGCTAGTTCCATGTCGCCAATCTAACGCGTGTCGCTCTTCAAGTGGGGCCGAGCAGATTTCCCGCTCAGGATCACCAGAGCAATGCCGCCGAGGATCGTCGCCGACGCCAACAGCAGTCGCGGCGTCAGTGCTTCACCCAGGAACAGCAGCCCTCCAAGCGCCGCGATGACCGGAACACTGAGCTGTACCGTCGCCGCAGTGGTCGGTTTCAGCGCCGGCAGCACCGAATACCAGAGGGCATAGCCCAGACCCGAGGCCAGTGCCCCCGAGGCCAGCGCGTAACCGGCGCCGGTCAGATCCCAATGCGCGTGCCGGAAGTTGACGAGGCTGAGCAACAGCGCAAAGGGTAAGGCCAGCAGGAAGTTGCCGGCCGTGACCCGGGTCGGATCGCCGCCCTGCCGGCCGCGCAGCGAATAGATGCCCCAGGCAATACCTGCGAGCAGCATCAAGCTCGCGCCGATCAGGGGCGGCGCCGCCAGCCCCGGCAGCAGCAGGCCCACCAGTCCGCCCAGCGCCAGCAGCAGGCCCAGCCATTGCAATCCCCGCAGGCGCTCGCCCTTCCAGAGTCCGGCCCCGATCATCGTGGTCTGAACCGCGGCAAACAGGATCAGAGCACCGGTGCCCGCCGACAGACTGAGATAGGCCCAGGAAAATCCCGCCGCGTAGGCAAACAAGGCCAGCGCCGACAGCCAGCTGCCGCGGCCGGGTCGATCACGGCGAAACAGGAAGACCAGCAGCGCCAGCATCAGCGCACCAGACAGCAACCGGATGCCGGTGAAGCTGGCGGCGTCGATGGTGGTCTCGCGCAGCGCCAGTCGGCACAGCAAGGAATTGCCGGCAAAGGCCGTCATGGTCAGCAGCGTCAGCAGGAAGATCCGGATCAAGGCCTGGGACTCGGGTGCGGAAGCGGGCATCAGATTGCGGCAGATCAGGTCTAGGGCACGAGTGGCGCCCAAGGACAGGATATCCGGCTGCCTGTGGGAGCGGCTTCAGCCGCGATGGTGCATGTCTGTAGCTCCCGCAGGATTTCGCCTGCGCTAGGCTCAGCCCTCGCCATGCTTTGCACCCAGATCATCAACAGCCTGCAAGTCCTCGTCGGAAAACGACGCCGCCCCGGCCGCCACCACAGCCTCGTCGATATGCCCGATCCGACTGGCGCCGATCAGCACCGAGGTCAAGGCCGGCTGTCGCAGCAGCCAGCTCACCGCCAGCTGCGCCAGCGACTGGCCGCGTCGCTGCGCGATCTGATTCAGCGCATTCAGATGCGCGAGCCGTTCCGCAGTGAGTACCTTGGGCGGCAGGAAACCTCCCGGTATGGCCGCGCGCGAGTCGGCAGGAATGGCCCCGTCCAGATACTTGTTGCTGAGCTGCCCCTGAGCCAGGGGCGAATAGGCAATGCAGCCCACGCCCTCAGCCTCCAGAGTCTGCAGCAGGCCCCGCTCCGGCTGCCGTTCCAGCAGGCTGTAGCGCGGCTGGTGCAGCACGCACGGCGTCCCGCTCGCGCGCAGCAACGCGCAGGCGCGCGCCGTCAGCTCCGGCGGATAGTTGGACAGGCCCACATACAGCGCCTTGCCGCTGCGCACGCTCGTCGCCAGCGCCTCCATGCTCTCTTCCAGCGGGGCGTCCGACGTGGGCCGATGGTGATAGAAGACATCGACGTAATCGACGCGCATCCGCCGCAGGCTGGCGTCCAGGCTGCTCAGCAGATACTTGCGCGACCCGCCATCCCCATAGGGGCCAGGCCCCATGCGATAGCCGGCCTTGGTCGACAGGATCAGTTCGTCCCGATAGCCGCGTAGCGGGCCGTGCAGCACCCGACCCAGGGTCTCTTCCGCGGAGCCCGGCGGCGGGCCGTAATTGTTGGCCAGATCGAAATGGGTGATGCCGCGATCGAAGGAATGGCAGAGCAGTTCCGCGGCCGTCGCCACGCTCTGGCTGGCCCCGAAGTTGTGCCACAGGCCCAGCGAAATCGACGGCAGCTGCAGGCCGCTGCGACCCGCGCGCCGATAGCCGAGTTGCTGGTAGCGGTCGGGGTGGGGCTGATGGATCGAGTCAGTCGTCATGGTTATCCAGAAGTCAGGAGTTATCGTCGCCTATCCAGTGATCGGCACCCTCTTCCAGCATGGGATAGCGCCGGTGCGCCCAGCTGTAGAAGCTCTGCCAATCCCTGATCGGGCCCTCAGTCCCCATCGTGATCACCACGCCCGCCTCCGCCGCGCGGCGAATTTCGCGCAGTTCCAGCACTAACAGGTTCCATTGGGTGCGCTCGGCATAGAGTTCATCCAGGTTCTTGAGCTCACGCGCCGAAAAAGTGTGCCCGGCCTTGGGCAGCTTGATGCGGATGCCGCTGTGCCGAATGGCCCGATCAAACTTCGCCTCCGATTCCAGCATCTGCGCCATGAAGGCCGATCGGAAAAACAGGAACGGTGCCCGCCAGCCTTGCTGGCCAGCCCACTTGCGCAAGGCCTTCGACTCCGGCCAATGGGTAAGGGCGTCGATCTGAGAACCGAGCCGCTGCACCAAAACCAGATCACCGGCCTCGGCCTCGCGTAAGGCCCAGTCGGGGCAGTGTGGGCTCACCGCAGCACTCCGGGAATCAGGCGCTGCAGGATATCGCGCGAATGCAGTCGCTGCAGCGCAGCGGGCGTGAAATGACCTGCGGTGGCGTAGGCCAGACTTTCCTGGAGGGACGCGCGCCTGCGCGGCCGCTGTTGATCTGCTGCGACAGCAAAGCGGCGCCGCAGCGCGTAGCCTGGTTTGCCGCGCAGCGGCTCACCGGGGCTTTTTCGCGTCACCGCCCGGAGAGCGCTGCGCGCACTTCGGGCTACAAAAGCCGGCGCTTGCCGGAATTCGCAAAATGGATGACTTGCGACATCGGTACATGGGTAGCCGTGCTGGCACATAGCGACTCCCTGGAGGGACGCGCGCCTGCGCGGCCGCTGTTGATCTGCTGTGACAGCAAAGCGGCGCCACAGCGCGGCGCCTTCCAGCGCGTAGCCTGGTGTGCCGCGCAGCGGCTCACCGGGACTTTTTCGCGTCACCGCCCGGAGAGCGCTGCGCGCACTTCGGGCTACAAAAGCCGGCGCTTGCCGGAATTCGCAAAATGGATGACTGACGACATCGGTTCATGGGTAGCCGTGCTGGCACGTTGCGATTCACTGGAGGGACGCGCGCCTGCGCGGCCGCTGTTGATCTGCTGTGACAGCACATCGCCCGCGTAGCGCGGCGCTTGCCCGGCACTTCGCGCAGCAAACCGGCCATAATCGTTCGGCCACGACGGTTTTCGTGCGCGGCCGGCGAATTGACGCCTCAGGACAAATACGATGTCGGACAACCCCTACACCCTCGATCGCTTGCACGAGTTCCTGCGCCAGGCGCCGGTGGCCGGGCTGCTTAATCCGGCCGTGGCCAAGAGCCGCGGGCAGGCCCTGGAGCAGGTGCAGGACGAACTGACGGTGGTCGAGCGCAATGATCTGCGGCTGATAGACGTCGACGAACTCTGCGGGCGTTTGCACAAGATCGGCGACAGCAGTGTCAGGCCCGAAGTGCTGGACCTCTACAACAAGCGGCTGAAAGCCACCCTGGTCGACTATCTGGCCTGGGTGCAGAACCCGAAGTCCTATGCCTCGGTGGGCGGAGACCGGGTCAAGCGCAGCGCCCGCGGTGACGGCACGTCGCAGGAGCGGTTACAGGAAATGCGCGCGCTGGAGGATACCCTGCTGGCCACCAGTGACTGGGCACCCGGCATCGTGTCGATTCCGCTGCGCGAAGGAACCAGCGTGTTTGTGCAGAATCTTCCGCTGGATCTGACCGAGCAGGAGGCGCGCAAGATCGCCCGGGTCATCGAGGCGCTGGCCAGCGACCGGAGCACTGACGCGTGATGCGTAGCGGTCGGGCGATGCTGATTGCGCCGATGGCGATCTTCGGCATCGGCGGAGTCTGCCTGCTGCTGCTGTTCTTCACGCCCGGACAGGAGGGGCCGTTTCACGACAACCTGCTGCCCGAGCTGATCGGCTTCTGCATCGAGGGCTTCTTCCTGGTGGGGCTGCTGACCCTGATCCAGGATTCACGCGAGCGGGCGCGTCGCAAGGAACTGTGGCAAAGCCTGCGCGGCTCGCTGCGCGGCATCCTCTCGAATCTGGACATCGCCTTCCTGCCGCCCAATGCCGAACCCACAGCCCCAGGTCAGCTGGAACGCGATATCGGCATCGTTCCCCGCTTCATGCGCGAGATGCAACTGGTGCAGATCGATCTGCCGAACATGCTGGCGCTGAAGCAGGAGAGCATGGAAACACTGGCACTGGCGCGCGATCTGGTGCCGGTTGCAGCCCAGCTCAGTGCCAGTCACATGCGCTGGTGGATCGCCATCGTCAACAGCATGCGCAAGCTGTCCACTGCCCGTTCGCGGCCGGAGGTCGAGCACAACGTGTATCGCTTGCTGGAGAACATCCGCGAGTTTGACCGGCTCTCGTACTGAGCCTGGCACAAGCCCGGCTGAAGCCGCGGAGCCAGCGCCGATACTGTTGGTTCTGGGTAGGTTGCCGTGAAAGTCGTTCAGGCGAGTGCTGTCGCTCCCTCCCCGATGTTCGGGGGTGAGCCTGGCGCGTTTGGCCGGCATGCCGGCCGCGCCAGCGAACGCGCGGCGGCTTGCCGCCGGGCCGGACGGGCTGGGGAGGGGTTGGGCAAGAAAACCTATGCAACGGACATGGCACCAGCGACTTTCATGATGGCGAGTGGCCCGCAGCCACGACCGTTGGGCACGGCCTGCGGCCTTTGCCCAACCTACACGCTGCCCGGATAGCCATGGGTCCCTCAGCCCGCCAGCAGCCAGACCATGGCAAAGCCCAGATAGCTGCCCAGGGCGCTGCCCAGACTGCCGACCAGGATGCCGGGTAGCAGCAGATCCGGGCGGCCGAGGCCGTTGGAGATGGGCAATGCCGTTGCGGCGCCGCCGATATTGGCCGACGAGGCCACCGCCATCACTTCCGGGCTGAAGCGGAGCAAGGCGCCGCCACCGAAAACCACCAGTCCATGCGCCAGCACGGCAATGCCGACGAACAGCATCAGCAAACCACCGATGCGGCCCAGTTCGATCAGCGACGCCAGATCGCAATAGGCACCGATGACCGCGAGAAACAGGTAGGCGCCGTAGGTGCCAAGCAGCTGCGCACCGCCCAGTTGCTGCACCAGTGGCAGCTGCGCCGCCAGCAGCGCCATCGAGGTCAGGATCAGTACCGTCGGCACCGACCAACCAACGCCTGCCAGTGCTGCTGCGATGAGGCCGGACAGCCAGTAGGCGAGGAAGGCCATCGCCAGCAAGGCCGCCAGACTACCGAGGGTGAGCGGGCGCGGCGCAGCGACCGCGCCTGCTTCCGGCTCCAGCTGATCGGCGCTCAAGGGCCGTGAGCCCATCCAGCGGTGTACCAGCCGCGGCAACGACAATAGTGCGATCAGCCACAGGCTGGTGGCGACATTGTCGACGGCATTGGCGCCGGCATAGAGCACACCTTCGTTGACCACGCCGTAGTGCAGGGCCAGGGCATTGAAATTGGCCGAACCGCCGATGTAGGTGGCGACATACATGCCGCTCATCGGCGCCGCGAATTCACCCAGCCATCCGCGGGCACCGGTCAGGTAAAAGGCCAGCAGCACGCCGAGCACGGTGCCCAGCGCACCGATGGCGAAGGCAATCAGCATGGTCGCCCCAGCGCGCTTCAAGGCCGCCAGATGCACATCCAGCAGCATCAGGAAGATCGATATCGAAGCCCCCACCGCCAGGATCTGCTCGTACATCGGCGGCGCATTGGAGGCCGTGGGAATGACGCCGAGGTTGGCCAGTACTGCCGCCAGCGCGATCGCCAGCAGCGCTCCGCCGAGCGGCCGGCCCAAGCGCGTGTGCGCCAGCGCCTCGGCACCCGCGGCCACCAGCAGCAGCATCGCCAGCACGTACATCGGGTCGGACAGCCAGGTGGCAGTCATGGTTGGGCACGCCAGTCGTCGGTCGACCGAACATAGACCGAGTCGCGCTGCTTGGCGACGAGCGGGAGCAGCCAGCCTTGCGGCCGTGACAGTCCGCTACGCTTGATCGGATGGCAAGCGCGCTGCGCGGAGTATGGTGTTCGGTCAATGTCGGCAACGGATCGGTGCCACTGGCCGATTGCAGACCACCTTTCGCAGGAGCTTGCCATGCTGTCGCCACGTCACGCCCTCGCCTTGCTGCTGCTCCTGGCCACCACGCCGACGCTCGCGCTCTGGTCCGGCAACCCAGCCAGCAATCTGGTGATCGCCGACAACAGCGGCGAACAGGTGCAGACCAGGATGGTCGCCACCGGCGACGGCGGTTTCTATCTGAGCTGGTTCGACAGCAGCAGCGGCTATGGCGTGCGCCTGCAGCGCCTGGATGCCGCCGGCAACGAGCAATGGGCCCACAACGGGGTGCTGGTGGCGACCCGCGATTTCAGCTCGACCCAGGACTACGGCCTCAGCATCGACAGCGCCGGCAACGCACTGCTGGCCTTCCGCTATCGCGATAGTGGTGGTGTGGCCCAGATCCTGGCGCAGAAGGTCGCGCCGAACGGAACCGCGCAGTGGGGCAGTCCCGGTGTGTTCGTGTCGGCCGACGCCAGCGATGCCAACGCGCCCAAGATCACCGGTACCAGCGACGGCAACGCCGCGGTGGCCTGGTCCGACAGCACCGGCGCCATCCGCGTGCAGAAGCTGAGCGCTGCCGGTGCGCCGCTGTGGTCGGGCAGCGGTGTGTCCATCGCGCCACCGATGGGCTTCTTTTTCCTCGCCGATCTGCGTGGCGACAATGCCGGCAACGTCATTGCCGCCTGGTCCGCTCAGCTGTCGGCCCAGAGCCGCCAGTACTGGGCGCAGAAGCTGGCTTCCGCGAACGGCGCCAGCCTGTGGAATGCGGGACACGTGAAGGTCTTCGATGGCAGCGGTGGCGCGCTGCAGTTCGGCTACTTCCCGCCATTCCTGAGCGATGGCGTCGGCGGCGCGGTCTTTGTCTGGTACATCGTCGGCGTCAGCGCCGGCAGCGTCCGCGTACAGCACATCGACGCTTCCGGGGTTGCTGCCTTCGCCCAGAACGGCATCGAGGCTTCGACCAACGCCGCCCAATCGCACGTCTCGCCCAGCGGCGCCTACGATCCGGTCAGTGGCGACATCTACGCTTTGTGGCGCGAGACCGATATCGCCACGCAGAGCCAGATCGGCGTCTACGCCCAGCGCATCGACGCCAGCGGCGCTCGGCAATGGGGCGCTGGCGGCAAGGTTCTGGTGCCCCTGGCTGGCACCGACCAGACGCAGATGACCGCCCTGCCGGCAGCCGGTGGCGTCTATGCCGCCTGGGCCAGCGGTTCGGCGCCCAATCCACAGACCATCCGTGCCGCCCGTATCGGCAGCGACGGCAATTTCGTCTGGACCGGGTCCATCGTTGATCTCAGCACCGAGCCCAACAGCGTTGCGCGACTCACCGGCGCCATCAGCAGCAGCGGCTACGCCGCCTACGCCTGGACCGCCAGCGCCAGCGGCGGCGGCGACATCCACGCCCAGAACATCAATCCCGATGGCAGCCTCGGCAGCGCCGGAGCCTTGTTCCAGAGCGGCTTCGAGGGGAATTGAGCCGCAAGCTGCAGGTGAATCGCAAAAGGGCGCCGCATCTGCAGGTCCGGACTTTTCTGGACGCTTTGAGTCCGGTCACGCGGGAGCGTCCAGACAAGTCTGGACCTACAAGAGCGCATGCCCTGGAATTGGAAAGGATCCAGAGCGGCCTGGGCCGATGCCTGCGTTCAAGCCAGAGGCTTGCCGCACTGGCCACAGAAGCGGGCACCTGGGCTGGTGGGAGCGCCGCAGGCCGGGCATGCGTCAGTCCGGGTCGACTTCCTGCGTCGCGCTCCCGTCGGTCTGGCTCCGCGCAGACGCTCAATCAGGTCGGCAGTGCCGATCGCTGGATCTCCGGGGATGTCGGTCTGCGCAGCTGTGCGAGTGCCCAGCAGGTCGCCAATCAGCTGCGCCAGATAGGCCGGGCCGATCAGCAACAGGGACACGCGATTCCCGGCCAGCGCACTGACGTCGGCGAGGACGAAACCACCGGCTGTGCGCCAGCCGGCGACCGTCGTGACTTCAACCTGATTCGATGCCACCAGTTCGGAGCGCACGAAGCCAAATCCGATGCCACCGGCGGACAGTCCGCGGCAGAGCAGCTGCAGACCCTCGCGCAACAGGATCATCTGATCGCCGGGGGCGCCGGTGTTGCCGGTCAGGCGGCTGAGCAGACCCGCCGCTTCAAGTTCGGACAGCACCCGGTCCAGCTTGGTGTGGAAATCGGCCGGCACCTGTTCGGGAGACAGCAGTCTGAGCAGCGACACCGCCCAGCCCGGGTTGGACTGCTTGATGCCCGCTGTCCAGCTGTCGAGAATGTCGGCCATCTTCAGCCCGGGCGGCGGTCCGCTGACGCGCGCCGCCTGGCGCAGGGCGGCAGCGGTGCCCAGGGCATCGATGACCGCCAGCAGCACCCAGAACTGATCCGCGCTCAGGGTGTAGCGTTCCGGCGGAATCTCGGCGACACCACCCGGAGCCAGCGCTTCGAGCAGCGAGAGTTCCACATCTTCCAGGCTCAGCGGGCCCTGGAGCACGATTTCCTCAGGCGCGATCGACACCTGGAATCCGGGTCCGAGCCCTGCCGGGTCGATCCACAGATACTGCCCCAGCCGCTGGTCGTCGCGATCGGCGACGATCACACCCAGGCTGAGCCCCGGATCCAGCAGCGCCGGCATCAAGGACTCCCAGGCGCCATCCATCCGTTCGAGCGCGGCGATCAGTCCGTCGCGGTCGGCAGACCCGGCCGGCGCCGACACCCGCGCCAGTGGCGACAAGGGACCACAGCTCAGATCGCCGAGCTCGGCCAGTGCCTTCAAGGCCTGCCGCGAAAGGACCTTGTGCCCGATCTCCGCCTTCGTGCTCACGCTCATCGCTGTCCCCTCGTCATCAATGCTTCAAGCCCAGACGCTGCATCAGATCGGCTGGCGAGTGGATGCCAGCCTCGCGCAGCATGCGCGCGGCGATGGCCGGGTCCTTCTGACCAGCGACGGCGCGCACGATGCGGGAGGTGGCTTCGTCCATGCCCAGCCCGACAGTCCGCCCGCGATTGGCGTACTTGACCATCTGGTTCAGATCGCCACGTTCAAAGGCATGGGTAATGCCCTCGACCTGAGTTGCGCGCACCTGTGGCCACTGTTCAGCCGGTATCTGCACGGCACCACCCTGGTGACCTTCCCAGACGCCCTCGTTCAACCACTGTTCCTGGGTCATGCCCGGTGGCGGCTGCATGTTGCGGCGGCCGGCCAGCACGCCCTCGCGGCCCTGCGCGGTGGCGACGTGGTCGCCGACGCGAATGGTGCCATCCTTGCCCACGTAAACTGGATGGTGGCCGGCCGTGCCGGTGCTCTGCCCGATGTTTTCCAGCGTGATCTGGGCGTTGGGCGCGGCTCCGCGTGCATCCATCAGGCCCTGACTCGGCCGGTAGATGTTGATGTCCAGCTGCTGCTGGGTCATGCCCAGATTGCTGCATTCCTGCTGCAGGATGCGCTCGGCCTCCTCGCGGCTGACGTGTTTCAGACCCAGCACGGTCTGGTCCAGATCCGCCTGGATATTGGAGCCCGAGAGACGCGAGCGACTGCCCTGGGTGGCATTGAAGGTATCAAAGCGACGCGGAACCGGCTGCCCAGCCGCCTGCAGCGCCCGGGCCTCCTGCTCGATCACCCGGCGACTGGCCTGATTCACCGCCTGATCCTGCAGCTGCAGCTTGCGCGCGGTCATCAGGGCGTGCGCGTCCTGGCTGATCAATCCGCGGGCACGCAGTTCATAGAGGGCCGTGCCGCCGTTGTTGGCACGAATGGCGTCGTCGATGACCGCGGCCAGCTCCGGATTGTCCTTCAGCAGCTTCTGCGCCTGCTGGAAATTCTGGAAGGCCGGCTGACCACGCATGGCCTTGCGCGCCAGCAACTCGGCCTCATGCGCCAGCCGGGTACTGGCCTGTAACTCCTGGGCATGGCTCAGCGCCTTGCGGCTCCGGTCCAGCAGCTGTTGCACGGTCGCATTGCCGGGTTTGGCCTGGGCCGCGCGCTCCAGATCGCTGATGCGCTTTTCGATCTGGGCCACGGTTCGGGCAGTCTCGGTCGAGGCATTCGCCAGGGTGCGTGCCGCGTGGCGGTCGACCGCATCGTGCAGGGCGGTGCCCCATCGGGTCGAGGGCTTGGTGGTGGGCTGTTCCAGACCGACCAGTATGCCGGCGATCTTGATCGCGGCTGCCGGCACTGCCCAGAGCTTTTCTTCCAGCGAGGCGTGCGGATCGCGGAAGGAATTGAGTTCGTCCCAGGGCAGGATCTCGGTCTTGACGAAATGCCAGAGTTTCTCGACCGGGTTCCAGGCGGTCTTGAGCATGGCCTGGCCTATGCCCAGCAAGGCGTCCCCATAGCGACCATCGCGCAGTCCTTCGCGGATGGCCTTGTTCTCCGCCTGCAGATTCTTCGCGCCCCATTCCTTCAAGGATTCGCGCAATCCCAGTTCGAAGGTCCGAGGATTGAGAATGGCCTCACCGATGGCTTTGATGCCGTCCCAGGCGTTGCCGAAGAAACTTCCGATGCCTTTGACCAGTCCTACCGCGCCCTTGCCCACGCCCACCAGTAATTCACCGCCAGCGCCCAGCAAGGCGCCACCGGCGTCCCAGGTGGCCGAGTTCGGTTTCGGAATGTCCTTGTCGAGCTTGTCCAGGGCATTGCGAATGTCTTTCTGCGCATCTTTCCAGGCCTCGGGATTGGGCTTCCCATCCGGGCCAATCACCTTCTGCTGCGCCTGAGCAACGGCCTGCGCCAGTTCCTGGTTGCCGGTGGTCTGCGCCACCTGGCTCAGGTGCGCCAGCGTTCGGCTGATGCCGTCGGCCGGGGCCTCCGCCTTGGCCGCTTCGGCTCCGTCCTTCGCGCTGTCGGAATCGGGGCCATCCTGTGCGCGGGTGCGGCGGCGTTTTTTGGCCGGCTTCGGCGGCGGAGTTTTCGGCGGCAATGGCCGCGGCTTGCCACCACCCAAGCCGGACAGGAGTCTTCCCAGCAGCCCGATCAGTGGCGGTCCCAGCACACCCACCAGGGTTTGCTGCGTGTTTGCCGGTCCCGGCAAGGGGCCGACCTGACCCAGCCCGGGCACGGGCGCCGCCGGGACCATCGGCCGGGAAGGATCATAGGCAGGAATGACGATCTGCTCCGTGATCGCCTTGCCAGCCACGCTGACCTGCACCTCGATGGTGGTGCGCTGGCCATCCCAGACCACCGAATTGGCAAACTTGCCATTGATCAGCCAGGCCACGCCGCGGATGTCACTGGCCGGACGACCACGGCTGTCGAGCACGTCCACCGACGGTGACAGGACTTCGCCGGGTTGCAGTGGCGGGACGCGGATGACGGCACGGAAATTGTCGGCCACCGGCGCCGCCGCACCGGCGAGACCATCCTCCAGAAATCCGAGATGCAGCGCCTCGGCCAGTTGCGTCACCCGGCGCCGGGCCACATCCTCGGCAATCGCTTCACCCCAATACTGCTTGAGTTCGATCAGGTGGCTGGGATAGGACCAGTACCAGATCACGCTGGCCGGATTGCCGCCCTCACTGAACGGACCACGGGTCTCCGGCTCCGGCACGAATGCGGTGTACCCGGCATGCAGGGTGCCGCCCCAGGGTGCCTGGGTCGGCTGCGTCATGCGTTCGATCGCCGCGAAGAAGCGCTGGTTTTCCCAGCCGCTGGCCCCGGGCCCGTAGACGGAAATCTGGATACTGTCGATTCCCTGGTCCTTCTGCGATTCCATGCCCTGCAGGACGATGCCGCCGCGATCGTAGATCAGCGGACCGCCAGTGACGTACAGCGCCGGCACTGAACCCAGGTTCCCGCGCGAGACCTTGCGCACTTCGAACTGCTGCAACACATACCGCAGCGCGTGGTATTCGCCGCTCTGACGGCCGTCATCACCTTGACCAAGGCTGCGCGCCGGCAGCAGAGCCAGAACCAGGCTCAACAGCAGGAGCATCCAGCGCCAGCGTCCCACGGTACTCACGGCGCTGCTCCCGCTGCCAGCGCCGCCAGCATTGCCCAGGCTGCCACGGTCGGCAACATCACCGCCATCGGCGCCAGGGCGTTGTAAACGGCTGAGCCGCCCTTGGCCGTCAGCGTGCTGCCAGCCAGCGAAGCGGCTGTCAGCAAGCCGGCAGCAGCGAAAGCCTGTACCGACTCCCAACCGAAGCCGAGCTCCGCCAACAAGGCCAGAGCGGCGAAGGGCAGCAACATCAGCAGACCCTCATCGACCGCAGCACGGACCACTTGGGTTCCGTGTTCGGCGCGCACCGAGCCATTGCCCGCATGCAGCAGCGCGCGCAGCAGAACAATCGCAAACTCGCCCAGAATCAGCGCCGCACCAGCGCCGGCAAACATGGCCTCGGTTGCGCCCAGATGAAGGCCGGTCAGCGCACCCAGCGTTGCCAGACTGGCCACCCGGGTCAGGCGCGAACCGGCGCTCATGGGCCTACTCCGAACTGCACCCAGCCAATCAGCAGCAAGGCACCACTGATGCCCGACAGCAGCGCCGCGACAGCACCGCGGCCGCCGGCCAATTCGCGCACGGCGACGAACAGCGGCCCCAGCGCCCACAACAGTCCGGTGACGCCGCAGGAGACCGCCGTGTTCCAGCCCAGAAACAAGTTCAGCGCCAGGCCGAACAAGCCGTAGACCAGGGCATTGCCATAGGCACCGCCAAAGGCACGCACGGTCCAGCCCAGACCCTGACTGGCGGCAAAGGGGCGTGACAGCACCCATGCCACCACCGCCACCAGCGCCACGCCTGCCGTCCCCAGCAGCGTTCCCCGCAACACCAGCAGCGCCAGCGCCGAACTGTCCCAGGCGCTGGTGCGCGCCAGATCCAGAGCCGCCTGCAGCGAGATCGTGCCGAAAGCCAGACCGGAGACCGCCAGGGCCGGGAGCACACCGAAACCGTCCAGATGGCGAGCAATCAAGCCCGCCGGATCAAACAGTGCCGACAGCCAGACCGAGCCACGCCGGTCGCCGGTCGCAGCGGCTGGCGCAGTCGAGGATTCAGGGCGCGACACTGGCCACTCCCAGATCGATCACCGGCTCCGACAAGCCCAGGCCGCTGTCGTCCAGGCTTTCCAGAAAGTCGCGCATTTCTCTCTGCGCCGCCTGCAGATCACCGTTGCCATCCTCGACGTGGTGACGATACAGCCCCTGCCCGAGCTGACCCAGGGCATCGTTGAATGCGCTGCGCTGCTCCAGCGAGGACTCGCCGCCGGCCATGATCGAAGCGACTTCGGCACGATGGGCTGCCTGGACGGCGGACTTGAGCGCCTCGATGGTCTGGCGCGTCACTGGGGCGCGTGAGGCTTGCCCCGCAGGTCGGGCAGCGCCGCTTTCGGGCTGCACCGTGGCATTGGCCGGCACTGTCATTGGTGGTACCTCGGAGGCCCGTGGCCACAGCACCAGGCCCGCCGCAACCACCGCAATGACCAGCGCCAGCACACCCAGCTTTCCGGCAAGCGCACCGGAAGCCGCAGTTCGTGCAGGCGCCGGGCTGGCCGCGGGCAATGGCTCCGGTTCCGGCGGCAGAGGTGCAATCGTGACCCTGGGCGGAGCGAGCTCTGCCATGGGCACGCCGCAGCGCTCGCAGAATCTGGCTCCGGGCACCCAGGGAGCACCGCAGGATTCACAAAAGCGGTTCTGCGTCATCGCCACCTCACTCCTGTGATTCGGCAATCAACACGCCGGGCGCGCGCCCACGCGCACCGCGCCAGCCGATCACCGCCAGCACGACCATGGCTGCCACAGACAAGGCGAGCAGCGCCCAGTCGGCATCGGAATACACGGTCCAGCTGGCGTAGAACTCACCGCGATGCAGCCAGGACTCGCGCACACTCAGGGCGCCGGCCAGCAACACGCCAACGATCACCAGGTCGAGCGCCATCAGCACATAGCCAAACAGACCGATCAGCCACACCGTGGCCAGCCCGAAACACAGCTGCAGCAGCGGCAGCATCAGAGAAACATCGAATTCCTCGACCAGCACGAACAGCGGCACGCAGGCCAGCACCACCCACGCGCTCTGCAGCAGATAACCGGGCAATGGGGATCGGGTCGGCATTCGCGCTTCGGTGCCGTGTGCGGCCAGTTCGGCGCGGATACGTGCCGCCACCGCCGGGTAGTTGTCCGCCGTGGCATAGACGATCAGCAACCGGCGCCAGCGGTTACGCAACACCACCGCCAGTCGATCGGGCTGATACTCGGCCCGGAAGGCCCCGCTCCAGCTCAGGCTGCGCAGCTCATCGGCAGCGGCGATCATGCCCATGCCCGCTGCCTGCGGCCGACCGCTGAGCAGGCCCAGCAGCAGCAACAGCCGGTTGCCGGTTCTGGCGCGGCGATCGAGGGTCTCGAAGACCACGCCCTTGTCGTCGACGCGGATGCGGCAATGCATGCGATTGCCGAACACCAGCAGCATGATCAGCAGCGACAACAGCATCAGCCCCAGACCGACGGCGCCGAAGGCCAGCCAGATCATGGCGATGGACTGATACTCGCCGCGTGTCAGGAACACCAGACTGAGAATGCTGGCAGCGATGGCGGTGGACAGCGCGAACACCCTCAGCAGAGCCCCGGTGATCATCCGGTTGTTCAGCAGCGGGACCTCAACCTCCCAGACCAGGGCATCGGCGGCGGCATGCTGTCTTGTCATGGCGATCACCTCGCATCGAGGGAATCCGCCACCATCTAAGGCGCAATTGCCGAATGCCACCTTGACCAGAATCAACCAGCAGCAGCTGCAATCGTGGGCCGGACCAAAGCTGAATCCTGATCAAGGTCGCCGATTTTCAGCGGCCTAGACTGGGCGTAAGCGTGGGGTTCCGAATTTGGGACCGCGCATTCGAACCAGGCTGGTCGGGGAGAGGACGGTGTTCCAGGTACGCATCCACGGTCGCGGCGGACAGGGCGTGGTCACAGCCACGGAAATGCTCTCGATCGCGGCTTTCGACGAGGGCAGGCACGCCCAGGCTTTCCCCAGTTTCGGTTCCGAGCGCACCGGTGCTCCGGTGGTGGCTTTCTGTCGCATCGACGACAAGGAAATCCGCTTGCGCGAGCCGATCATGGAGCCCGATGCGCTGATCATTCAGGACCCTACCCTGCTGCATCAGATCGATTGCTTCGCCGGGCTCAAGGCCGATGGCTATGTGCTGATCAACACCAAC
This sequence comes from Lysobacterales bacterium, assembly GCA_050250665.1. Classification (GTDB taxonomy): domain Bacteria; phylum Pseudomonadota; class Gammaproteobacteria; order Xanthomonadales; family SZUA-5; genus JADKFD01. The sequence goes on along the minus strand of JBFWOF010000034.1, from coordinate 10,566 downwards.
AAGAGCTTTGCCGAGCTCGGCCTTGCAGATTTTCTGGCCGCGCATCGGGCCGAGCGCCTGTGCACCGTGTCGGCCACCGATCTGGCGCTGAAACATGTGGGCCGGCCGCTGCCGAACATGCCGCTGCTGGGCGGCTTTGCCGCGATCTCGGGCGTGCTCAGGCTGGAGTCGGTCTGCAAGGCCATCCGCGAGAAGTTCGCCGGCAAGGTCGCCGAGGGCAATGTCGCCGCCGCCACCGAGGCCTATGAGCGGGTCCGCGAGGCCCTGGAGGGTGTCAGCCATGCTTAAGCAGATCGAAGGTTCGCGCGCGGTTGCCGAGGCCGTCGCCCTGTGCCGGCCCGAAGTCATCTGCGCCTATCCGATTTCGCCGCAGACCCACATCGTCGAAGCGCTGGGTGAGATGGTCAAGGAGGGCTCGCTGCAGCAATGCGAGTTCATCAATGTCGAATCCGAATTCTCGGCGATGTCGGTGGCCATCGGTGCCTCCGCGGCAGGGGCTCGCAGCTACACCGCGACCGCCTCGCAGGGCCTGCTGTTCATGGCCGAAGCAGTGTTCAATGCCTCGGGGCTGGGCTTGCCCATCGTCATGACCGTGGCCAACCGCGCCATCGGCGCGCCCATCAACATCTGGAATGACCACTCCGATTCGCTGGCCATGCGCGATTGCGGCTGGCTGCAGCTGTTTGCCGAGACCAATCAGGAGGCGCTGGATCTGCACATCCAGGCATTCCGGCTGGCCGAAGAGCTGAGCCTGCCGATCATGGTATGCATGGACGGCTTCATCCTCACCCATGCCTACGAGCGCGTGGACATGCCGACGCAAGCGCAGGTCGATGCCTATCTGCCGGCCTATGAGCCGCGTCAGGTGCTGGACCCGAATGATCCGGTGTCGATGGGCGCCATGGTCGGCCCCGAGGCCTTCATGGAAGTGCGCTATCTGGCGCATGCCAAGCAGATGCAGGCACTGGACCTCTTGCCTGGCTATGCCGCCGAATTCAAGGCCGTGTTCGGACGCGAATCCGGTGGCTTGCTGCACGGCTACCGGCTGGAGGGCGCCGAGACCGTGATCATCGCCATGGGCTCGGTGCTCGGCACCATCAAGGACACGGTGGATGAACTGCGCGAGGGCGGTCACGCCATCGGCGTGCTCGGCATCACCTGTTTCCGACCGTTCCCGATGGCCGCCGTGGCCGCTGCCCTGGCGCACTGCAAACGCTTCGTGGTGCTGGAAAAGAGTCTGGCCGTCGGCGTCGGCGGCATCCTGGCGGTCAATGTGCGCATGGCCGTCACCGGCATGGGTCTGCTTGGCTACACCGTGATCGCCGGCCTTGGCGGCCGCGCCATCACCCGGCGCTCGCTGCAAGCGATGTTGCTGCAGGCGCAAGCGGACACGCTGGAACGCACCACCTTTCTCGATCTCGACTGGAAGGCCGTCAACAAGCAGCTGGAGCGCGAAAGAGCGCAACGCCGCAGCGGCCCGGTGGCCGAGGCCCTGCTGCGCGATGCCGGCGTGGTGGCGGCGCGGAATTATTGAGGCCAGACCGACGACTTCGGCGAAGCCGGAGAAAGAGCGTTGGACGCCAAGGACGCGAAGGACAAGCAGAAAGAACGCGAAGGAATCAGATCGGATGGGAGCTCCAGTTGCACTGGCCGGGTGGTTGATGCGGCGTCGTTGCGAGTCAATGGTCGCGCCCCGAAACGGCACCGGCGCCATCAACCCGCGAATCACGAGCGGTTGTAGGTCCAGACTTGTCTGGACGCTTCTCCACTCCCGAAGCAACAGCGTCCAGACAAGCCTGTGCCCACGGGAGGTAGGCCGGGTCCGCGCGCCCGACCGATCGGGCTGGGCGCAGCGACAGCAAGCGCGCGGCGCCCGACGGGAAAAGCCGCGGCCGCCGGCGCGATCATCGCCGGCGCACACCCCGATCTTCCGCGCGCCGGAGCCGCGCTACCCCACACCCGCATTCCTGTTAGTTGAGCCTAGGCCAACCGACAAAGGTGGCTCGCAATGACGCCAGCTTCTTGCCGAGATCGTAGGTCACGTTGCTCGCGCAGCGAGCTACGTGACGCCACGGCTTCGGTTCCCCTTTCGGCCAATGCCTTTCATCGCAGACCGCGCCAAAACCCCATGCCCGCGAAAGCACAATCCGGAGCACGCTCATGAGCTTTCAGCCCGTCAAGTTCTATCAGACCGGCACCTTCACCGTCGGCAATCGTTTGCTGGAGCCGGATCAGCGCAGCCTGCAATCCAAAGAGAAACGCTACAACTCGATCAATTCCGGGCACCGCGCCTGTCAGGGCTGCGGCGAGGCGCTGGGCGCACGTTATGCCATCGATGCCGCGATGGAAGCCTGCGATGGCCAGCTGATTGCGGCCAATGCCACCGGTTGCCTGGAAGTGTTCTCCACGCCGTATCCAGAGAGTTCCTGGCAAATGCCGTGGATCCACTCGCTGTTCGGCAACGCCGCAGCAGTGGCGACCGGCATTGCCGCGGCGATCAAGGTCAAGCGCGGCAAGGGCGAGCGTGGCGACGTGCGCGTGGTGGCCCAGGGCGGCGATGGTGGCACCACCGACATCGGTTTTGGCTGCCTCTCCGGCATGTTTGAGCGCAACGATGATGTGCTCTACATCTGCTACGACAACGAGGGCTACATGAACACCGGCGTGCAGCGTTCCTCGGCCACGCCCGCCGCTGCGCGCACGGCGACGACCCCGGCCGTGGGTCCCGCACCTGGCAATGTCTTCGGTCAGGGCAAGTTCCTGCCGAGCATTGCCATGGCCCACGACATTCCCTACGTGGCCACGGCCACGGTCGCCGACCTGCGTGATCTGGAAGCCAAGGTCAAACACGCCATGGGCATCCGCGGCGCCCGTTACATCCACATTCTGGTGCCCTGCCCGCTGGGCTGGGGCAGCGCCGCCTGCGACACCATCCGTATGGCCAGGCTGGCCAGGGAAACTGGTTTGTTTCCGGTCTTCGAGGCCGAAAACGGCGAGATCACCAGCGTGGGCAAGATCCGCAAGCAGATGCCGGTGGAGGACTATCTGCAGCCGCAGAAGCGCTACGCCCATTTGTTCAAGCCGGGTGCCGATCCGGGGCCGCTGCTGCAGTTGCAGGCGCAGGCTGATCGCAATATCCGCAAGTATCGACTGCTGGAGGGCGTGTGATGGAAAAGCCCTTTGCCATCACCCTGGATCCAGGCTCCTCGCTGGCCAATCACACCGGTTCCTGGCGTACCTTCCGGCCCGTGTATGTGGACAAACTGCCGCCCTGCAACAACGCCTGTCCGGCCGGCGAGAACATCCAGGGCTGGCTGTTCCACGCCGAATCCGGCGACTACGAGCAGGCCTGGCGCGTGCTCACCGAAGACAATCCGCTGCCGGCGATCATGGGCCGGGTCTGCTACCACCCCTGCCAGAACGCCTGCAATCGCCAGTATGTCGATTCGGCCGTGGGCATCAACGCCACCGAGCGTTTTCTCGGCGACGAGGCCATCAAACGCGGCTGGGCTTTTGCCAGGCCCGAACACGCCAGCGGCAAGCGCGTGCTGATCGTGGGCGCCGGGCCTTCGGGCCTGTCGGCGGCTTACCACCTGGCCCGCGCCGGGCACACCGTGGAGATCCACGAAGCCGGGCCGCTGGCCGGCGGCATGATGCGTTTCGGCATTCCCAAATACCGCTTGCCGCGCGAGGTGCTGGATGCGGAAGTGCAGCGCATCCTCGATCTCGGCGTCACGCTGCGCCTGAATGCGAAGGTCGAGCGGATTCAGGACATCATGCAGGCCGGCCGCTTCGACGCCGCCTTCCTGGCCGTGGGCGCCCACATCGGCAAGCGCGCCTACATCCCGGCCGGCACCGCTGCGCGCATCGTCGATGCGGTCTCGGTGCTGCGCTCGATGGAAGGCGAGGACAAACCCATGCTCGGGCGCCGCGTCGTGGTCTACGGCGGCGGCAATACCGCCATCGATGTCGCCCGCAGCGCCAAACGCCTGGGCGCCGAACCGATCATCGTCTACCGCCGCACCCGCGATCGCGCACCGGCGCATGACTTCGAGATCGAGGACGCCCTCGCCGAAGGCGTGATGGTGAAATGGCTGTCCACCATCAAGCAGGCCGCCGAGGGCGAGATCACCATCGAAAAGATGGCGCTGGATGCCGAGGGATTTCCGCAGCCCACCGGCGAATTCGAAACCCTGGCCGCCGACACCGTGGTGCTGGCGCTGGGTCAGGACGTCGATCTGTCACTGCTCGACGACGTCCCGGGTCTGGCCATCAAGGACGGCGTGGTCGAAGTCGGCAGCAACATGATGACCGGACATGCCGGCATCTTCGCCGGCGGCGACATGGTGCCCTCCGAGCGCACGGTGACGGTGGCTGTCGGTCACGGCAAGAAAGCGGCCCGGCATATCGACGCCTGGCTGCGCGGCAGCAGCTATCAACCAGCGGAAAAGCATGAAATTGCCGAGTTCGAGCAGATCAACCCCTGGTACTACTCCGAGGCCCCGCAGCAAGTGCGGCCGACGCTGGATCTGATCCGGCGCCAGTCCAGCTTCGACGAAGTCAGCGGCGGCCTGGATGAGCAGACCGCGCTGTTCGAAGCCCGCCGCTGCCTGTCCTGCGGCAATTGCTTCGAATGCGACAACTGCTACGGCGTCTGCCCCGACAACGCCGTGATCAAGCTCGGTCCCGGCAAGCGCTTCGAGTTCAACTACGACTACTGCAAGGGTTGCGGCGTCTGTGTCAGCGAGTGCCCGTGCGGTGCGATCAAGATGGTGCCGGAAGAGGGGTGAGGCGGTTGTTGGTTGTTGGTTGTTGGTTGTTGGTTGTTGGTTGTTGGTTGTTGGTTGTGGGTTGTGGGTTGTGGGTTGTGGGTTGTGGGTTGTGGGTTGTGGGTTGTGGGTTGTGGGAGCGGACTCTGTCCGCGACAGCCTTTGATCTTCAAAGCGCCGGTCGCGGATGAATCCGCTCCCACAGGCAGCCGCCGCCACTGTGGGAGCGGACTCTGTCCGCGACAGCCCTTGATCTCCGAAGCGCCGGTCGCGGATGAATCCGCTCCCACAGGCAGGGGCACTCTTGCGCGCCGACCGCCGCAGCTGTGCCCGTTCTCGCACGCTCTGTTCGAATCCGCACATCGGCGACCTGTAGACAGCTGGTGGCTGCGCCGGTCATCCCGATCCAGCGACTTCGGCCAGCGCTGACCGTCGCCCGTTGACGCCTTCGCAATTTGACTATGAATCATGGACATAGGTCCAATATGCAGGCGTGCGGACCGCGCTGAAGTGATCTTGCGCAGGTCTATCACCCGCTAATTGCCGCAGCTGGCACGCATCCTGCTGAGCCTGATCACAGAACATTCACGACCGTGGTCAACAACCGCAGCCGCATCGAGGCGCCGTCGCTCTGGCAAGCAGCCCGGCATGGTGCACCTCGCAGGAGATCAAACAATGCTTTCAGGATTCTTTTCCGACCTGCGACTGGCCTTGCGCGCATTGATTGCGCGTCCCGGTTTCAGTGTCGCTGCCATCCTGACGCTGGCGCTGGGCATCGGCGCCAACACGGCCGTGTTCAGCGTCCTCAACGGATTGCTGCTCAAACCCCTGCCCTACGCCGATGGCGAGCGTCTGGTGCAGGTCTACAACGTCTATCCGAAGATGAACCTGTTCGATGCCGGCACCTCGATCCCGGATTATCTGGATCGCAAGCGGGAAATCGAGGCACTGGACGATCTTGCCCTGTACAGCGGTTCCAGTTTCAATCTCAGCGACGAAGGCGTGCCGCAGCGCTTGATCGGCATTCGGGCCACCAGCTCCCTGTTCAGCACACTGGGCGTGGGTGCCGCGCTGGGGCGCACCTTCGGCGAGGAGGCGGAAGTCATCGGCCAGGATCATGTGGCCGTGATCAGTCACAATGCCTGGCAGAACCTGTTTGCCGGCGATCCGGAGATCGTCGGCAAGGAAATCATGCTCAACAGCGACAGCTACGAGGTCCTGGGCGTGATGCCCGAGGGCTTCGCCTTCCCCAACAAGGATGCACAGCTCTGGGTGCCGTTTGCGTTCACCCCGGAGCAACGCAGCGACGACGAACGCGGCAACGAGTATTCCGGCTCCATCGGCCGCCTGGCGCCGGGCACCACGGTCGAGCAGCTGAATTCACAGCTGCGCGCCAACGCCCTGAGTCTGGCGGAGCGGATCGCCGGCCTGCCCGATGAACGCGCGGCCGGCTATGCCAGCTTCATCCGGGATGGCGGTTTCTACGGCGCCGCCAAATCCCTGCGCGAACAGTGGGTGGGCGAGCTCAAACCGGTGCTGTTTCTGCTGCAATCGGTGGTCGGACTGGTCCTGCTGATCGCCTGCGCCAATGTGGCCAATCTGATGCTCACGCGGGTCTATGCCCGCGAGAAGGAGCTGTCGGTGAAAACGGCCATGGGCGCCGGCCGCTGGCGGATCGCCCGCCAGCTGCTGGCCGAGGCCACGCTGCTGTCACTGATCGGTGGCGCGCTGGGCATCGTCGTGGCCTATCTCGCCCTGCACCTGCTGGACGTGTTCAATCTGGCCGGCAACAGGCTGGCCGACCAGATCAACATCGATCCGTCCGTACTGATGTTCACGCTGCTGCTCAGCACCGCCACCGGCGTGCTTTTTGGTCTGATGCCGGCCCTGTCGCCGCTCAATGCGCGGGTTTACGAAGTGCTCAAGGAAGGCGGCCGCAGCATGGGCGGCAGCCGCACCGCGCGCCTGACCCGCAACATCCTGGTGGTGGCGCAGATGGGCCTGGCGGTCAGCCTGCTGGTCGGCGCCGGTCTGCTGATGCGCAGCTTCTGGAGCGCGCAGTCACAGGATCCGGGATTCGCCAAGGACAATATGCTCACCGCCAAGGTGGACCTGCCCGAGAAGCGCTACGGCGAAGATCCGCAGCGCAGCCAGTTCTTCGAGCGCGCGCTGGCGGAACTCGGCGCCATCCCCGGCGTCAGCAGCGCCGCTTTTGTCAGCAACCTGCCTTTCGGCCAGAGCAACTGGACCTCGTCCTACAACATCGATGGCCAGGAAGTCGGTGAGGGCCAGCCCTCTCCGCATGGATACACCCGGATCGTCGACGAGAATTTCTTCGCGACCATGAAGATCCCGGTGCTGCAGGGTCGCACCTTCGAGGTTGCCGACAGTGCCGAGGCCAATGCCGTGGTGGTGATCGATCAGGTGCTGGCGCGCAAGTACTTTCCCAAGGGCGATGCCGTGGGCCAGCGCATTCTCTGGGGCGGTCGGGATGAAGCCAAGGCCTGGACCATCATCGGCGTGGTCGGCACCATCAAGAACATCAACATGACCGATGAGGTCACCAAGGAAAGCTACTACTTCAGCTACCGCCAGCAGGCGCCCAGCGAGGGTTTCCTGATCCTGAAAACCCAGCTGCCCACTGACGGCCTGGTCGGGGCGGTGCGCGAAGCCGTACTCCGGGTCGACCCGCTGCAACCGGTGCACAACATCAAGACTCTGGACCAGCGCATTGCTGTCTCGATGGAAGGCCGCCGCGCCCCCATGGTGCTGGTGCTGATCTTTGCCGGCGTCGCCTTGGTGCTGTCCATTATCGGCATCTACGGCGTGCTCTCGCACATGGTGCAACAGCGGACCAGCGAGATCGGTGTGCGCATGGCCATCGGCGCCTGCGCCAGCGACGTGCAACGACTGGTGCTCGGCCAGGGCGCGCGCATCGTCGGCTATGGACTCGGGCTCGGCATCGTCGGTGCACTGACCCTGTCCTGGTTCATGCAATCACAGCTCTTCGGTGTCAGCAGTGCCGATCCTCTAACCCTGATCGCCGTCATCACCCTGCTCGGCAGCGTGGCCCTGTTCGCTTGCTGGCTGACCGCGCGCCGGGCGGCCGCCACGCAGCCTTTGGTGGCGCTGCGGCAGGAGTGAACGCTGCCCTGACGCCATCGATGTGTCAGACACAACACCGCCGGGTTCGCAATCCGGCCTGATGCAGGGTCGCCCCGGTTTGGCAACAACCGGGCTCGATCCAGCCAGTAGCAAAGAGAAGCTCGCCAGCCATAAGCCGCTCAACCCGAAAAATGGCATGGGACAGCGAGGAGCCTGCAAGCGCTCGGCGCTGAGCTACCAATCCCGACTCCCGTTTCACCTCTTCTGGCATCGCAATCTTCTCGACTCCGGTCATTTCAACAATATCCAGACTCATTTGACACGAGGGTGAATAAACCCCGGCGGGCGCCATTGCGCCAATTCGAACAGGCGCAATCGCCAAACGTACCCGCGCCCACCGGAGGCGAAGCCGCAGCCCGACACCAAGCCGTCCCGGTTTTCGCCCAGGGCGACGGAAATCCCGAGCAAGGGCGTATCTGATCTGCACCAAAGCTCAGCGGGGCGCCTCGCGATCGGAGACGGAGACAGGCCAATCCAAATGCGCGCCCACAACCCAAGGGCGGTGGGTCACGGAAGTGAACAAGGGGCAATTCCGGGCGGGATGGTCGTTGTCATCGTAGGTGGCGAAGCATGGCTCCGAGGCGCAATGCCGGATGTCGCGCGCCAGCACGCGCCCGCCCGAAAGCCTCCGCCGTCGATTTGTCTCAGTTCAAAACGCTCGACGCACAAACGGGCCATCACCTCACGCGTCGTACGCCGCGGCGTCACTCGACGCCATTCGACGGGCCCTGGATTCCGTATCGAATTTTATAGAAGTCGCTAGAAAGCCGTCGAAAGTCAGGAACTTCTTGCTCAAATCACTCGAATCGAATCGAATCGAATCCGCATTATTCCGCATGCAAATGGAGATCGGCATTCATAAGATTTGCTCCGTGGACCAGTCCGGCCTTCCGCCAAACACGCCACGTTCCGCACCTCAATAAGGCAAACGCACCACCAATACCAACCTGTCAACCATTAAACAGAAACTAAAAAGGAGCACCTCATGAAGAAGAATGCACTTACTATCGGCCTGATCGCTATACTGTCGACCAGCGCGCATGGCGCAGAGCGCCTCGACCTGAATAAGCTGTACCATGCTGAAGCCGTATCCAATACCTGGAATGCCCCGCTGGAAATCGTCTCCAACACGCTGATCGAGAATTTGGAAACCGACCCGCGAGAACTCGACGCGGCCGCAGTCAGACAGGCCATCGGCAACGACCCGGAGCTACGCGGCTTGATTCAGAAGCTCTACGGCAAGGAGGCCCTGAAGCTCGCTGACACCCACCCTCGCCTGTTCGAGATGTTCAACGGCCAGTACGAACCGGAAGTGATACGTATCCAGCTGGCTCTGCTCGGCGATGACTACACTTCCTCGAAACTCGGCGGCGCCGAAAAGGCCGCAGTGACCACGATTACCCAGCAGATGAGGGACTACGCCCCCACCTATCGCTTTGTCACCGGTTTCCTGTGTTATCCATTGAGATACACATCCGCCGACGTCGACGCCTGCCGCACCGCCCTGCCGACGAATGGCAAGGTACCGGTTTACGTGAGCCAAACTTTCCGGCCCAGCAATCGCGGCGGCGGCACCTACAGCTACTGGATCAACTATCACGTGTTTTACGGCCATCAGCAGGGGTACCCCAGCGGCATCCCCGGCGTCAATGCGGGTGAGCACGGCGATGATTGGGAAACCACCAGCGTTCACATCGTCAACGGGACTCCCGCGGCGGTGCAGTATCGAGTGCATGGTAGCGGTGTGTCATTATGGCCCTGGAAGGCGACCACCCGATCCGGTACCCATCCTGTCGTCTATCCGGGGAAGTACTTCCATGGAGGATATCCAGAGACCTATGGCGGTCATCCAGTTACCGGTCCAATCCTTACTTGGCATGACGTTCGCAACGGCAGCGGCATCAGTGCCGATGCCGAGGTTCTGCCCTGCAGTTTCTCCGGCGCCCAACCTGCCAACGGAGATGCATGCAACCTTTACTCTCGCATTCCATGGGACGGCCCGATGTACAACTCCAAGGACACAAGCGCCGTTCCGAAACCAGCAACCGTGGACGCGAACTACGCCAACTCGCCCGGTACCAACCAACTGTGTTTTTTCGAGCACTCCAACATGGGTGGTTCCTTCGATTGCTTGCACCAGTCCACTGCCGATATCGGTCCGCTAATGAATGACAGGACGAGCTCCCTGCGCTGGAAGTCAAACACAGTCTGGGATGCGTGTGAAAACACAAGCTATGGCGGACGCTGCGATCGAGTCGGAGGCAGCGCGTTCTATAACGACAAGTACTCCAGTTTCCGAAAAGTTCAGTGATCGATGATGTCTGTCGCTGGGGCGACTCAGCGTGAGTAGTGATTGGCGATGACCTCAGCGCGGCTCACGCACTACGCACCAACACTTCCGGCCACGCAAGACCTGCCTGGCCGGAAGATTCGACTGAATGCAAAGGCATTCGATCAAAGCAAGTCATCAGATGCGACGTCGGTCTCCCAAGTTCCGCAGGTATTCTGCGCATTTCGCTCATCGTGACCGGTCGTTTCGGTTCAACGTGACCGGTTTCTACTGACGGTTGTGCGTTGCTTGGATTCTAACGGCATCGGTCACGATGGGGTGTCGGTTTTGGGTCTTTCCGGT
>JBFWOF010000033.1:0-71118 GCA_050250665.1 Lysobacterales bacterium | reverse complement strand
GTGACCGATGATTTCGGAAACGCCCGGAAATCGGTCACGAGTTACCGAAATTGGCGGTCACACCTTAGCGAAACGACCGGTCACGCCTTAGCGAAATCACCGGTCACGATGGGGCGAAATACGCAGCTTCCCCCGGATCAGGTCCGGGGTCGCGATGACGCCGGCTTTTGTGGGTCCAAACTTGTCTGGACGCTTTTCCGACACACCGCCAGGAGCGCGGGACCGGGTAACCGGCGTCATTGCGAGGAACGTAGTGACGAAGCAATCCAGTGCATCTTGGCATACCCCTGGATCGCTTCCCCCGGATCAGGTCCGGGGTCGCGATGACGCCGGCTTTTGTGGGTCCAGACTTGTCTGGACGCTTTTCCAACCCGAGCGAGAGCGTCCAGACCAGAATGGAGCCACAGGCGTTGCGGCCTTACCGTGGGAGCGGGCTCTGCCCGCGATGCTTTGCCGCTTTCGGACAGCGATCGCGGATGAATCCGCTCCCACAGGCGCCTCTCCTTACAGAGGCGCCTCTCCTTCACCCGGCCAAAAGCGTCCAGACAAGTCTGGACCTACAGATCCCTCAGTTCATGGGCAAGCCCCGCGCCTCAATCTGCCGTCTTGCCGCGCTCCACATGCGCCGCTGCCAGTTCCAGCGCGTGCTCGAAATCGCGGGCGTAGGCGAGCTCGCCGGCGCGCTCGTGCAAACCCATGCGCTTGAGCACTTTCTGCGGCTGGATCTGCAGCCCGGACAGAATCAGCAGGGTGCCGGCCTTGCGCAGCTGCGCCATGAACACTTCCAGCGTGTTGACGCCGCTGACATCGATCAGGGGCATCAGCCGCGTGCGCAGGATGAAGACCTTGGGGTAGCCGGTATCGCGAAAGCTGCGCAGGGCGTCTTCGATGCGACTGGTCGCACCAAAGAACAGCGGACCGACGATGCGGAAGGCCTCCACGCCAGCGGGCAGGCGCCCACGCATGTCGGTTTCTTCACCACCCTGTTCGATCTCGTCGGCGAGCGTGTGGCCTTCAATCTCGACCGTGCGTGCCATCCGGTGCATGAACAGGAAGGAAGCGACCACCAGTCCGGTCTGGATGGCCACGGTCAGGTCGACCATCACGGTCAGGCCGAAGGTCAGCAGGAGCAGCAGGCGATCGCCGATCGGCGCCTGCAACAGATGCCGGAAGCGTTCGATCTCGCTCATCCCCCAGGCCACCAGGACCAGCACCGCCGCCAGAGCGGCCAGCGGCACGTAGCGCATGATCGGCGCCAGCAGCAGCATGAACACCAGCACGAAGACGGCATGCAGCATGCCGGCGATTGGCGTGCGTCCGCCGGCCCGTACATTGGTGGCGGTGCGGGCGATGGCGCCGGTGGCTGGTAGCCCGCCGAACAGCGCCGACGCGGTGTTGGCCACGCCCTGGGCCACCAGTTCAGCGTTGGAGCGATGACGCTGACCGGTCATGCCGTCGGCCACCACCGCAGACAACAGCGATTCGATGCCGGCCAGAAAAGCGATGGTGAAAGCGGCCGGCAGCAGCACCCGCATCTTGTCGAGGCTGATCGCGGGCAGTGCAAAACTGGGCAGAGCACTGGGCAGATCGCCAAAGCGGCTGCCGATGGTCTCCACCGGCAGATTGAACAGCACCGCCGCCAGCGTGCCGCCAACCACCGCGATCAGAAAACCGGGCCACTTCGGTGCATATCGGCGCAAGCCGACGATCCCGACGACGCAGACCAGCGCCATGGCCAGCGCGGACCAGTTGACGCTGGGCGCCGCCTGCCAAAGCGCCTGCATCTTGGGCAGGAACTCGGCCGGGACCTTGTCCATCTGCAGCCCGAACAGATCGCGCAACTGGCTGCTGAAGATGATCACGCCGATGCCGGCGGTGAAGCCGGTGATGACCGGTTGCGGCATGTAGCGCATCAGCAGACCCAGTCGTGCCCAGCCGGCCAGCAGCAGGATCACCCCGGCCATCAGCGTGGCCAGCACCAGGCCGTCGTAGCCGTGGCGTTCGATGATCGCGAACACCACCGGAATGAAGGCGCCGGTCGGGCCGCCGATCTGTACCCGACTGCCGCCAAAGGCCGAGATCAGGAATCCGGCGATGATGGCGGTGTGCAATCCCTTTTCGGGTGCCGCGCCGGAAGCAATGGCCAGCGCCATGGCCAATGGCAGCGCCACAATCGCGACGGTCAATCCTGCGACCGCGTCACGCCGCAGGTGATCCAGCGTGTAGCCCTCACGCCAGGTAGTCAGCAACTTGGGTTCGAAGTGCTTGCGCAGGGACATCGGGGCATCCGCCAGGTGGACCGCGACACATTAGCGCCGAGCACGGACGGGATCATTGACGGCATGCAATTTGCCCGGAAAAACGGATGCTGCGGGAGGCCGGGCACGGGGCAGGGGGAGGGCGGCTGCTTTGCGGTTGTAGGTCCAGACTTGTCTGGACGCTTCTTCTGTATGTGGCCAAAAGCGTCCAGACAAGTCTGGACCCAGAAGAGCCCGCGTCATTGCGAGCGACCTGTTTCTGCCCGAAACCGGCCACGGAACTTGTCAAGAGAATCCCTGGTGCACGTAGCCCGAGATGTGCCGCGCAGCGGCTCACCGGGGCTTTTTCGCGTCACCGCCCGGAGAGCGCTGCGCGCACTTCGGGCTACGCACAGCCGCCGTCGGGGTAGGGAAAGGCGATCGCGGACGGAGTCCGCTCCCACAGTCATGTTGCCCGCTGTGCGGGCAACATGAGCGACGGCCCAGCCACCAGCCACCAGCCACCAGCCACCGACAACCGACAACCGACAACCGACAACCGACAACCGACAAGCGCTCAGCGCGGACAGCTGACCACTTCGCCGGCGGCGTTGTAGCAGGTGCCGGAGTGCTGCACGCCCTGGCCGGTGGTTGCTGTGGTCTGACCCTGGTAGCTGTTGCCGGCGGCGCTGGTGGCGCTGGTGTTGCGCACGCCGGTGGCGTTGCCCTGGCCGTCGCCGCTGGCCGAAGCGGTGGTCTGGAAGCGGCCACCAGCGGCGGTCTCGCCGGCTGCACCAGCCTGTCGGTCGAAGCTGCCATCAGCGTTCCTGTTGAACTGCCCGGCCCGGGTGCCGCGGCCACCGGCGGCAGTCTGGGCGGCTCCACCGCTGGCACCGGCGACATTGCCCTGGCCGTCGGTGGTCACGCCAGCGCCGCGAGCGAAGCGACCGCCGTTGGGGCCGGCGCCTGCAGCTGCGCTGCCGGCCGTGACTCCGCCTGCGGAATTCGCGGTGGCGCCGCGGGCCTTGGCGCGTCCAGCGGCGTCGGCCGGGAGCGACAAGCCGACAGCGGCGAGGGTGGCAAATGCAATCAGCGTGCTCTGGATCATCTTGTTCATGGGTGTTCCTTTAAGTTTGTCGGGAAAATTGTTGTTCGGGTTGATTTGGCGTCAGTCGCTGCCCTGCAGCACGGCAATTGCCCGCAGGGCGCGTTCCGCCTGTTCGGTGGCCTCGATCAGGAAGGCGCGCACCTGAGCCTGCTGGGCAGGATTCAGGCTGTCGTAGAAGGCCAGTCGCTGGTCGCGCAACTGCCGCTGCTCCATCAGTGCTGTCAGTGCGATGGTCTGGTAGTCGGCGCCGAGTGCCCGCAGATCGACGCCGGGGTTTGCCAGCGCCACCTTGGTGTCAGCCAGTTCTGCCGCAATCGAACTCAGCGTCGCTTTGCGGAAGGCCAGGGTCTGTGCCTGGATCTGCTCCCAGGTTGCCTGCTGCGAGGCGTCCAGGCCCAGTTCCTGCGCAGTCGGCGCCTGGACGCGGTTGAAGAATGGGCCGGCGACGGCGTGCTGGGCGCTGGTCAGTCCGGCGACCAGCGTCAGGGCCAACAAGCTTCTGCGAATCATCGACGTATGCTCCGGGTCTCGCCGCCCCGTTGGCGGCAGGGACAGATTGACGCCGAGACTTGAGCGCACTGTGTGCAGATCGCGCCCAGTTGTAAGCAGCTGTGAGCGGCTGCTGGCTGGATTACATCCGCTCACGAAGGCGCTTGCGGCGGCATCGGCCGACGGCTACAAAGCAGCCATGGACAAGGAACGAATCCTGCTGGTGGACGATGATCCGGGTTTGCGCGATCTGCTCACGCGCTATCTCGGCCGCGAGGGCTTCGAGGTGAAGGCGGTGGCCGATGGTGTTCAGGCCAGACGCGCACTCGATCAGGGGCATTTCGACCTGATCGTGCTCGATCTGATGTTGCCCGGCGACGATGGTCTGACCCTGTTGCGGCGCTGGCGGGCCGAGGGCGTGCCCACGCCGGTGATCATGCTGACCGCCAAGGGAGACGAGATCGATCGCATCGTCGGGCTGGAACTGGGGGCCGACGACTATCTGCCCAAGCCCTGCAATCCGCGGGAGCTTCTGGCCCGCATGCGTGCGGTCCTGCGCAGGGCCTCGGGCAGCGCCGTCCCCGGCGCGCCCGGCGACGCCGATGCCACGCTGCAATTCGGGCGCTGCCATCTGGATGCCGCCGCGCGTACGCTGAGCCGTGACGGCCAGACTCATCGCCTGACCAGCGGCGAGTACGCGCTGCTGAGCGCGCTCACCCGGCATCCGCGGGTGCCCCTGACCCGCGATCGTCTGATCAGTCTAGCCCGCGGCCGCGACAGCGATCCCTTCGAGCGCTCGATCGACGTGGCCATCTCCAAACTGCGGCGAATGATCGAGGATGACCCCAAGGCCCCGCGGCATATACAAACGGTCTGGGGGCATGGCTATGTCTTTGTCCCGGACTGACGCGGCCGGCGGCTGGCGCACCGCGCATCTGTTGCTGGCCGCCTTGCTCGGCTTTCTGCTGGTCCTGACCACGGCGGCCTTGCTGCTGCTGCGCTACTCGGCGATGCAACCCTCCGTGCGGCAGGTGGGCTTGCCGATCGCTGCGGTGGTCAATCTGGCCGATGCCGCCGATGCTGCGCAGACGCATGCCGCGCTGGAGCGCCAGGGCATTGTTCGCCAGCCGCAGCCGCCGCCTTCGGGCAGACTTGTGCCAGTGCCCTTTCTGGAGGCTCTGTCCTCCTATCTGCGCGAACAGACCGGCCGCCAGATTCAGATCGAGTATGGTGATAACGGCGGCACCCGGCTGTGGCTGAGCAGCCCCCGCGGCGACTGGATCGGTGTGCCGCTGGAGTCCCTGCGTACGCTGGTGGCGCGCTTTGCGCTGCTGGTCGTGCTGATGGCGCTGTTGATGGCCGTTGCTGCGGCCTGGTGGCTGTCGCGGCGGCTGGCCGGGCCGATGGAGCATCTGGCCAGCATGGCCGCGCGTCTGCCGGAGCCGGTGGCTGCCGAGGAATTCCGGGTACAGGGTCCGCGCGAAGTGCGTCTGCTCGGCGCACGCCTCGCCGATGCCCTCGGTCGCATCGAGCAACAGCGCCGCGAACGCGACCTGCTGCTGGCCGGCCTCAGCCACGATCTGCGTACCCCACTGATGCGCCTGCTCCTGCGGGTCGATCTGATCGAGACCATCGCCGAGGAGGAACGCGTTGCCATCGGCGCGGAAATTGCCGAGCTTGACCGGCGTATCGACCGCTTCATCGAGCATGCCCGCACCGGGGCCGAGGAGCCGACGGTCGTCGTCGATCTGAGGCGCCTGCTCGACGCCAGTATCGAAGCCAGTCGCTCGCGTGGCTATCACTGGCGGGTCGATCTACAGGATTCGGCGCCTGTGCGTGGGCAGCCCGGCGTGCTGGGGCGATTGCTCGACAATCTGATCGACAATGCCGAGCAGCATGGCTCGGCGCCTTACGCCCTGAAGCTGCAAGCCGCCGGTGATGGTGATGCGCGCTGGTTGCTGCGCGTCGAAAACTCCCTGGCGGCAGCCTCTTCCGAGCGCAGAGCGGCAACACCGCACCGGGGTTTCGGCCTGGCCCTGTGCAAGAACATTGCTGAAGCCCACGGTGGCGAATTGCGCGTCGATCAGGACCAGCAAGGCTTCAGGGTGGAGCTGCGACTGCCGCAGGCCGATGTCGCAAGGAGTTGATGCGTCATTGCGAGCCACCTGTTTCGGCCCGACACTGCGCACGGGCCAGGAACCACCAGCTTGCCTGTAGGAGCGACCTCGCGTCGCGACCGGCAAGCTGCAGGTCGGCAGCAGCGGTCGCGCCGCGAGGGCGCTCCTACAGATGATCAAAGTCGGCGTTGCGCTCACGCAGAAGCCAAATCAATAACTTGCGACATGGGTTCGTGGAGATCCGCCTGTATCGGCCCGACACTGCCCATGGGCCATGAACTCGCCCGGTGCGCTGCATAGCGGCCAACCAGGGCGCTTTGGCATCACCGCCCGGAGAGCGCTACCCGCACTTCGGGCTACAAGAGCCGCGGGCCATCGCCCGGCAGATGGCCCGCTTCCCGATCCCCCATGCCAAACCGATGGACCGCTCCACTGGTCAGGCCTAAGCTGTAAGCTCAAATCCTGGAGTGGCTGTCATGACCCTTTGTCCCGTTGCCCTGGCAGTAGGTTGCCGCAAATGCCCGATCTTTTCGGTGTGCCCGGCCAAGTCGATCATTGGCGATCAGCCATCGAAATCGGCTGAATCGCCCGCCGCCGCCAGCAAGAGCAAGAGCAAGGGCAAGAAAGCCAGCAAGTGATCTTGTTGATTGGCGCTGAAAGCGCGAGGAGTCATCGATGAACGTCCGATGGTTGCTCATACTCGGTTGCGGCCTCAGCAGTACGCTGTCGGCCGCCAACTACTGGCAGTGCGAGGATGCCGCGGCGATCAGCCGCGGACCTGAGGCCCTCGCCGAGGCTTTGGGGGCCGACGCCGACTACTGCCGGCGCACCAATGTGCGCGGGGTCGACACCCTCAATTGCGAACTGCCGCGCAGTCGTTCGGCCTTTGGTCTGGGTGTGGTCGAGGTCTCCGCCAGCATCCAGCAGGGCGGCACGCGGCGCCTGTCGCTGGTGTTCAAGTCCGGTCAGGAGCGTGTCCAGCGGGCCGTGGAAGCGCGCCTGGGGGTGCGCTTTGAAGACGGTTTGCGCGGTCTGGTGGCCACGCCGGCCGACGATTTTCAGCGGCACTACCGCCTGGCCGAACGTGACGACGGCGCCACCCAGCTCTCGTGCGAGATCAGCGGCGCGCCCGACCCCAGTCTGCAGGCCGTGATCGAAGGGCATCTGACCTATCCGGGTGCCGGCAGCACCGAGACCCGCGTGTGCGCCATTCCGGTCGGCACCGCTCTGCCAATCCGCTGCGTCGAACTGCCGCCACGACTGCGTCATTTCCGTATCGACGGGCTGACTGGCGCCGACTATTACCTGGCCGCCTACCCGATGGCCGACAATCCGGACGGCGTCGTAGCCGCCTACGGTCGACCCCTGCGTGATTGCACCGACGCGCCGCCGGGCTGCGTGGCCACGCTGCTGGTACCGCTGCGGGTCAAGGCCGGCGAAACCCAGGGCAATGTCGTCATCGAGCAACGCTTCGCCGGCGTGCCCGAGCGCGTGGGTCTGGTGCGCGAGCCGCATTGAGGCGGAAGGTCGCGAGGGCGCGCAAGAGCCATGGTCTGTCGGCGCCATGATGCTGTCGGCGGCCCTGTGGGAGCGGATTCATCCGCGATGGTCTTTCGTCGCCATGAAGGCGTCAGTGCGACGCGGGAATTGATCCGGGGGAAGCAATGCAGAGGCACAGCTGCAGAAGCACTGGATTGCTTCGTCCCGCCACGCTGCGCTCGCGGCTAAAGGCGCGCTCCTCGCAATGACGCCGGGTCCGGGCCTTTGTAGCCCTTCCCGTGCCCCGTGCCCCTACTGCCCTCAACGCTCAGGAATCCTGCTCCGCATCTTCCCCGTCGCTCTCGATCTCGACTTCCGGCTCCGGGTTGGGCTCGCTGCGGAACAGCGGCTTCAGCATCTGGAAGATCGCCCGCTGGGCACTGGGGGCGCGATTCTCGCGGCGCTCCACCTGAGCCTGGCGCATCAGTTGGCGCAGACGGTTGCGGTCGAGGTCCGGAAAGCTGCCGATCAATTCGCTCAGCGCCTCGTCACCGTCCTCGATCAGGCGCTCGCGCCAGCGTTCGATCAGGTGCAGTTCGGCGGTTTCCTTGCGGCGCACTTCCAGCGGCTTGTCGACGGCCAGGCGGATCGGTTCCAGATCGTCCTGCTTGCGCATCAGCTTGGCCAGAAAGTGGACCTGACGCTTGTGCGCGATATGGGCGGTGATCTTCTGCGCCAGCCGCACATGTTCCAGCAGCGTGTCGTCCAGGGGCACTTCGCGTAGCTGGGTCGCGGTCAGGGCCACCAGCTTTTCGGCCAGCGCCAGCACATCCAGCGCGTCGCGCCGCCGCTGGCTGCGGCTGGGGCCCAGTTCTTCCTGATCTTGGTCATGTGCATTCATCTGCCAAGGTTAGCCGAATAGGCCGCTGCATCGTAGTCGCGACCGCTTGCGTTTGCAGGCTCGCCTAGCTGGTCTTCAGGCTTGCGTCAAGTGTCCTTGGCTATAGGTCAAGCATACTTGACATGACAAGCACACTTGACTAGCCTTGGACCCAAGCTTGAGACCGCCCCTTATGACTGCCGAACGCCGAGCCGCCCAACGTCGTTACACCACGCGATTCATGATCGCGATGACGGCCTATACCGTGCTGATTCTGGTGATGGTGTATCTGATCAAGCGGGTCGAACCGCTGTGGCTGAAAGCCCTGATGGCACTGGTGCCGGCAATTCCGATCGCGGTGGCCCTGAGCGAACTGCTGCGATTTCTGGCCAGCCAGGACGAGCTGGAGCGCCGCATGCAGTTCGAGGCCGCGGCCGAGGCGGCCATCCTCACCTGCGGGCTGACCTTTGCCTGGGGCCTGCTGGAAATTGCCGGCATGCCGAGGTTGCCGGTGATCTTCGTGTTGCCGATCTTCTGTTCGGCCTACGGCTATCGAATCTGGCGCGCGACCCGGAGATATCAATGATGGCGCGGCCGTTTGGCCGAGGTCAGCGCCGGCCATGAACAACCGTTTGCGAGTACTGCGCGCCGAGCGCAACTGGTCGCAGGCCGAACTCGCCGATGCCCTCGGCGTGTCCAGGCAGACCATCAATGCCATCGAGACCGGCAAGTACGATCCGAGCTTGCCGCTCGCCTTCAAGATCGCGGGTCTGTTCAGTGCCGCGATCGAATCCATTTTCATCCCCGACGAGGAAGCGCCATGAGACGCATGATCGTGCCGGGCCTGTTGCTGTGTGCCGTGGCCCTGGTGGCCACACCCGCACACGCGCGACAGCTGGGCGAACTGAAGTTCGAAAAATGCGAGTTGCCGGTGGTCGGCACGCGGCCGACCAACCCGCTGAATGCCGAGTGCACCACGCTCAAGGTGCCGGAAAACTGGGACGGCGAGGGCGGTCGCGAGATCGAGCTGGCCATTGCGCTGGTGCCCTCGCGGTCACCGAAGCCGGAACCGGACCCGGTGTTCATGCTGGCCGGTGGTCCCGGCCAGTCGGCACGCGAATCCTGGCGTCAGGTCGCCGGCGTGTTCCAGGACGTGCTGGCCAATCGCAACGTGATTCTGCTGGACCAGCGCGGCACCGGGGCCTCGAATCGCTTCAATTGCCCCGAGCCCGAGAATCTCGACCCGAATGCCGTCGATGTCGATCCGGACATGGCTGCCAGCTTGGCGCAGAGCTGTCTGGAGTCGGTCAGGAAGACCCACGATGCGCGCTTTTACAGCACCGAAGACGCCGCGCGCGATCTGGAACGCGTGCGCGAGGCGCTGGGCGCCGAGCAGGTCAATCTGGTCGGTGTGTCCTACGGCACCCGCATGGGTCAGATCTACACCAAGCGCTACCCGACACGGGTGCGCACTCTGCTGCTGGACAGCGTGGTGCCCAATGAGCTGGCACTGGGCACCGAGCACGCGATCAATCTGGAAGACGCGCTGAAGGCCCAGCTGGCGCGTTGCCAGGCCGACGCCGAGTGCGGGGCGAAGTTCGGCGATCCTTACGCTACGCTCAAGCAGCTGGCCGCCGAACTGCGGGAACGGCCGCGCACAGCCACGATGCGCAATCCGCGCACCTTCGAGAGCGTGGAAATGCCGCTGAATGTCGGTTCGCTGGCGGTGGTCGCCCGCATGTACATGTATTCAGGCGAGACCACGGCGCTGCTGCCGGTGACGCTGCAGGAGGCCAGGGAAGGGCGCTTCGACGCGCTGCTGGCGCAGGCTTCGATGATGTCCGATGACCTTGGTAGCCAGATCGCCAGCGGCATGCATTGGTCGGTGCTGTGCGCCGAGGATGCAGCCGGCTTCGCTCCGCGCCCGCAGGATGACGAGCTGCTGCTGGGCCAGGACTTCATCACCATGGTCACCCATTGGTGCGCGCAGTGGCCCAAGCGCCCGATCCCGGCCGATTTCCACGAGCCGATGAGCGGCGACACGCCGACCCTGATTCTCTCCGGTGAGTTTGATCCGGTGACCCCGCCGCGCTATGGCGATCAGGTGGCCAGGAACCTGCCCAAGGGCCGGCATCTGGTCGTGCCAGGGCAGGGCCACAGCGTCATGGGTCGCGGCTGCGGACCGAAGCTGCTGACCGAGTTCATCAAGACCGCCGACGCCAAGGCGCTGGATGCCGAATGCCTGCAGGAGCAGACCCCGGCACCGTTCTTCCTCAATTTTTCGGGGAGTGCGCCGTGAGCGGTTTTGTAGGCTGGGTCCGCGCGCCCTCGGTTTGTACAGATACGAGCAAGTGCTTGCGCGCGGCGCCCGGCGCGATTGCCCGAGCCGCGGCCGCCGACGCGAACGGTGCCGTCGTCCCTTGCCGTCCCCTGCGCGCCGGAGCCGCGCTACCGGAGCGACGGCTTACGCCCCTCGCCCCTATCTTTCCCCGGAGTTCCCCATGCTCGAACTAACCGATCTGCGCAAGACCTTCGGCGCGGTCAAGGCTGTCGACGGCGTCAGTTTCACCGCGCGCGATGGCGAGATCACCGGTCTGCTCGGCCCCAACGGTGCCGGCAAGACCACCACGCTGCGCATGCTTTACACGCTGATGAAACCCGAGACCGGGCACATCCGTGTGGACGGTACCGACATCACCCTCGATCCGGACGGCGCCCGCCGCCAGCTCGGAGTGCTGCCGGACGCCCGTGGCCTGTACAAGCGTCTGACCGCGCGCGAAAACATCGAATACTTCGGCCGGCTGCATGGTCTGGACGAAGCCACCCTGAAGGCGCGCACCGATCATCTGATCCGTGAACTCGGCATCGAGGACATCGCCGGGCGCCGCACCGAGGGCTTTTCCAACGGCCAGCGGGTCAAGACCGCGATCGCCCGAGCGCTGGTGCATGACCCGCGCAATGTCCTGCTGGACGAGCCCACCAACGGTCTGGACGTGATGGCCACGCGCAGCCTCAGGCGCTTCATGCAGCAGCTGCGCGAGCAGGGTCGCTGCGTGCTCTTCAGCAGCCACATCATGCAGGAGGTCGCCGCGCTGTGTGACCGCATCGTGGTCATCGCCAAGGGCCGCGTGGTCGCCCAGGGCAGCGCCGACGAACTGCGCGAGCAGACCGGGGAGGCCAATCTCGAAGATGCCTTCGTCAAGGTCATCGGTTCCGAAGAAGGATTGTCGCTATGAGTCCGTGGAGAATCGTTTTTCTGAAGGAAGTGCGCGAGAACATGCGCGATCGCCGCACCATGTTCAGCACTTTCGTGCTCGGCACGCTGATGGGGCCGATCCTGTTCGCCGGCCTGATCGGTCTGATCATCTCGGTCAGTCTGGAGCGGGCCGAGAAGCCGCTGGAACTTCCAGTGGTGGGTGCCGAGAACGCGCCCAGCCTGATCGCCTGGCTGAAGAACCAGGGGGTCAAGATCGAGGAGGCCCCGGCCGATCCGGAAGCGGCCATCCGCAAGCGCGACAAGGACGTGGTGCTGCGCATCCCGGTCGAGTACGGCGAGCAGTGGCGCGATGGCCGTGCGGCCACGCTGGAGCTGATCGTCGACCGTTCGCAGCAGAAGGCCGAACAGACCATCCGCCGCGCCGAGCGCATGCTCAATGCCTACAACGGCCAGACCGCCTCTCAGCGGCTGATCGTGCGCGGCATCAGTCCGGAAGTGGTGCAGCCGATATTGATCGCCGATGTCGACCAGTCCACGCCACAGAGCCGCAGCGGCATGCTGCTGGCGATGCTGCCCTACTTCCTGATCCTGACGGTGTTCGCCGGTGGCAACTATCTGGCCACCGATGCCACCGCCGGCGAGCGCGAGCGCCAGTCGCTGGAACCGTTGCTGATCAATCCGGTCAGCCGTGGCCAGATCATGAGCGGCAAGCTGATCGCCACCTTCGCTTTCGCAGTCGCGTCACTGGCGCTGTCGCTGGTGGCCTTCTCGCTGGTCACGCCGATGCTGCCGGTGGAGAAGATTGGCATGATCGTGAAGATGGGGCCGGTCGAGTGCGCCATGATGTTTCTGATCGTGGCTCCGCTGGGGTTGATCGGTGCCGGCCTGCTGACCAGCGTGTCGGCTTTCGCCAAGGGCTTTCGTGAGGCGCAGACCTACAACACCCTGCTGATCATCATGCCGGCGATCCCGTCGATGCTGATGGCGCTGAATCCGGTCAAACCCGCTGAATGGATGTACGGCGTGCCCCTGCTCAGCCACCAGCTGCTGATCGAACAGACCGTCCGCGGCGAATCGCTGGTGCTGTGGCAGGTAGGGCTGTCTATCGTGGCCACGCTGATCGTCGGCGTGATCATCGCCGCCATCGCCGCCCGCCTTTATCACCGCGAGCATCTGGCGATATCGGCCTGAGCCGGATCTGCGGGGGCGAACTCTGTCCGCGATCGCTGCGGCGACCCGGACACCCCGGGTCGCGGCGGCAGCCGCTCCCGCAGCTTTGGGACCATGCGTCATTGCGAGGCGCGCAGCGACGAAGCAATCCAGTGCTCTCGGTGCTGCGCGCGCCGCAGCCCGGTTCGCGGCTGAAGCCGCTCCCACAGGGCTACGGGCAATCCTGAACCAGAGGCCGGACGCAAAGGTCGCGAAGGAAAATCAGAAAGGTCGCGAAGGAAATTCTGGCTACACACCTGGCCTTCTTCGTGGCCTTTCTGCTTTTTCTTCGCGTCCTTCGCGTCCGGCTTTTCCCCTCAATTTTCGGCGAGTCCGGATAAGCGCGTCGGGGGATTGCAAGCGGCGCGGGCTCAATCCGCTGGAAGCAAGTGCGCGTAATGCTTAGCCAGCGCCGGCGGCTGCTCGGACTTGAGCAGATAGCAGTTGCCGATGGCCAGGCTATCCAGATGGGTGCCCATGAAGCAGCGGAAGGCGTCCTCGGGTGAGCCGACCACGGGCTCGCCGCGGACGTTGAAGCTGGTGTTGACCAGTGCGGCGCAACCCGTCAGTTGCTGGAAGCGGCTCAGCAGCGCATGGAAGCGGGGGTTGCTGTCGGCACGGACGGTCTGCACCCTGGCCGAGTAATCGACGTGGGTGACCGCGGGAATGCTGGAGCGGATCTGTTTCAGTCGATCCAGCCCGGTGCACTGAGCGTCGACCGGCAGGCGCAGGTCCTCGCGCACCGGCGCCACCAGCAGCATGTAGCGGCTGTCGGCATCGAGGTCGAAGTACTCACGAGCATGCTCGGCTAGTACCGCCGGGGCAAAGGGCCGGAAGGACTCGCGGAACTTGACCTTGAGGTTCAGTACCGACTGGGTGTCGCTGCGGCGGGGATCGGCCAGGATCGAGCGATTGCCGAGGGCGCGTGGTCCATATTCGGCGCGGCCCTGGAACCAGCCCATGGCCTGGCCGTCGGCGAGGTCTGCCGCGGCCCGGTCGAGCAGGTCGGCATCCGTCAATCGGACATAGACCGCGCCGAGCCGATCCAGCGTCTGCGCGATCTGGTCGTCGTCGTATTGCGGGCCGAGAAAGGCACCGGCCATGCCGTCGCCGCCCGGCCCGACGGCGCTGCGAGTCGCACCCTGGGCCCGGTGCCAATGGGCGAGCGCGGCGCCGAGGGCACCACCGGCGTCTCCGGCCGCGGGCTGGATCCAGATCTGCTCGAAACCCGCTTCGCGCAGCAAACGACCGTTGGCCACGCAATTCAGCGCCACACCGCCGGCCAGACACAGATGGTGTTCGCCGGTTTCGCGCCTGAGGCTGGTGGCCAGGCGCAGCACGATCTCTTCGGTGAGCTTCTGGATCGAAGCCGCCAGATCCAGATGGCGCGTCTCGATCGGCGCTTCGGGCGCGCGCGGCTGGCCGCCAAAGAGCGCGTGGAAGCGCGCATTGGTCATCGACAATCCGGTGCAGTAATCGAAGTAATCGAGATTCAGGCGAAAACTGCCATCGGCCTTCAGATCGATCAGATTTTCGCGGATCTGATCCAGAAAGCGCGGCTGGCCGTAGGGCGCGAGGCCCATCAGCTTGTATTCGCCGGAATTGACGCGAAAGCCGCAGTAGGTGGTGAAGGCCGAATACAACAGACCCAGCGAATGCGGGAAGTGCATCTCACGCAGGATGTTCAGCGTGTTGCCGTCCCCGATGGCCGCCGTGGTCGTGGCCCATTCGCCCACGCCGTCCATGGTCAGCACCAGCGCGCGCTCGAAGGGCGAGGGATAAAAGGCGCTGGCGGCGTGGCTCAGATGGTGTTCCGAGAAGGCGATCGGGTTCTTGAGTGCAAAGATCCTGTCTGGC
Organism: Lysobacterales bacterium; assembly: GCA_050250665.1. GTDB lineage: Bacteria > Pseudomonadota > Gammaproteobacteria > Xanthomonadales > SZUA-5 > JADKFD01. The sequence continues at coordinate 56,525 of JBFWOF010000033.1, read as the reverse complement.
GGCGGCGGTCGGTCCAGACTTTGTCTGGACGCACCAAAGCCCGCCGGATCCGGCGCAGCCGCAATCGCCGCCAGCTCGTCGGCGATCAGCTTCTTCTGGAACAGCTTGTCGCGCAGCCAGATCGGCATCGCGGTGGCAAAGCTGGCGAAACCGCGCGGGGCGAAGGCCAGATAGGTTTCCAGCAGGCGCTCGAACTTGAGGAAGGGCTTCTCGAAGAACACCACATCGTCGACCTCGCCGAGCGCCACGCCGGCCTCGCGCAGGCAATAGCGCACCGCCTGCGCGGGGAAGCGCGCATCGTGCTTGACCCGGGTGAAGCGCTCTTCCTGCGCCGCAGCCACGATCACGCCATCGCGCAGCAGAGCGGCAGCGCTGTCGTGAAAGTAGGCGGAAATGCCGAGTATCAGCATGGGGCTTCGGGCGCGAGTCGGGGCGCGAATGATGCCATCCCGCGCGCTGGCGAGGCGCATTCGCGTCGCGGCAAACTTTGGCAGTGGGGCTGATCAACAGCAGGACGCCAAGGACACGAAGCAAAACAAGAAAGTACGCGAAGAACAGCATCGACCCCGGAATGGATCCCGTGTCGATGTTCGCAGACGGCTGCGCAATCGCCAATGACTCCCTTGGCGATCTTGCTGCTTTTCCTTCGCGCCCTTCGCGTCCTGCTCTGGTCCCGGCCAGCGATTGGCTGGCCGGGCCACGGCTAGCCGGTCCCTCAGGGATTGACCGGCAGACTCAGCGGCGAGCCCGGCCCCACCGGGATGCCGAGCATGATCCAGATGACGAACATGATCGACCAGCCGACCAGGAAGACGATCGAATACGGCACCATGGTCGAGACCAGCGTGCCGATGCCGGCGTTCGGGACATAACGCTGGAAGAAGGCGATGATCAGGGCGAAGTAGCTCATCATCGGCGAGATGATGTTGGTCACCGAGTCGCCGATGCGGTAGGCGTTCTGGGTGATTTCCGGCGGATAACCCAGCAGCATGAACATCGGCACGAACACCGGTGCCATCAGCGCCCATTTGGCGCTGGCCGAGCCCATGACCAGATTGATGACGGCGCAGAGCACGATGAAGGCCAGCAACAGGGGCACCTGCGGCATGCCCAGGGCGCTCAGGAAGGCGGCGCCTTCGATGGCCAGGATCAGTCCGAGGTTGGTCCAGTTGAAGAAGGCCACGAACTGCGCGGCAAAGAACACCAGGACCATGTAACCGCCGAGCGTGCTCATCTGCTGATTCATGCCGCGGATCACGTCGCGATCATTCCTGATGGTGCCGGCACCGACACCGTAGGCCACGCCCAGAGACACGCCAGCGGCGAAGATGAAGGCCACGATGCCGGTGAGGAAGGGCGAATGCAGCACCGATTCACTGCCGCTAGCGCCAATCTTGCGCAGGAAGCCGTCTGCCGGAAGCAATCCCCACAGCACCAGCGCCGTCAGCGCAACCGCCACCACCAGCGCATAGCCCAGACCGCGGCGTTCGGCAGCAGTCAGCGCCTGGATCTGTTCCTCGGTTTCCGCCGCACCCTCGTAGCGGCCAAAGCGCGGCGCCACGATCTTCTCGGTGACCCACCAGCCCAAGCCGGTGACCAGGAAGGTCGAGACCACCATGAAGTAGTAGTTGGCCATCGGCGAGACGCTGTAGCCGGGATCGACGATGCGTGCGGCTTCCTGGGTGAGGCCGGACAGCAGCGGATCGATGGTACCGAGCACCAGATTGGCGCTGTAGCCGCCCGAGACGCCGGCAAAGGCGGCCGCCAGCCCCAGTACCGGATGGCGTCCGGCCGCGAGAAAGATCAATCCGGCCAGCGGCACCAGCAGCACATAGCCCACTTCGCTGGCGGCATTGCTCATGACCCCGGCAAAGACCACGATCGGGGTCAGCAGCCGCTGCGGCGCGTTGAGCACGAGCAGGCGCATCAGCGCGCCGATGAAGCCGCTGACTTCGGCCACGCCGATGCCGATCAGGGCCACCAGCACCGTGCCCAGCGGCGCGAAGCCGGTGAAGTTGGTGACCAGCCCGGTCATCATCCGGTGCAGGCCCTCGATGGTCAGCAAGCTCACCGCACGCACTTCGGCCCCGGTCTTGGGGTGCGCCACCGCCACGTCGAACCAGGCCACCACGGCCGACATCAGAATCACCAGCAAGGTCATGATCGCGAACAGCGTGGTTGGATCCGGCAGGGCGTTGCCGATGCGCTCGACCCGATTGAGAAAGCGGTCTACCAGCTTTTTTGGAGGGACTGCAGCTGCGGACATGGAGGGCTCGCGCTCGACAAAGCGTCCAGCATAGGGCCCCTGGCGTCATGAAGAAGTCGTGACGAGGATTGCCGACGCCGATCCACGCTCCGGGTGCCCCGACAGATTCCGCGCTCCCGGTCTTGACCAAAGCCCGCGCTGTTACTTGCTGTTACCGAGCGTGACCGGAACTGGCCGGATTCAATCCGGCCCTCTCCATAGAGTGAGCCCCATGGCAACACGTTGAATTACGGAGAGCGCAATGGCGATGATGGCGGCGAAGCGGTGCGAATCAGGTGTCTGTGGTCATTGCATCCAGCCCTGTGTACTGGGAACCTTGTCCAGTGGGCTGCGCCTGGATTTGCGTGATTTCCCGGAGTTGAAGGAGCGTCACCTCGCCCGCGGTGATTATCTGTTCCACACCTCGGGTTCCTTCGAATCGCTCTACGCAGTGCGCAGCGGCATGCTCAAGGTCACGGTGCTGACCGAGGATGGGCGCGAGCAGATCACTGGCTTCTTCCTGCCCGGCGATCTGGTCGGTCTGGACTCGGTGGGCCTGCGCCACCACGCCAGTTCGGCGGCGGCGCTGGACGACACCGTGGTCTGTGAATTGCCGTTCTCGGTGCTCGAACGCCATGGTCAGTCGGTACCGCGCATACAGGCGGCGCTGTTCCGCATGTTGAGCGGGCAGATTCGCCGCGAGCAGTCGACGCTGCTGTTGCTGGGATCATTGCGCGCCGAAGAGCGACTGGCGCAGTTCCTGATCGACATGTCCGAACGCGCCCAGACCGACGCCGACTGCGGCACCGCGATCGGCATGCCGATGACGCGCGAGGAAATCGGCAGCTATCTCGGCCTGAAGCTGGAAACGGTCAGCCGCACCTTGTCGAAGCTGCATCGTGAGGGCGTCATCGAAGTGGTCAAGCGCGGTGTCCGCATCCGCGAGGTCAACAAGCTGCGTCTGCTCGCCGGTCTGAGTGTGCGCAAACCGGTGCCGTCAGCGTTGCGCCGCACAGGACACTGATCGTGGGCGATCACGTCGAAAATGCCTCGCGGCAACCCCTGGTGGGGGTCGTTGAACCCGATGCCGACGTGCGCGAGTTCATCGAATCACTGCTGGTGCGTGCTGGCTATCGCTGCGAGAGTTTTGTCAGCGCCGAGCGCTTCGAGACCTCGGCACTGAGCGAGCATTTCGATTGTCTGATCACCGATAGTGATCTGCCCGGCATCGATGGTCTGGAACTGGCGCGCAGGGTGCGGGCGTCCAAGCAACCGGTTCCCGTGATGCTGCTGACCACCGATTCCGGGGTCGATCTGCAGCGCGCAGCGATTGCGGCGCACATCATGCGGGTGCAGAAGAAGCCGCTCAGCGTGCATGAATTCCTCAACGGTGTGGCTCAGGCCACCGCCCGAATTCAATAAGCCGGGCAGCGTGCGTCAGCCGCAGCCACGCGGGCCATCGATCAGCTCGCGGACCGCGGACCCGAGGTCCTCGCGGGCATAAGGCTTGGCCAGAATCGGCGGGCGTTCGTGCTCGGCGAAATGCTGCTCCAGGGCGCCCTCGGCATAACCCGAGCAGAACAGGATCGGCAGCTGCGGGTGCGTCTGCCGCAGCTGATCGGCCAGCTGAAAACCGGTTTCCCCACCGAGCAACACCACATCGCTGAAGACCAGCGCGACATCCGTTGAGGACCGGACCAGCGCCAGCGCCGGCGCGATGGCATTGACCATGCTGACCCGGTAGCCCAGCGAACGCAGCTGATTGCAGGCGATGACGGCGACCTCAGGGTCATCCTCGACCACCAGCACGTGCTCGTCTCCGCGGGTACGCATTCCCTTCGAGGCCAGGATCGGCGTCGAGTCACCGGAGCTGGCCGCAGGCAACATCATGCGCACCGTGGTGCCCATGCCCGGCTCGCTGTAGATGCGCACATCGCCGCCCCATTGACGTACGAAGCCGTAGACCATGCTGAGCCCGAGTCCGGTGCCCTTGCCGGAGGCCTTGGTGGTGAAGAAGGGCTCCAGAGCACGCTCGCGAACCTCCTTGACCATGCCTTCGCCGCTGTCGCTGATTTCGATGACGATGGTGTCGGCGCCGCTGCTGGCCAGTCGATTGCGGCTGCGCTGCAGCGCCGACAGCGTCAGGGTTCCGCCACGCGGCATGGCATCGCGCGCATTCAGTGCCAGGTTGAGCACGGCACTCTCCAACTGGCCGGCATCGGCAAGCGCGTGTTGCAGCTCCGGGGCGATGCGGTAACGCAGTTCGATGCCCTCGCCCAGGGTGCGTCTGAGCAGTTCGCGCATGCTGTTCAGCAGCTGTGAGCAATCGACGGCCTGCGCCGACAGCTGGCGCTTGCGCGAGAAGGCCAGGAGCTTGCCGGTGAGTTCGGCGGCGCGACGGGACGCACGACTGGCCGCATCGACCAGGCTCAGTACATCGGTCTGCTCGGCCGGCAGCAAGTCCTCGAGAATCTGCAGATTGCCGCCGATGACGGTCAGCAGATTGTTGAAATCGTGAGCCACGCCCCCGGTCAGCTGGCCCAGAGCCTCCATTTTCGAGGCTTGCAGCAACAGCGCCTGATGGTACTGGCGCTCGAACACGGCGGCGGCCAGATGGGCGGCGCTCTGCGCGAATACGCACTCATCCTCGCTCAAGGGCTGCTGTGCCGATCGGAAGATCGAGAGCACGCCGTGTACCCGGGTCGGGCCGCGTAATGGCACGATCACTCCGGCCAGAAACTGGTCGAGGCGGGTGCGGGCGGTGCGGCTGGGGACGACCAGAATCTGCCGAACCTGGCCTTCGAGCATGCGTTTCATGCGCGCCGGAGTGAGTGCCTTCAGGATGACCGGCAAGGCTTCCTCGTCGGTCCAGCCGGTAACACAGATGAAGCGCACATGATGACCGTCATGCCCGCGTTCGCAGAGTCCGCCGTGGCTGATATGCAACTGCTGCATCAGCACGGACAGGATGTGATTGCAGAAGGACACGATATCGCTGCTGGTCACTGCACGCTCGGCCAGGCTGGCCAGCGCCAGTTGCCGGGCCGAGCGTTCCAGCAACTCGCGCGAACGCCGCAGCTCGGTGACATCGCGCACGGCGGCAATGACAAACTGGCTGTCGCCGCTGCGCATGGGGCTCAGGCTCACCTCGACGGGAAACTCGCTGCCATCACGGCGTACGCCGAGGAGTTCCAGGTTCAGCCCCATCGGTCGGCTGCGGGCATCATGGCTGTAACGGGCGCGGTCGGCGCGATGGCGCTTGTGATAACGGCGCGGCACCAGCTTTTCGATCTTCTCGCCCAGCAGTTCTTCCGGCTCATATTGAAAAACCGTCTGGATGGCGCGGTTGGCGAATTGAATCGTGCCCTGGTCATCGACCACCAGCAGCGCATCCGGCGCGGCGCCGGCCAGGGCTTCGAGCCAGCCATTCGGACGCAGTGCGGGGCTCAAGATGGATCTCCGGCTTCGACCGCGCAGGCCAGCATGTAGCCGACTCCGCGCACCGAACGGATCAGGCTTGGGCGTTTGGGATCGTCGCCGAGCTTGCGGCGCAAGCGGGTGATCTGCATGTCGACGGTACGATCGTAGGGGCCCGCCTCGCGGCCGTGGGTGAGTTCGAGAATCTGGTCCCGCGTCAGGGGCGTTCTGGCACCGCGGGCCAGGGCCGCCAGCAGCTTGAATTCGCCATGGGTCAGAACGACTTCCTGTCCGACCGAATCGGTGAGGCGATGCTCGCGCAAGTGCAGGCAGAAGCCGGCAAAGCGCAGTTGCTCCGGCTCCTTGACGGCTTTGGGTGTGCTTTCTGCGCGCCGCAGCACGCTCTTGATCCGAGCCAGCAACTCGCGCAGATCGAAGGGCTTGGTGACGTAGTCGTCGGCGCCCAGTTCCAGGCCGACGATCTTGTCCACGGTTTCCCCGCGTCCGGTAAGAATGATGATCGGCAGCTGATGCTGTTCGCGGAAGTGGCGGATCAGGGTCAGACCGTCTTCATCGGGCAGCCCGAGATCGATCAAGGCCATGTCCGGGCGGGCCTGTTCGAGGCGCTTGCGCGCACTCGCCGCGCAGTCGGCCTCGATCACGCGCATGCCCTGCGCACCCAGGTAAACCCGCAACAGCTGGCGGATGTCGGGCTCGTCGTCGACGATCAGGATTTCAGCCGTCTGGCTCATGCCACCGCAGTGTGCCCGGGGAGACAGCCCGGATTGCGTCCGATTCTAGGGCAATGCGGATCGTTGGGAGTTGCCTGTGTCTGCCCGACACTGCCCACGGGCCATGAACCCCAAGCGTCATTGCGACCCCGGACTTGATCCGGGGGAAGCAATCCAGAGGCCTGCGGCGATACCCTGGATTGCTTCGTCGCTGCGCTCCTCGCAATGACGCATCAACCACTTACGATATGGGTTCGTGGAACGCCACGGGCGTCGACCGACACTGCATCTGGGTCGCGAACCCGGTGATCACGTAGCGCGGCTCCGGCGCGCGGCGGCTCGAAAGGTGCGCCAGGGTTGTTCGCGCCGGCGGCCGCGTCTTCGTCTGCCGGGCGCCGCGCGCTTGACGTCGCTGCGCTCTGCCCGGGCAAGCGTGCGCGCGGACCCGGCCTACCAGGTGCACGCTCCTCTCCATGGCGCACCAACCGCTGGGGGTCCGGCTTCATGGCAAGTTGCACCACGAACCGATGTCCCCGCCTGCTCTGCCCCTCAGGGTGCGCTGAATCCCGCCTGTCGGCCACTCTCGGCGCGAGACTGGCAGACGTGACACAGCGGCGCCTCGGGTTGTACCTCGAGGCGCGGCAACGGGATGTGCGCGCCGCAGTTCAGGCAGCGGCCGTAGGTGCCGCGGTCGATGCGGCCGAGCGCGGCGTGCACGGCGTCCAGTTCCTGCTGATCGCGACTGATTTCGGCAAAACCCAGGCTGGCCTCCAGATCGAGCACGCCCCTGTCCACCGCGCGACCCTCCTGCACTTGCGTCTGTCGGCGTTCCAGCACACACGCAATCTCGGCGCTGAGTTGCTGCTCACGCGCCTGCAGCTGTCCACGCAATGCGCTGATCTGCACGGTGCTGAGGTGCTTCATGACCGGCTTCCTTCAGGCGCGGACGACCAGCACGGGCGTCTGGCAGTGGGTGAGGACTTTCTGGGTTTCGCTGCCCAGCAGCATCGCCGACAGACCCCGCCGTCCATGCGAGGCCATCACCACCAGATCGCAATGACGACGCTCCACCTCGTCGATGATGGCCTTGAAGGGATCGGCCGCGAGCAGGTAGTGACCCTCGATGTTGACATCGTGGGCGCTGCCCAGGCGTTTGGCCCGTGACAGGATGGACTCGGCTTCACCGATCGCACGTTGCTGGAAGGCCTCGCGCGCGGTGCTCGCCAGCAGCGGCACGGCGTTGCTCGGGTCGCCATCAAAATCGGTCACCACATGCAGCACGCTGATTCGGGCCGACAGCGATTTGGCCAGCTTCAGAGCGTGGGTCAGCGCAGCCTCCGACAGCTTGCTGCCGTCATGAGGAACCAGGATGTGGGTAAACATGCGCATCTCCCGCTAGCCGTGGGTCGAGACTAGCGGCCTCGCCGGAAACGGGTTTGACTGCGGTCAAGTCTGCAGCAAGGTGCAGGGCCGATCAGTGCGTCATCACCCCGGGGACTGGCCCTCGGGCGCCGGCTTTGGGCTGCGCCGCAGTTCCAGCAAATGGCGCTCGCCGTCGGCGCCAGGCACGATCAGGCGATGGACGGCGCTGACTTCGACATCGGCAGGCAGGCGTGCGATCTCGGCATCGGGATACTTGCCCTTGAGCGCCAGCCAGCGACCCTGTGGGGCGAGGATCTGACGGGTACTGGCAACGAAGTCGGCGAGTTCCGCATAGGCCCGGGAAATGACCTGGTCAAAGCCGGCTTCTGCCGACAGCGATTCGGCGCGCGCTTCGTGGACCACTGCTGCGGGTACTGCAAAACGGCGCAGACATTCGCGCAGAAAGCGCGCCTTCTTGCCGTTGCTGTCGACCAGCCAGACCCGCCGGTAAGGATGCACCAGAGCCAGGATCAGCCCGGGTATACCGGGACCGGTGCCGATGTCGGCGAGATCGCCACCCTGGGCGTAGGGCAGGATCGCCAGCGAGTCGATCAGGTGGCGGTCGATCATTGCCAGCGGCTCGCGCACCGCGGTCAGGTTGTAAGCGGCATTCCACTGCAGCAGCAGGGCAATGTATTCCAGCAGCCGCTGCTCGATGTCGGCTGGCACAGACATCTGCAATTCTTGAAGACGCACGCTCAGCCGGTCGCGCCAGGGCTGGGGGATGTCGAGTGCCTTGGGTGTCGTGTTCATGCGCTGACTCGGCTCCGAATCGGGTTCATGCACCGCAATCGGGCACATGTCCGCGTGGGCACTGGCGCGGAGCCCTGGATAGCACCATACTGGTGCAATATGGCGTATACATGCACCGAAGTGGTGCGTGATTCTGACGCAAGCGTTTGATTTTTCTTGTTTTTGTGCATGGCACAACGATTGCTCCGTACTTCCTGCATTCCCTCATCCATCTCCTCAAGGAGGCCCCCGATGTCGATAGACAAAGTCAAGAAGCTCATCAAGGACAATGGCGTCAAGTTTGCGGACCTGCGTTTCGCAGACATGGCCGGGCGCGAGCAGCATCTGTCCATTCCGGCCAGCACGCTGGACGACGCCTGCTTTGAAGACGGCAAGATGTTCGACGGATCCTCGATTGCCGGCTGGAAGGGCATCAACGAGTCCGACATGGTGCTGTTGCCTGATGCCTCCACGCTGTTCCTCGATCCCTTTGCTGAAGAGCCCACCCTGGTGCTGCGCTGCGATGTGCTGGAGCCGTCGACGATGCAGCCCTATTCGCGCTGCCCGCGTGGCATCGCCAAGCGCGCCGAAGCCTACCTCAAGGCCAGTGGCGTGGGCGACACCGCCTTCTTCGGTCCGGAGCCGGAATTCTTCATCTTCGACAGCGTCCGTTCGGATGTGTCGATGAAGGGCAGCTTCTACGAGATCGATTCCGAAGAAGCGGCCTGGAACTCGGGCAAGGTCTACGAACACGGCAATACCGGCCATCGTCCGGGCGTCAAGGGTGGTTACTTCCCCACCGGCCCGGTCGATTCTCTGCAGGATATCCGTTCTGCCATGTGTCTGACGCTGGAAGCCCTCGGCATTCCGGTGGAAGTGCATCACCACGAGGTGGCGACGGCTGGCCAATGCGAGATCGGCACCCGCTTCAATACGCTGGTGAAGAAGGCCGATGAACTGCTGACGCTGAAGTATGTGGTCAAGAACATCGCCCATCAGCATGGTCACACTGCCACGTTCATGCCCAAGCCGCTGGTCGGCGACAATGGCAGCGGCATGCATGTGCATCAGTCGATCGCCAAGGGCGGCAAGAACCTGTTCAGTGGCAACGAGTACGGTGGTCTGTCCAAGCTGGCGTTGCACTACATCGCCGGCGTGTTCAAGCATGCCCGCGCCATCAACGCCTTCACCAACTCGACCACCAACAGCTACCGCCGTCTGGTGCCGGGCTTCGAGGCACCGGTGCTGCTGGCCTACTCGGCCCGCAACCGCTCGGCCTCCTGCCGTATTCCCTGGGTGTCGAACCCGAAGGCCCGACGTATCGAAGTGCGCTTCCCGGATGCCATCAACACCGGCTACCTGGCTTTCACCGCGCTGATGATGGCTGGCCTCGATGGCATCAAGAACAAGCTCGATCCGGGCGCGCCGTCGGACAAGGATCTGTACGATCTGCCGCCCGAGGAAGAGAAGCTGATCCCGACCGTGTGTCATTCGCTGGATCAGGCGCTGGAAGCGCTCGATGCCGATCGCGAGTTCCTCAAGGCCGGCGGCGTGATGAGCGACGACTTCATCGACGGCTACATCGATCTGAAGATGAAGGAAGTCACCGCGATCCGCATGCACACGCATCCGATCGAAATCCTCCAGTACTACTCGATCTGATGACGCTGGCGCGACCGGAGCGTGCGATGAATCGGAATGTCGTTTCCATGAGCGACGCCGCCAGCAACGCCAGGTCGCTTCCAACGGCGGCGCCGGAGCATTCCGGCGCCGTGCTGGACCTGCTGAGTACGCCACTGGCCATCGTCAATGGTCAGGGGCGCTTGCTGCATGCCAATGCCGCACTGGTCGAAACCTACTGCGAGCGCCGTCTGGCCGGCAGCGAGCTTGGCGCTCTGGCCTATGGCGAGCATCCACTGCTTGAATTGGCACGCAGGGTGGCCGGCCAGCCGCATCGTCTGGTGGCCCGCAGAGTGCTGCTGGAACTGCGGCGCGATGCTCCCAAGCGCTTTGATGTCGCGGTTTCGCCGATCGAGTGGCGTGGTGAGCCTGCGGTACTCCTGGAATTTCATGCTCTGGCCGAGCACGACCAGGATCTGGGCGAGGGCGTCGACGCCACGCCAGAACCGGCGGCGCAGCAGATGGCCCGGGCGCTGGCTCACGAAATCAAGAATCCACTGGCCGGACTGCACGGCGCCGCGCAACTGCTGGAGCGCGAGTTGCCCAGTGCCGCGCTCAGGGAATACACCCAGGTCATCCGCGCCGAGACCGATCGGATCCGGCGGCTGGTGGATCGATTGCTGCAACGACCGGAAGTGGCCCACGCCGGCCAGAGTTTCAACATCCACGAGGTGCTGGAGCGCGTGCGCACGCTCATCGGCGCCGAAACCGGAAGCCAGGTGCAGGTGGTGCGCGATTACGATCCCAGTCTGCCCGACCTCGACGGTCATCCCGATCGCTTGACCCAGGCGGTGCTGAATCTGGCGCGCAACGCCCTGCAATCGGGCGCCGGCACCATCCGCCTGCGTACCCGCGCCGAGCGCCGCGCGCGCATCGGCGATCACACCTGCAAGCTGGCCCTGCGCATCGACGTCTGCGATGACGGTCCGGGCGTGCCCGAGGCTCTGCGCGAGAGTCTGTTTCTGCCCTTTGTCACCGGCCGTGATGAAGGCACCGGTCTGGGATTGCCGGTGGCTCTGGGGATCGCCCGCGAACATGGCGGCACCCTGGCCTTCGTCAGTCGTCCCGGCGCCACGGTCTTCAGTCTGCTGATTCCGGTGACACCATGAAAGAGCGGTCAAACGTGAAACGTGAAACGTCAATGGGGGCAGGCTTCGTTGGAGGGCTCGTTGATCGTGCTGGGGTCGGGAATGGACAGTGGTCAAACGTAAAACGTCAAACGTCAATGGGGGCGGGCTTCGTTGGGGGGCTCGCCGATCGTGTTGGGGCCAGGAATGGGCAGTGGTCAAACGTAAAACGTAAAACGTCAATTGGGGCGTGCTTCGCCGGAGGGCTCGTTGATCGTGCTGGGGTCGGGACTGGACAGTGGTCAAACGTAAAACGTAAAACGTCAATTGAAGCGTGCTTTGTTCGAGGGCTAGTTGATCCTGCCGAGGTCGGGAATGGACAGTGGTCAAACGTAAAACGTCAAACGTCAATCGAAGCGTGCCTCCTTGACGTTTTACGTTTTACGTTTGACTGCTGTCGAGTCCTCAAGCCACCAACATCGGCAGTCCTTTCAACGAAGCGCGCCCCCATTGACGTTTTACGTTTTACGTTTTACCCGCTTCAGCAAACGCCGGTGCCCGCATGAGCGCCCAACTGCATCAACGCAGCGGCCCGCGCCGGGTAGTCTGGCTGGTCGACGACGATCGCTCGATCCGCTTCGTGCTGGAAAAGGCCCTGGCGGGCGCCGGGTTCATGGTCGAGAGCTTTGACGCTGCCGAACCGGCCTTGCGGGCGTTGGGAACGCGCAGCCCCGATCTGGTGTTCACCGATGTGCGCATGCCCGGCATGGACGGCATGGCCTTCCTGGAAAAGCTGGGCCAGCGCGCGGCGCAGGTGCCGGTGGTGGTGATGAGCGCCTACACCGATCTGCCGAGTACCGTGGCCGCTTTCCACCGCGGTGCCTTCGACTATCTGCCCAAGCCCTTCGATATCGACAGCGCCATCGACATGGCGCAGCGGGCGACCGCCCGCGAAGCACCGGCGGCTGAGACCGACTGGTCCGATGAAGGTCTGGTCGGTGACACCCCGGCCATGCGCGAAGTCTTCCGTGCCATCGGTCGATTGTCGCGCGCCGACCTGTCGGTGCTGATCACCGGCGAAACCGGCACCGGCAAGGAACTGATCGCGCGCGCGCTGCACCGCCACAGTCCGCGCGCCGATGGTCCCTTCATTGCGCTCAATACCGCTGCCATCGCGCCGGAATTGCTCGAAAGCGAACTCTTCGGTCACGAGCAGGGCGCCTTCACTGGTGCCACCCGGCGTCATCAGGGCCGTTTCGAGCAGGCCGAGCGCGGCACCCTGTTTCTGGATGAGATCGGCGACATGCCGCTGGCGCTGCAGACCCGATTGCTGCGGGTGCTGGCCGAAGACGAGTTCTATCGCGTCGGTGGCCGCGAACTGATTCGCGCCGATGTGCGGGTGATCGCCGCCACCCATCAGGATCTGCGCGGCAAGGTCGAACGCGGCGAATTCCGCGCCGATCTGTTGCATCGGCTGGACGTGGTGCGCATCCACCTGCCGGCGCTGCGCGAGCGCGCCGCCGACGTGCCGCGCCTGGCCGATCGCTTCCTCGCCGAGAGCGCCCGCGAGATGCGGGTGGCCACCAAGCACCTGTCGGTGGACGCCGTGCGCGCGCTGACCCGCTACCCCTGGCCTGGCAATGTCCGCGAATTGCGCAATCTGTGCCAGCGCCTGGTGCTGATGGCCCCGGGCGCGCAGGTGCTCAGCGGCGATCTGCCCGAGGAAGTGCGCCGCTCGGCAGCAGCGCCCGCGGCCGAAGCCAGTTGGCTCAAGGCCCTGGCCGACTGGTCGCGCCAGCAACTGGAGCTCGAGCAGGGCGATCTGCTGGAATCGGCCAAGGCCAGCCTGGAGCAGGTGATGTTCGACGAGGCTCTCAAGCTCACCGGCGGCGACCGCCAGCAAGCCGCGAAACGCCTGGGCTGCGGCCGCAACACCCTGACCCGCAAGCTGGGGCCGAAGAAGCGCGGCTGAAACCGGGACTCGGGACTCGGGACTCGGGACTCGGGACTCGGGACTCGGGACTCGGGACTCGGGACAGAGCGGGCCGCTGCTTTGGAGGGCGCCGCGCTGCGGCGCCGCTTGGGTTATCCAGGAGATCAACAGCGGCCGCGCAGGCGCGCGTCCCTCCTCACGACCGCTTCCACCACCGTCGGGAAGAAGGGCGGCACACGACGGCGATCGCTTCCGAGCATCCGGACGATCTGATCGCCTGCCTTCGCGTCCTTTGCGTCCGGCTTCTGCCCGCGTCCTGCCGTGGGATAGTCGCGTCGCCGGTCGCGCCGCAAGGGCGCTCCTACATTCGAGCGGGCCGGATCTCCTGGACCACAAGCTCGCCGGCGTGCAATCCTGCCCCGTGCCCCGTGCCCCGTGCCCCGTGCCCCGTGTCCCGTGTCCCGTGTCCCGTGTCCCGTGCCCCGCGCCCCGTTTCCGGCCACCCACACCCATAACCAGCACCAGCTGTTAGGCTACGCGCCCCCATTTTCAGCTTCGCCGCGGAGTTCGCCATGAGCGCAGAAACACAGCAGGTGGTTCGTTTTCATTACAGCGTGGCCGAGGTCGGCAAGCCGGCGATGGAGACCTCGCGTGAAGGCGGCGAGCCGATTGCGGCGCTGATCGGCGCCGGCAACATCATTCCCGGCCTGGAAAAGGCGCTGCTAGACAAGAAGGTCGGCGACCGCTTTGAACTGCTGGTGACCGCAGCCGAAGCCTATGGCCCGCGCAATGAGGCGCTGACCCAGCGTGTGCCCAAGAAGTATTTCCCGGCCCAGGTGGCGCTGCGTCCGGGCGTGACCGTGATGCTGCAGACCCAGCAGGGACCGCGCCCGGTGACCGTGATCAAGGTCGGCATGAGTGTGGTCGATGTGGACCTCAACCATCCGATGGCCGGCAAGGATCTCAATTTCGACATCGAAATCGTCGAAGTGCGCGATGCCAGTGCAGAGGAAATCGCTCACGGCCACGTTCACGGTGCGGGTGGCCACCAGCACTGAGCAAATCTTCAGCCGGAGGACTGCCGCAACGAAAGGTTAACGCGTAATCTACGCAATCTTTTCATTCCGGCAGGATCACGCTCATGCAACGCACGCGTTTGTGGATGGCTCTGGCTGCGGCTGTAACCGTCAATCTGTCGGCGCCGGCCCTGGCGCAGGATCAGGATTCAGCGACTGAGCCCAGTGCGGATGAGGCCAAACTGCTGGACCAGCTGACAGTGCTCGGTTCGCGCCGTGTGGGTCGCTCCGATACCGAGTCTCCGGTACCGGTCGATGTCATCACCATGCAGGAAATGGCCGAGCGCGGCGCCCAGTTCGATCTGGCGCAAACGCTGCAGTTCACGGTGCCGTCCTTCTTCTCCACACGCCAGACCGGTGCCGACGGCGCCGATCTGGTCGACGGCGCTGCCCTGCGCAATCTGGGTTCGGACCAGACGCTGGTGCTGGTCAATGGCAAGCGCCGCCACACGACCGCGCTGGTGAACCTGTTTGGCGCCCGCAATCGCGGCAATACCGGCACCGATCTCAACACGATACCGGTCCTGGCCATCGATCGCGTCGAGGTGTTGCGTGACGGCGCCGCAGCCCAATACGGCTCCGATGCCATCGCCGGCGTGATGAACATCGTGCTCAAGCGCGACAAGGGTTGTGAAGGCCTGGCCGGCTACGGCAAGTACAGCGCCGGAGACGGCGAAAACCAGCTCTACAGCGCCTATTGCGGGATCGAGATGGGCGATGGTGGCATCTTCTCGGTCACCACCGAATACGGCAATCGCGGGCGCTCAGACCGATCCGAGCCGCGCAACAATCCGCGCACCATCGGCGACAGCGCCGTGGAAAGCGGCACCCTGGTGGTCAACAGCGAAATTCCGCTGACCGACACTGCCGATGTCTATTTCAACGCCGGCGTGCAGAATCGCCGCGCGTCCTCGGCGGCCTTCGCCCGCGATGGCGTCGACGATGTGCCCTCGCGCAATTCGGAGGCGATGTATCCGAATGGCTTCGTGCCCTTCATCAATGGTGATCTCGAAGACCGCTATGCCACGCTGGGTGCGCGCGGACTGGTCGCGGACTGGACCGCAGATCTGTCAGCCACCTATGGCTACAACGAGATGTACTATGACATCAGCAACACGCTGAACGCCTCGATTGCCAATTTTGAACGGCTCAACAACCGGCCGGCCTTGAGCAATACGGCTTTCGATGCCGGTGGCTTCCTGTTCCGTCAGGGCACGATCAATCTCGATTTCACCCGCTATTTCGACGATCTCTGGGGTGGCGCGAACATCGCCTTCGGCGCTGAATATCGCGATGAGAACTACCAGATTCGCGCTGGCGAGCCGGGCAGCTACATCGATGCCGATGGCCCCGGCGGCGGCAATGCCGGCAGCCAGGGCTTTCCGGGTTTCCAGCCCGGCGACGAAACCGACAGCAGCCGTGACAGCTACGCGCTCTACGCCGATCTGGAAGTCACCCCAAGTGATCGCTTGACCACCGATATTGCTGCCCGCTTCGAGCACTACAGTGACTTCGGATCGACGCTCGATGGCAAGCTGGCGCTGGCCTTCGAGGTCAACGAGGATTTCGTGCTGCGCGGCTCGGTCTCGAGCGGTTTCCGCGCGCCTTCGCTGCAGCAGCGCTTCTTCTCCTCGACCTTCACCGATTTCATCAGCGGTGAACCGGTGGACGTGCTGCTGGCGCCCAATGGCGGCGCCATCGCCCGTGCCGCGGGCATTCCCGATCTGACCGAAGAAACCTCGGTCAGCGGCGCGCTCGGCTTCACCTGGCGCCCCAACAGCAGCATGTCGATCACCGTCGATGCCTACCAGATCAACATCGACGATCGCATCGTGCTCTCTGGCCGCTTCAATACCGACGACCCGAACATCGGCGACATTCTTGCTGGCCTCGGCGTCGGCGAAGCACAGTTCTTCGTCAATTCGGTGGACACCCGTACCCGCGGTGTGGACATCACCGCGGCCTGGGATTCGACGCTGTGGGAGGGAGAGCTGACCACCTCGATCGGCATCAACATCGGCGAGACCGAAGTCACCGCCATTCACGCTCCAGCGGCCCTGGTCGGGCGCGAAGACGTGTTGCTGAGCGAGCGCGAGCGTCTTTTCATCGAGAATGGCTCACCGGAAAGCAAGGGTGTGGTCGGCTTCGACTGGACTCGCGATCGCTGGAACGCCAATCTCAAGCTGATCTATTTCGGCGAACAGACCCTCGGCACTTTTTCCGGCCCGCCGGTGCCCAATCAGCACTACAACGCCAAGGCCTCGGCTGATCTCAGCCTGACCTACAGCATCAGTGATGCCACCAAGCTGACGGTCGGCGGCGCCAACATCTTCGACGCCAGGCCGACCCGCCAGAACCCGGACGAAACCGACAACGGCCACGTCTACGAGAGCGTGCAGTTCGGCCTCAACGGCGCCGCCTGGTTTGTGCGCCTGCATAGCCGTTTCTTCTGATCGGCGGCATCAGGCCCCGGCTTAGCCCTTGGGGCCTCATGGCACTGCTCTGGAGGGCGCCGCGCTGCGGCGGCGCCTTGCCTGGCTGAAAGATCAACAGCGGCCGCGCAGGCGCGCGTCCCTCCTCTGGTCGGCGGCATTGGGTGTAGGTTGGGCTAAGCGCAGCGTGCCCAACGTCAGGCCCATCTGTTGGGCACGCTGCGCTTAGCCCAACCTACGGTTTATGGCCCGTGGGCAGGTGGCTCGCGATGACGCCGTGGATTTACGCCCCATCGGTCTTGTTTTGCCGTTACACGGGGCCTGCAATGAACCCACCCGGCGGATAATCCCGAGTCCCGAGTCCCGAGTCCCGAGTCCCGAGTCCCGAGTCCCGCTTCGCGCTCGATGAACTTTGCCCCGGAATCAGGGTCCAATCCGCTCCCGTACTGACGCATCGCGAGCTCGCCCACCGCCATGAAACTGTTGCGCTGTTGTGCTCTTGGCCTTGCCATTCTCACGACTGTTCCCTTCGCACTGCCGGCCATCGCGGCCCTGCCTGCCGAAGTCGACAACACGCCAATGCCCTCGCTGGCGCCGATGCTGGATCGCACCACGCTGGCGGTGGTCAATGTGGCCAGCAAGACTCGCATACAGGTGCGAAACCCCTTCTTTGACGATCCGATCTTCCAGCGCTTCTTCAATCGCCCCGATGTGCCGCAGGAAAGGGTGCAGCAGAGTCTGGGATCGGGTGTGATCGTCGATGCCGCCAAGGGTCTGGTGCTGACCAACAATCATGTGGTCGAACGCGCCGACGAGGTCACCGTGACCCTGCACGACGGACGCACGCTGAATGCCGAGATTGTCGGTCGCGATCCGGATACGGATGTCGCCGTGATTCGGGTGCCGGCAGAGAGTCTGACTGAACTGAAACTGGCCGATTCCGACGCGCTGCGGGTGGGGGATTTCGTGGTCGCCATCGGCAATCCCTTCGGCCTCGGCCAGACCGTCACCAGCGGTATCGTCAGTGCACTGGGCCGCAGCGGCCTGCGTGGCCTCGGTTACCAGAACTTCATCCAGACCGACGCCTCGATCAATCCGGGCAATTCCGGCGGCGCGCTGGTCAATCTGCGCGGCGAACTGGTGGGCATCAACAGCGCCATCTTCAGCCCATCCGGCGGCAATGTCGGCATCGGCTTTGCCATCCCGTCGAATCTGGCCCGCGATGTGATGAAGCAGCTGATTGCCTACGGTGAGGTCAAGCGCGGCAGTCTGGGTGTGCAGGCCCAGGATCTGGATGCGCGCCTCGCACGGGCGCTGGAACTGGCCGAGGGTCGCGGTGCGGTCGTGACCCAGGTGGTGCCCGAATCGCCAGCCGAAAAGGCCGGACTGCAAGCCGGTGACGTCATCGTCCGCCTCAATGGCAAGACCATCGGCAGTGCGGACGAGCTGTCCAACACCGAGGGCCTGTTGCCGATCGGCAAGGCCCTGGACGTGGAGTTTCTGCGCCGCGGCAGCAGTCGCAGCGCCAAGCTGACGCTGATTGCCAGCAGCGCCCAGCAGTTGGGTGGCGAGAAACTCGATGAGCGCCTCAATGGTGCCCGCTTCGGCGAACTCAGCCAGCGCGAGAAGCAGGCCGGCATCAAGGGCGTCAAGGTGCTGAGTGTGGCCGATGGCAGCGAGGCCGAAATCGCCGGGCTGGTCGCCGGCGACATCATCTTCGGCGTCAACCGTTTCGAGGTCGGTAATCTGGCCGAACTCAGCCAGCTGTTGAGCCAGCGCCCGCGGCAGATCCTGTTCTCGCTGTATCGCGGGCGGCGGGCCTATTACCTGCCGATCGAGTAGCGCCCGGTGCTGCAGACGCGGCATGCTCTTGTAGGTCCAGACTTGTCTGGAAGCTCCTTGCTCGGCGGTGAATAAGCGGGGGCAGGTGCCATGCTCATGCTGTTGTGGGTCCAGACTTGTCTGGACACTGTTTGCACTCTGGCAGCCAAGCGTCCAGACAAGTCTGGACCCACAAGATCGCGCTCCCACACGTGGGTGCATGGCCGGCGCAGGCCCGTTTAGGGCCGAGACCGGCTCCAACGCCCCCAGGCCCTCATTCCCGCGAAAGTGGGAATCCAGTACCTTCAGATGTTGGCATGCGCCTGGGTTCCCGCTTTCGCGGGAACGACGAAGACTCAACAGTCCTATCGCTTTCACCTTTCACCCTTCCCGTTTAACCTCCCACCCCACTCCGGCAGCAACACCGACAACCGACAACCGACAACCGACAACTGACAACTGACAACTGACAATCGCCCAAATGGATTCCTACGTACTCTTCGGTCATCCGGTCGCGCACTCGCGCTCGCCGTGGATACATGCCCAGTTTGCTGCCCAGTTCGGATACGAGCAGAGCTACGAGTCCGTGGATGTGGTCCCGGAACACTTTGAAGAAACGCTGTGGAATTTTGCCGAGGCTGGCGGGCGTGGCGCCAATGTGACGCTGCCGCTGAAGGAACAGGCGGCGATGCTGTGCGATGAGCTGACGCCCGCGGCGGCCCGCGCCGGCGCCGCCAATACCCTGATCCGGCTGCCCGGTCAGCGCTGGCGCGGGGACAATACCGACGGCGCCGGTCTGCTGGTGGACTTCGAGCGGTTGGGCATTGCCGTGACCGGCCGGCGTCTGGTCATCATCGGCGCCGGTGGCGCCACGCGCGGCATCCTCGGGCCCTTGCTGGAGCTGGCGCCGCGCCAGATCGTCATCGTCAACCGAACCCCGGAGCGGGCCTTGCAGCTGGTGCTGGAGTCGGGTGCGATCGGCGTGGTGCAGGCCTGGTCACTGGACGATCTGGCCAGCGTCGGCCATGCCGATGTGCTGATCCATGCGACTTCGGCCTATCGAGCTGACGGCTTGCCGCCGCTGCCGGACGAACTCGTCGATGCCGAAACCGTGGCCTACGATCTGGGCTACGGCGCCTCGGCCGAGGCCTTTCTGGCGCAGGTCCGCGGCGCCGGGGCGCGTCTGGCGGTGGATGGTCTGGGCATGCTGGTGGAGCAGGCTGCCGAGTCCTTCTTGCGCTGGCGTGGCGTGCGCCCGCAGACCGCCGCGGTGCGCGAGAACCTCAGGCGTCTGCTGGCTGATGGCTGAGGCCGGGCAGATGTCCTGTCGCATCGGCTGTGCTGCCTGCTGCATCGCGCCGTCGATCAGCAGTCCGATCCCGGGCATGCCGGAAGGCAAGCCGGCCGGTGTGCCCTGTGTGCAGCTGGATGCCGAATACCGCTGTCGGCTCTTCGGCTTGCCGGAGCGGCCAGCGGTGTGCGTCAGTCTGCGGCCGGAACCTGAGATGTGCGGAGGTAGTCGCGAGCAGGCCCTGGCAACGCTCGCTGCCTGGGAACTTTCGACCCGGCCACGCGCTAGCGCAGCACCGTGAACTCGTAACTGCCGACCGGCATGGTGCCGCCGGCGGCATCGGTCATGACCAGCCGATAACGCCCGGGTTTGAGAAACTTGCCCTTGAGCGCCACCGTGACCATGCCCTCGACACTGACGCCGGCCGAGGCAATGTCGACCGTGACCTCGCCGTCGCGCAGCAGGCGTACCCGATAGGCGGGCAGCGGTTGCGGGCCAGCGGGCACTTCGATCAACACATTGGCGTCGGCGGCGGGCGCGCTGATCGGGGCCAGTGCCGGACTGTCCAGCGTACGCATGTCATCGAAGCGGATGAAGGCCACATCGCCGTTTGGCGCCTCGGCCTCGGCCAGCGCCGAGCGCAGCTGGCGTATCTCGTGGTTGGCGTTCCACAGCAGCGCCGCGCCGGTCAGCGTGGCGGCCAGCGCCAGGCCGCGGCTGAACCAGGGTGCCGGCCGGGTCGGGCGCAAAGGCACCGCAGCCGGGGTCGGCGGCGCGCTCGCAAAAACCATGGGTTCACGACCTGCCAGTTCGCGCACACCATCGCGCAGCATCTGCTCCGCCTCCACCCATTCCGCCCATTGCGGATTGGCCAGCAGGGTCTCCTCGAAGCGTGACAGCTGCGGTTCGTCGAGGTCGCCAGCGACGTAGTCGGATATGAGCCTCTCGAACTCGTCCAGTGGCATTGGGCGACGATCGCCGAAGCCGTGTTCGGCCGATCCCGGGCGTGGGGGTGTGAAGTCCATGATCATGATTTCGTCTTGGTACTGTCAGTCAATGTCGTCACGGCGGCGGATGTCCCAGCCGATTCTGCCGACCGCATCACAAATTCACGCAGTCGGACCCGGGCCCGATGCAATACCCGGTCGAAATGTCGAGCTTCGAGTTCCAGCTCGGCGCAGATCTCCACCTTGCTCAGATCATCGAGGTAATAGGCGCGCAGCACCTGACGGTCGCGCTCGTTCGGCAGCTCTTCAACAGTCGCGCGCACTGCTTCCAGCAATTGGCGCTGCGCCATTCGCTCTTCCGGAGAGGGTTCGAACTGTGCTTCGACGCTGTGCGCATAGTCACTGGCCAGGCGCCGCCGCCTGGCTTCGGTGCGAGTGGCGTTGGACGCCAGATGCACCGCCGTGGTGTGTGCAAAGGCGGCTTGCTGCTGAGGATCGGCGATTTCCCCCTGACGCCAGCGGGCGATGATCAGGATCAGCGCTTCCTGGACCAGATCATCGACCATGGCCGCGCCGCCCAGACGTGCCCGGAGGATCACCCTCAGGCCCGGGCGCAGGCGCTGGGCTAGTTCGCGTTCCGCTGCCGCATCGCAGCGCAGGGTCTGGTGGGTGGCCAAGCTGGGCATGTCCGAAGTTTCCGCCATGGGCTCATTGTATGCGTCTCGGAGCCCATCTTACTGCGGCTGAAGGCGTTCGCGGCGGTTGAGGTAGACAAAGTACAACACCGGAATCACCACCAGCGTCAGCAATGTGGAGACCAGAATGCCGAAAATCAGCGATACGGCGAGGCCATTGAAGATCGGGTCGTCAAGGATGAACAGCCCGCCGGACATGGCCGCAACCGCGGTCAGGACGATGGGTTTGGCGCGCACCGCGCAGGCCTCGACGACGGCATCGGACAGGGTGATGCCCTCGATCAGTGCCTGGTTGATGAAATCGACCAGCAGGATCGAATTGCGCACGATGATGCCGGCCAGGGCGATCATGCCGATCATGCTGGTGGCGGTGAATTGCGCCCCGAGCAGCGCATGTCCGGGCATGACGCCGATCACGGTCAGCGGAATTGGCGCCATGATGATCAGCGGCACGACGTAATTGCGGAACTGCCCCACCACCAGCAGGTAGATCAGCACCAGACCCACCGAATAGGCCAGACCCATGTCGCGGAAGGTCTCGAAGGTGATCTGCCATTCGCCATCCCATTTGATGGCAAAACGGGTCGTGTCTACCGGCGCCTTGAAGAAATATTGATCGATCGCGCTGCCGTCCAGCCCCTGATCGCTGATTTCGCCGACGATGCTGAACATGCCGTAAAGCGGGCTGTCGACGGCGCCGCCCTCGTCGGCAAAGACCATGCTCACCGGCAGCAGATCCTTGTGATAGACCGAGCGCTCCCAGCGCGCATCGCGGATCTGGACCAGTTCCGACAGCGGCACCAGCTCGGCATTGGCGGCACGCACCTGCAAGGTCAGCAGGTGTTCGACTTCGGCCTGATCTCCGGGCGCCAGGCGTAGACGGATCGGCATGGCGTACTTGGCGGCACCGTCATGCAGATAGCTGGCATCCATGCCGCCGAGGCCCGTGGCGAGGGTATCGACGATCTGCTGCTGGGTGATGCCCAGGCGCGAGGCCCGCTGGCGGTCGACGACCAGCAATTCGCGCGGGCTGTCGGCCTCCACCGTGGTATCGATATCGACGATGCCCGCTGTCTGAGCGAACTGCTGCTGCAATTTGAGCGCCAGTTCGCGTCCGCGGGTCGGGTCGGGGCCGTAGATCTCGGCCACCAGTGGCGACATCACCGGCGGTCCCGGCGGAACCTCGACCACCTTGACCGAGGCCCCGTAGCGGGCGCCGATGGCCGCCAGCGCCGGGCGGGCGGCGCGGGCGATGTCGTGGCTCTTGCGCGAACGCTGGTGCTTGTCGATCAGATTGACCTGCAGATCACCGACGTTGGCGCCAGCGCGCAGATAGTACTGGCGCACCAGTCCGTTGAAATTGACCGGCGCCGAAGTGCCGGCATAGCCCTGGATGCTGGCGACCTCGGGCTGCCGGGCAACCTCGGCCGCGAGTTCGCCCAAAGCGCGGTTGGTGCTCTCAAGGGTGCTGCCCTCGGGCATGTCCAGGACCACCTGAAACTCGGACTTGTTGTCGAAGGGGAGCATCTTCAACACCACCAGTTCGACTACGGCGAGGCTGGCCGAGGCCGCAACCAGCAGCAGCATCGACAGGAACAGCAGCAATCGCCGGCGGGCTGCGTGTGCGCCCTCCAGGAATGGCCTCAGGACTCTTTCAAACAGCCGGTGCAGGCCGCTCCCGCGCTGGTCGCCGTGGTCGCCGTGGTCGGCAGCGCCGCCGTGATTGGCGTCGTGATGGCGGATCAGCTTCAGCGACAGCCACGGCGTGACCGTCAGCGCCACGGCCAGCGACAGCAGCATGCCGACACTGGCGTTGATCGGGATCGGTCGCATGTACGGCCCCATCAGGCCACTGACAAAGGCCATCGGCAGCAGTGCCGCGATCACGGTGAAGGTGGCCAGGATGGTCGGACCGCCCACCTCGTCTACCGCCGGCGGGATGGCTTCCTTCAGCGAGCGTCCGCCCAGGGCCATGTGCCGGTGGATGTTCTCGACCACCACGATGGCGTCGTCCACCAGAATGCCGATCGAGAAGATCAGCGCGAACAGGCTGACCCGGTTGATGGTGAATCCGAGGAAATAGGAGGCAGCCAGTGTCAGCGCCAGGGTCAGGACCACAGCCGTGCCAACCACAACCGCTTCGCGGCGACCGAGCGCAAACAGCACCAGGAGTACCACCGACAGCGTGGCGAAAATCAGTTTCTGGATCAGTTTCTGGGCCTTGTCGGTGGCGGTCCGACCGTAATCGCGGGTGATCTCCACATTGACGCCGTCGGGAATCATCGTGCCGCGCAGCGTCTGCAGCCGCTCGCCGATGCTCTGGGTGATATCGGCGGCGTTGCTGCCGGGTTTCTTGGCAATGGCGATGGTCACCGCCGGCGCCGTACCTGTGGCTGGACCCTCATGGACCGCCTGGTGCCAGACGTAAGTGCTGGGCAGGTCGCCACCACCACGCACATCGGCCACATCCGACAGATACACCGGCTGGCCGCGATTGACGCCAATCACCAGCTGGCTGACTTCGCTGGCATCCCGGAGAAAACCACCGGCAGTCAGCGGAATCTCGCGGTCTGCGCTGACTCTGGAGCCAGCCTGAGCCACCTGGTTTGCGGCCCGCAGAGCATTGCCGAGTTCGCCCACGGTCAGTCCGTAACCGGCCAGTCGGGTCGGGTCGAGTTCCACCAGCGCGACCCGTTCGGGGGCACCGATGGTGTAGACGTCGCGGGTGCCGGGCACGCGCTTGAGTTCAGCTTCCAGCGTATGCGCCACTTCTGCCAGTTCAGTGGCGCCGCGTGCCGGATCGTCGGTCCAGAGCGTCACGCTCATCACCGGCACATCGTCGATGCCCATCGGCTTGATCAGCGGCTGACCGACGCCGAGGCCCGGCGGCATCCAGTCCTGATTGGAATAGATCTGGTTGTACAGGCGGACGATGGCATCGCGTCGTGCTTCGCCAACAATGAACTCGACGGTGATGACGGCGCCGCCGGGACGACTCACCGAATAGACATGCTTGACGCCCTCGATCTCCGCGAGAGTCTGTTCCAGCGGCACCGCCACCAGATTCTCGACATCGGCGACGTCGGCACCGGGGAAGGGCACAAACACATTGGCGAAAGTTACCTCGATCTGAGGTTCTTCCTCGCGCGGGGTAATCAGGGTTGCGGCGATACCCAGCAGCAGGCCGGCCAATGCCAGGATCGGGGTTAGCGGATTGGCCTGGAAGCTGCGTGCGAGCCGCCCGGAGAAGCCCAGAGCCTCACTCATGGTCGGCGCGCCGGCTGACCAGCGCCGCTGCCGCCGCCAGCGGGTCGGTGACGATGGTCTCACCACCACTCAATCCGGCCAGGACTTCGACGCGATCTCCGAAGGCATGTCCCAGCCGCAGCTGGCGCAGGCTGAGCTGCTGCTGATCCAGGACATAGACGGCACTGACCTCGCTGCGCTGGACCAGCGCGCTGCGTGGCAGCAGCAGACGCTCGCTGCTACCGACATCGAAGGCCACCTTGACGGTCATGCCCGGATGCAATCCGGTCTCTTCCTCCGGCAATTCGATGCGGACCTTGAAACTGTGGGTGTTGGGATCGGCGTAGGGAAATACCGTGACCGAGGTCGCGGCAATCCGCCGGGCGCCATCGCTGCCCAGCAGCACGCTGGCCTGCTTGCGGTCGCGGATGGCCGCGATATCGCTTTGCGGTACTTCCACGGCCAGTCGCAACTGGCCCAGCGACAGACCCGAGATCAGTTGCTGTCCGGGACGGACCGACTCGCCGATCTGCACATGACGCGCGGTGACGATGCCGCTGAAGGGCGCACGGATGACCGTGTAATCCACCTGTTCGCCGGCACTGCGGACGCCGGCGCGGGCTGCTTCCAGCGCCGCCCGTGCAGAATCCCGGCGGGCGGTGGCCTGATCCAGCTGGGCCTTGGCCACCAGCTTGCGCTCATAAACGCTCTGGATGCGGGTGTACTCGGATTCGGCCTCGCGGGCAGCGGCTTCGGCGGCCCGCAGTTGCGCCTGGGCCTGGCGACTGGCCGATTGCTGCTCGACGTCGGTGAAGCGCACCACCACTGCGCCGGCAGGCACGTAATCGTCGACATCGAAAGGCAGCTCCAGCACCCGGCCGGCGGTCTGCGCCGACAGCGTGGCCTGATTCACGGCCTCGACCACGCCGTCCCAGACTCGCTCTCGCGCCGTGCTTTCGGGCGTGATCGTCAGTGTCGGCAACTGCGGCAGTGGCGCCGCATCGCGGGTCGGCGGCGCCGAGCTGCCGCAGGCCGACAGGCTTGCCAGAATCACGGTGAGAGCGGCGAGTCGAATCATCATGTCAGCGAAAGGCCTGTCCGGCAGGAAGTCCGGATTTCCTCAGCATGATGGCCAAGGGACAGAAGCCTGTGAAGGCCGATTGCAGCAGATTCAGGCCGACGAAAGCGGTCAGCAGCAACCACCACGGTGAGAACCAGTGCGCCAGAGCGACGCTCAGCAGCACCACGCTGCCGGCAAACGCCAGAACGATGCGATCGATGTTCATGTTCAGCTCCTTGAGTTAGTGAATTCTAATATAGAGGAACCTAATATAAAGTCAAGTGAGCGGTATCCGGTTCCCTGATGCGCAGGAGGCCCTACTTCAGCTTGTCTATGCCCAAAGCCTTGAGTACGTACTTCTCATAGATCGGCTCCGTGTTGCCGCTCTTCATCTTGGCCAGGAAGTACTTCTCGAAGGCGATCTTGGCCAGATGGACCCAGCGGCCGACCTTGGCCCAGGTGACGTTGCGCGGCGGCATCTGCGGCAGGGCCACGAAGGCCGCACCGGTGTCGCCCATGTCGGCCAGGCAGATGGCGTTCCAGGTGGCCTTGGCGGTCGGCGCCTTGCCCTCGATCGCGGCCTTCAGGTTCTGGACGATGGCCGAGACCATCGATTCGATCATGAAGCCGGTCTTGGGCACGCCGGTGGGCACCGGTGTCGGCTCGGTCGGGGCGATGGCCACACAGACCCCCGCCGAATAGATGTGCGGAAAGCTTGGGTTGCGCTGGAACTCGTCGATCAGCACGAAGCCGCGCGGATTACACAGGCCTTCGACCGCAGCCACCGCAGCGACGCCGGTGAAGGCCGGCATCATCATGGCGAACTTGAAAGGCAGCACGTGCTCGCGCAGGACTTCGCCGTGATCGCTGTGCTCGATGGCAGTGACCTGATTCTCGGTGAACTCACGCACCTTGCAGTTGGTGATCCACTTGATGTGGCGCTGCCGGAATTCGGATTCGAGCAGGCCCTTGGAATCGCCGACACCGCCCAAGCCCATATGACCCACATAGGGTTCGCTGCTGACGAAAGTGATCGGCACGCGATCGCGCAGCTTGCGCTTGCGCAGATCGGCATCGAGGATCATCGCAAACTCGTAGGCGGGACCGAAGCAACTGGCACCAGCGACCGCGCCGACCACAATCGGACCCGGATGCTTGAGGAATTCCTGATACTGCTGCCAGGCACGGGTGGCATGTTCGGTGGTGCAGATCGACTGGGTGTGGCCGTTGATCGGACCAAAACCCGGAATCTCGTCAAAGGCCAGCCGTGGGCCGGTGCAGATCACCAGATAGTCGAAGTCCAGTGACTTGCCCGATACCGTCGTCAGCGACTTGCCAGCCGCATCGATGCGGGCTGCGGCTTCGGGGACGAAGCCGATGTTCTTCTTGCCCAGATACTTGCCTGCATCCACCTGGATCTCGGGCGGCTTGCGCCAGCCCACGGCCACCCAGGGATTGGAGGGGGTGAAGCTGAAGCGGGGCCCATCACCGACGACGGTGACCGAATGCTCCGGACCCAGCGCCGCGCGCAACTCGTAGGCCGCGCTCATCCCGCCGATGCCAGCGCCGACGACAATGACCTGTGCCATGATCTTCTCCCGGGGTGTTTGCACCAGTGTGGAGCAGGCGCGTCCGCGGGGCTTTGCTCTATATCAACTTGTGCTAATTTATCAGGGTCGCACACAGATGGTGGTTCAGACATGAGCAACGTCCTCGACATGGAGCAGATGCGCGATAGCGCTGGTGCCGCCGCGCGCCTGCTGAAGGCTCTGGCCAACGAGCACCGCTTGCTGGTGCTGTGTCATCTGCTGGAAGGCGAGCGCTCGGTAGGGCAGCTCAATGCCGAACTCGATCTCAGCCAGTCGGCGCTGTCACAGCATCTGGCGGTGCTGCGCGAGGATGGCCTGGTGGCCACCCGGCGCGAATCCCAGACCATCTACTACCGCGTCGCCAGCGACGCCGTCAGTACCGTGCTGACGGCGCTGCACGGAATCTATTGCGCGCCCAGGCGCGGCTGAGGAATCCGCCCGACCGCCCGTGGATCAGACCAGGAGCGGGGCGCCAAGATCAGAAAGGCCAGTGCTTCATGGCTTCTGCTTTTTCTCTTCGGTCTTCCTGCTGTTCCTTCGCGTCCTTTGGGTCCCGCATTTTCGCCGGGACTTGCCCGGTGCCCCGATCTTCGTCAAGAACCGCAACTACCTGGCGCGGCGCCAGGCCCAGGCGGCGAACAGGCTGAAGATCGCCGTGAAACCGAGCATGGCCAGTGCCGAGTGGGTGGGCAGTCCCGGTTGCACGCCCAGTGCCCACAGGCTGAGCTGTCCCAGATGGAAGGAGGGCAGGCAGGCGGCAAGGCTTTGCATCAATGTCGGCAGCATGAACACCGGCATCCACAGCCCGCCGAGGAAACCCAGCGGCAGATAGATCAGCTGCACCAGGGCGCTGGCTGCCTGCGCCCGCACCAGGCAGCCGATGCCCATGCCAAGTGCGGCAAAGGGCAGGGTACCGAGCATCAGCGTGACGATCAGGGCCAGAAAGCTCGAGGGTGCGGCGCGGACACCACCGATGCCCACGGCCAGGGAGATCAGCAGCAGAGCGATGGTCGCGGCGAAGAGCATGGCCATGGCCGCCTTGGCCAACAGCGGCGCGAAGGGTGGGGCCGGCGACACCCGCCGCAGATCGAACAAGCCGTTGCTGCGCTCTTCCGCCAGACCGACACCAAAGCCGAACAAGGCAGGGCCGATGGCACCAAAGGTGGCGTAGGTGGCCAGCAGATAGCGCGCGGCGTCGCCGCCGGGGGCGCGCGGCACCATCAGAATGCCGAACAGCAGATAGAACAGAGCGGGAAAAAAGAGGGTAGGGAACAGGAATGCGGGCTGACGCCAGACTTTCAGGCATTCGATCCAGGTTTCCAGGACATAGGCGCGCGGCCAGCTGCCTGCCGGTGTGAGCGTGTTCATGCGGCCTCCTTGAGCCAATCTGAAACGGCGTCCTCCAGCGACGGGCGGGTGACTTCGAGCTCGCTCAAGCCGGGATCGGCCTCGAGCAGTCCGCGCAGCAGCGCCTCCGGGTGGTGGCTGCGCAGCGTTGCCCGCTTCTGGTCCAGATCGACCAGCTCGGCTTCGCCCAGTGCCAGCAGCTCCTTGGCAGGCAGGCAGGTGCGAAAGCGCAACGTGCTCCCGGAAATGCGGGCCCGAACCTGCGCCGGGGAACCCTCGCCGAGCACCCGGCCGGCGGCCATCACCACCACCCGGTGGGCCACTGAATCGACTTCGGCCAGGTCATGCGTGGTCAGGAGTACCCCGAGGCCGGCATCGACCCGGCGCCTGATGGCGCGCCAGAATGCCTGGCGCGAGACCAGGTCCAGCGCGGCGGTGGGCTCGTCGAGCAGCGCCAGACGCGGCTTGCCAATCAGTGCCAGCGCCAGCTGTACCCGCTGTTTCTGGCCACCGGACAGCTGCCCGTAGCGACGATCCAGGAATTCTGCGATCCCACAATCCTCGACCAGTTGCTGCAGCGCTTCGGGTTCGGCGAAATACGAGCCGCTCAAGCGCAATAGCTCGCGCAGACTCAGGGTGTCGGGCAAGGCGCCCGCCTGCAGCATCACCCCGGTGCCGAGACGGGCGCCGCGCGCACCGGGCGCGCTACCCAGGATCCGGATGCTGCCGCTGTCGATCGGTGTCAGGCCCAGGAAGGCCCGCACCGCCGTGGTCTTGCCAGCGCCATTCGGTCCAAGCAGCGCCAGCACTTCGCCAGCGCGAACCTCCAGACTGAATTCACGCAGCGCCTGTTGTGTTCCATAGGCCTTGTCCAGCGCCGTGGCGCTCAGGAGCGGCTCTGACTCCTGGCTGTAGCTGCTGTTCATCCTGATTCCTCGTGCCCCAGTACAGGAGTCACACACTGGGACTTGCCCGCTTTGGGCAACAGGGACAGACAACACCACTGCGACCTGACAGTCGTCACCTGGCGAAGGACGCCAGGTCCTCGGGCCGACCCTCAGTTGCCGGGTCCTTAAGCGCAGATGACACTGGCAGCGCCTTTCTCACACCGTTGCCGGCGACTCAGGCTAGCATCGGGCGCAACCTCCATCGGGCACCCTCATACATGACCCTGACGCGTCTGGCCCTGACCGCCTTCTGCCTGAGTCTGCCCATCATGGGCCTGGCCAAGGAAAAGCACCCTGGCATGGACGCTCTGATCGCGGAAGTGGCCGCTGGCGATCAGGCGCGCGCGGCCGAGGTGCGGCAGCTGCTGCAATTGGCCGAGTACCAGCCGGCGATCATCGAAGCCATGACCCGTCCGGCCGAGGGCAAGCCCTGGTTTGTCTACCGACCGATCTTCCTGACCGAAGCCCGGATTTCCGGTGGAGTCGAGTATTTCGAGAAGAATCGCGAACTGCTGACCAAGATCCAGGCCGAGCAGGGTGTGCCCGCCGAATACGTCGTCGCCATCGTCGGGGTCGAGACCTTCTACGGGCGGATCATGGGCAAGTGGAAGGTGCTCGATGCGCTGACCACGCTGGGGCTCTATTACCCGCCGCGCGCGCCCTTCTTCCGGGGCGAACTGATCCGCTTCCTGAATTTGCCGAGCGAGCGTCACATCGATCTGGATCTGGCCAATGTGCAGGGTTCCTACGCCGGCGCCATGGGTCTGGGTCAGTTCATGCCGACCAGTTTCGTCAATTGGGCGGTCGATCAGAACCAGGACGGACGCATCGATCTGTGGAATTCGGCCGACGATGCGCTGGCCAGTGTCGCCAATTATCTGCGGGATCATGGTTGGACCGAAAACGCCCCGGTCACGGTGCCGATGATCCCCGGTCCCGGGGCGCGGCGCCTGCGCGATACCGGTCTGGACCCGATCTTCCCATTGAGCCAATTGGTGGAATGGGGTTACCAGCCTGTGGATGGTGTGGTCGTGGCTCCGGATCAGCCCAGCAATCTGCTCAGCCTGGAAGTGGCGGATGGCGAATTTGCCCATTTCGCGATCTTTGCCAATTTCCGCGTGATCACCCGCTACAACCGCTCGCCCATGTACGCCATGGCGGTCCACGACCTGGCCCAGGCCATCCGCGAGCGCACCGGCGGTGTGCAGCAGTGAAGGGGGCAGGGGGCAGGGGTCCAACTTCGCGGTATTTTCGGATCATGCGGCGTGCTCGGGCCCCAGTGCCGGTTTTGTGAGTATATAAATCAATGGGTTACCGTATGTTTGCTGAGAGAGTCCTGCGGCTGGCCTTGATCGCGGCGGTGCTGGCAGCACTCGCGGCCTGTGCCACTCCCCGCGGACCCGAGCGGGCCGCGCCGGGAGGCGCGCCGCCGCCTCCGCGCGAATACCAGCCGCTGGACGGTCCACCGAACGTGCCTTTTGATGTCGATGCCCTGCCCGAGCCGGTGCCCAGGGACGAGCCGCTGGCGCGCTATGGCAATCATTCGCCTTACGATGTGTTCGGCAAGCGTTACCAGGTGCTGTCGCGCAGCGCCGGCTATGTCGAACGTGGCACCGCCTCCTGGTACGGCACCAAGTTCCACGGACGCCTGACCAGCACTCGCGAGCCCTACGACATGTACCAGTTCACGGCCGCCCACAAGACGCTGCCGCTGCCGAGCTACGCCCGCGTGACGCGGCTGGATACTGGCAAGAGCGTGGTCGTGCGCATCAACGATCGAGGTCCATTTGTCGGCGATCGCCTGATTGATCTGTCCTACGCGGCTGCCGTCAAACTCGGCATCCACATGACCGGCACGGCACCGGTGGAGGTCCGGGTGCTGCATCCGGGCGACGATCCTGCCGCCAATCTGCCGACGCCGCCGGCACCTGATCGCCCGCAGGTGGTCAATGCCGCCGGTCGCAGCTATCTGCAGGTGGCTGCCTTCAGTTCCCGCGCCAATGCCTTTGCCCTGCGCCGCAAGCTGCAGCGGGCCGGATTCGATTCGGTGAGGGTGTATTCCGCGCGCGCTGCCCACGGCAAGGTCTATCGCGTTCGTCTCGGGCCGATCCTGGGGCAGGCACAGGCCGAGTCGCTGCGCGCCCGACTGCGCGAGCGTGGATTCGGTGAGGCAAATCTGCTGCAACGCTGACAGTTTGCCTGCTGAACGCTGCTGGTCGGCTGTGGCCTCCGTTAACATGTGCAGCCAGCCGATGCGATAGCGTTTGCGCCCTGAAGCGCAGGCGCACCCGAATCGCGTGCCCGTGCACCTGTTCAACCATCCCCGCGCAAGCGGCAGCGGCTGATGCCGATGCCCGCGCGAATCATGCCCAGACCCGATGAAGAAAGCCCTAGCGATACTCCTGCTGCTCGCCCATGCCGCCGCTCCGGCGCAGACGCCCGCCGCGGTGCCCAAGCCGGCCATGCCGGTACCCAAGGCAGCGCCGATGGTGATCCCCGATGCCCCGGTGTTGCCGGTCAAGTCGGCCATCCTGATCGAGCAGACCACTGGCCAGGTCATCGCCGAGCAGTCCGCCGACGATCGCGTCGAGCCGGCCAGCATCACCAAGGTCATGGCCGCCTACGTGCTCTTCCACGAGCTGCGCGCCGGCCGCCTGAAGCTGGACGACAAGGTCCGGGTCAGCGAAAACGCCTGGAAGCGTGGCCTTGGCGGCTCGCGCATGTTCGTCAACGCCAACAGCGAAGTCGACGCCAAGGATCTGTTGCTGGGCATGATTGTGCAGTCGGGCAATGACGCCACCATCGCCCTCGCCGAACACATCGCCGGCACCGAAGAGGGCTTTGTGCAGCAGATGAACATCTATGCCCAGCGCATTGGCATGAAGAACTCGCATTTCACCAATGCGCCCGGACTGCCCGATCCCGAGCACTATTCGACCGCGCGCGACCTGGCCTTGCTGTCGCGGACGATGATTGCCGAGTTCCCGGAGTACTACGAGTGGTATTCCACGCCGGAATACACCTTCAACGGAATCCGCCAGTACAACCGCAATGCCTTGCTGCGCCGCGACGAGAGTGTAGATGGCATCAAGACCGGGCATACCAGTTCGGCCGGTTATTGCCTGGCGAGCTCGGCCAAACGCGGCGATATGCGTCTGGTGGCCGTGGTCATGGGCAGCAAGACCGAGGAGACCCGTGCCCAGGAAAGCCAGGCCCTGCTGAACTACGGCTTCCGCTTCTTCGAGGCCCACAAGCTGTACACCCAGAATCAGGTGCTGGCGCAGCCCAAGGTCTGGAAGGGCGAGGTTGAATCGGTGGATCTGGGCGTGGCCGATGACGTGCTCGTGGTCATCCCCAAGGGCAAATATGAGCAGCTCAAGGCCAGCATGGACTTGCCCTCCCTGCTGATCGCGCCAGTGGCGCTGGGGCAGGCGGTGGGCAAGGTTCGGGTGGAACTCGACTCGAAGTTGCTGATCGAGCGTCCGCTGGTGGCCCTGGGCGAAGCCCCCGAGGGCGGCTTGTGGCGGCGCACCGTCGACGGTTTCTGGCTGTGGTTCGAGGACGACGAGGAGGCGCCATGAGTGCCCAAACCGGTCCCGACGGCGAGTCCGCACCGGGCCTGGTGTTCCCCAGCAATCACGTGCTGATTGCCATGGGGCCAGCCGATGACGGCTTCAGAACCGGCCTGCTGGCGGCGCTCGAACAGGCCGGCGCGCGCCGCACCGAAGCCGCCATCGATCATCGCTACAGCCGCACCGGTCGCTATCAATCGGTGCATGTTGAGGTCTACGTCGAATCCCGCGAAGAACTCGAAACTCTGTACGCCGTGATCAAGGCCCATCCAGGCGTGGTTTACCGGCTCTGAGAGTGACTTTGAGGGCGGCTTTGAGGAGGGCCGCGCGCCTGCGCGGCCGCTTTTGATCTCCAGGAAAGGCAAAGCGGCGCCGCAGCGCGGCGCCCTCCACGGCAGCGCGACGAGCCACCCGGCATGCGGCGAACCGGGCTACGCGCTCGCCACGCCGCTGGCTCTTGTGGGTCCAGACTTGTCTGGACGCTTCTTCCACCCAAAGGCCAAGAGCGTCCAGACGAGTCTGGACCTACAGAAGCCCAGGAGCGTCCAGACGAGTCTGGACCTACAGAAGCCCAGGAGCGTCATTGCGAGCGCAGCGAAGCAATCCAGATGCACACCCTCAGAAGCACTGGATTGCTTCGTCGCTTCGCTCCTCGCAATGACGCCATCGTGAGAGCATCTGCGTGCCCCGTGCCCCGTGCCCCGTGCCCCGTGCCCCGTGCCCCGAGTCTGCCCATGTCCGACATTCTGCTGGTCCAATGCACCTGTCCCGAAGCCGATGCCGAGCGCCTGGCGCAGGCGCTGGTGGGTGAATCGCTGGCCGCCTGCGTCAACCAGGTCGGCCCGGTGCGATCGGTCTATCGCTGGGAGGGCGCGATCGAGTCGGGCACCGAGATGCTGCTGCTGATCAAGACCACCCGTGCCTGTTACCCAGCGCTGCAGGCGCGCCTGCAGGAGCTGCATCCCTATGAGGTGCCCGAGATCATCGCCCTGCCGGTCAGTGCGGGTTTGCCGGCGTATCTGCAATGGTTGCGCGAGAGCGTCGGCTGAGTCGGGTTGCGCCAGTTGTGGAGGGTCTGAAACTTTCGGCGCCCGCCGTGGTCGGACTCCGGCTGATGCTGCGTGCGCCCCCAGAGCGGAATTGATGATGCCGATGTCGATGGATTGCAAGCGCCTCGCCCTGATCGGGCAGAGGTGGATCGTGGCGCTGTGTCTGGCGGCGTCCGCGCCGCTGGCCTGGGCCGCGGTGGACGAGTCTGATCTGCTCCCTGTGGAGCAGGCTTTTGCCCTCAGTGCCGAGGCGCCGGCGCGGGATCTGGCCGAAGTGCGCTTCGCCATCGCCCCCGGTTACTACCTGTATCGGCATCGATTGGGTGTCGCGGCCGTCGACAGCTCGGTGCAGCTGGCACCTTTCAGCGTGCCCGACGGCGAGAAGAAGCACGACGAGTTCTTCGGCGACGTCGAAACCTATCGCCAGAGCCTGACCCTGTCGCAACTGCTGCCGGAATTGCCGGCCAGTACCGGTTCGCTGGAGCTGGAAGTGCGCTATCAGGGCTGCGCCGATATCGGTATCTGTTACCCGCCACAGCGCACGCGGGTCACGCTGCGCCTGCCACCGGGAGGAAACTCCGGTGCTGCCGCGCCATCGGTGTTTCCTGACACCTCGCCGCAGACCAGCGGTCTCAGTCTCGGTGTGCCCGGCGGCGGCAGCATGCTCGCGGGCAGTGCCCAGGACGCCCTGCCCGAGGACGAGGCGTTTCGATTCGAGGCCATCGCCACGGCGCCCGATCAGATGCTGGTGCGATTCACCATTGCGCCGGGCTATTACCTTTACCGTGACAAGACCAGGCTGCGCACCGAGGCCGAGGGCATCACGCTGCTGACACCCGAGTGGCCGCCGGCGCAGCCACATGAAGACGCCCATTTCGGTCAGGTCCAGGTCTATTTCCAGTCCTTCGAGCTGCCGGTACCGTTGGCGCGCAGCAACACCGCCGCCCACAGCATCACGCTGAATGCCGAATACCAGGGCTGCAAGGATCAGGGCATCTGCTATCCGGTGATGCGGCGCTCGCTGACGGTCGATCTGCCGGCCGGCGAGGGCACCCGCGCGCTGATGGCGGTCGGCGGCGATGCCTCGGCGCCCGACGACCCGCCGGTGGGCATCGCCGCCGCTTT
Source organism: Lysobacterales bacterium (assembly GCA_050250665.1). Lineage (GTDB taxonomy): Bacteria > Pseudomonadota > Gammaproteobacteria > Xanthomonadales > SZUA-5 > JADKFD01. The sequence goes on along the minus strand of JBFWOF010000033.1, from coordinate 21,101 downwards.
GCTGGCCGCATTGCTGGGTGGTCTGATCCTGAATCTGATGCCCTGCGTGCTGCCGATCCTGTCGCTGAAGGCACTGGGACTGGCCAAGGGCGCACATGGCCCCGGCTATGCCCGCCGCCACGCCATCTGGTACACGGTCGGTGTGCTCGCCTCCTTTGCCGTGCTCGGACTCGCCATCCTCGGTCTGCGCAGCGGCGGCGCTGCCCTGGGTTGGGGTTTCCAGCTGCAGCAGCCGGGATTCGTCGCCCTGCTAGTCTACATCATGCTGGCAATCGGCCTGTCGATGTCGGGCGTCATCGCCTTCGGCGCGTCGCTCGGTGGTCTGGGTCAGTCGCTGACCGAGGACGAAGGCGCCAAGGGTGCCTTCTTCACCGGGGTGCTCGCCACCGTGGTTGCCAGTCCGTGTACGGCGCCGTTCATGGGCGGAGCGCTGGCCTACGCCATGGCTCAGCCGCCGCTGCTGGCGCTGGCGATCTTCCTGTCGCTGGGTCTGGGTCTGGCCTTGCCCTTCCTGCTGATCGGGTTCATTCCCGGTCTGGCAGACCGGCTGCCGCGGCCGGGCGCCTGGATGGAGACCCTGAAGCAGGCGCTGGCCTTCCCGATGTATCTGACCGGTGTCTGGCTGCTGTGGGTGCTGGGCCATCAGGTGGGCATGGATGGCGCCGGTGCCGTACTCGCCGGTGGCGTGGCCCTGGCGATGGCGCTGTGGTGGTTCGAACGCCATCGCGAGCATTCCCGTTTGCGGCGCTGGGCGCCGGTGCTGCTGCTGATTGCGGTGGCCGCCTGGCCGCTGCGCTTCGTGGCCGGGCTGGATGCCTCGGCCATCAGCACGCGCACCGCCGCCGCCGACATCGGCGAGGTTTACAGCGCGGCGCGTCTGGCCGAGCTGCAGGCCGCCGGCAAACCGGTGTTCGTCAACATGACCGCAGACTGGTGCGCCACCTGCAAGGTCAACGAGCGCCTGGTGTTCTCGGGTGAGGCCTTTCCGGCTGCGCTCAAGGCCAGCGGGGCGGTCTATCTGAAGGGCGACTGGACCAATGAGGATCCGGAGATCAGCGCCTTCCTGAAGCGCTTCCGCGCTGTCGGCGTGCCTTTGTACGTGGTCTTTCCGGCCTCGGGTGGCAAGGCCCGGGTACTGCCGGCCTTGCTGTCCCAGGCCAGCGTGGAGGAAGCGCTGAGCTGGGCCGCCAGCCCATGAGCATGCGTTCGCAGCTGCTGATTGTCGCCGCTGCGCTGGTCGCCGGGGCAGGCGGGCTATGGGCCGGGCACACCTGGTTTGGCCTGAATCCGCCGCCGGGCAGTCTGGCCATCGGCGCCCCCGCCATCGAGTTCGAACTGCCGACGCTGGATGGTGGTAGCGCCGCCCGCGCGCAATGGCAGGGGCGGGTGCAGGTCATCAATTTCTGGGCCCCCTGGTGCGCGCCTTGCCGGCGCGAGATTCCGGTACTGCAGGCCCTGCGCAAGGAATATGGCCCCGAACGCGTCGAGATACTCGGCGTTGCCCTCGACGACGCCGATCAGGTGCGCAAGTACGCCGCCGACATGGCCATCGACTATCCGATCCTGCTGGCATCGATGAGCGATTTCGCGCTGATGCGCGCCTACGGCAACGATCGCGATGCGCTGCCGTTCACCGTGATCGTCGATGCCGCTGGACGCCTGCACACCCGCAAGCTTGGCGAATACCACGAGGCCGATCTGCGCGCCGATATCGAGGCTGCGCTGGGGCTCTGACAGGGCATCCAGCCCTCGAGGATTCGGCGTTCGAGGCAGTCGTAGTGCCGAGCTTGCTCGGCAGGGCGTGCGGCGCTTCCGCCACCGACAAAGCTGAAAGCACAAGCCCGGCAGAAGCAGCGGAGCAAGCTCCGCTCTACCAGAGCATCGGTATTCGAGGCCGTTGTAGTGCCGAGCTTGCTCGGCAGGGAGTGCGGCGCTTCCGCCACCGACAAAGCTGAAAATCCAAGCCCGGCAGAAGCAGCGGAGCAAGCTCCGCTCTACCAGAGCATCGGTATTCGAGGCTGTTGTAGTGCCGAGCTTGCTCGGCAGAGTGTGCCGCATTCGCTACACGACCCGAAAATGGTCCCCACCGCCCGGGTCAGTCGATAAGCCGGGTTCTGTCGTGAACGGTCATTCCTCTGGGACTTGCGTCACCGCAAGCCTCAAGCAACCTACCCGGGGACGACGCGGGCCGCGCCATGCTCCCCCTATTCGGTCTTGCTGCAGGTGGGGTTTGCCAAGCCGTCGCGTGTTGCCACCGACGCGGTGCGCTCTTACCGCACCGTTTCACCCTTGCCCGCACTCGCCTTGCGACGAGCCGCTGGCGGACTTTTCTCTGTTGCACTTTCCGTGAGCTCTCGCCCCCCAGATGTTATCTGGCACCTTGCCCTGTGCAGCCCGGACTTTCCTCGATGCAGCACCCTTGCGAGCCCACACCGCGACCGTTTAACCAACGCCGAACGGCGGGGACGCGCAGTGTAGCGGTTTTCCTCAGCCCTGGGCGCGACCTCGCATCGCAAGCGCCCTTCCTGTGGGAGCGGCTTCAGCCGCGATCGCTTTTGACATGAGCAGCAAAGCATCCAGACAAGTCTGGACCTGCACCCGCAGAAGCATTCGCGGCTGAAGCCGCTCCCACAGGTGTAGCGCCCATCGGTGAAGCGCAAATTCCCCGGCCAGCCGGACTGTCGTAGGTCACGTTGTCCCGCAGGGACTACGTGACACGGTGAAGCGCCGGTCTCGCAATCGGTCCCATAGTCGTAGGTCACGTTGTCCCGCAGGGACTACGTGACACGGTGAAGCGCCGGTCTCGCAATCGACGCAACAGACCACAGAATCCGTTCGCGTACCCAGCATCGCCCCGGCTGCGAGATAGGCCACCCATCGACGCCGCGCCCGGCTTTGGCAATACTGCGTAACCTTGGGTCACCTTCGGGGATAGGCTGCCGATGTCGCGAGCCCCGCCGCCACGCCGTGCGCGCCTGGGACTGTGGGCGCTGATCCTGATGCCGGCAGTTGTGGTGATCTGGATTGCCTTCAAGAACATTTCTACGGCGATGCCGATCTGGAGTGCTGCGTCCGACCCGACCCTCACGGACAAAGCCGAGCCTGCGCCCTCGCCTCCCAGCGTAGAGGTTGCGGCCGAAGCCACCGAAGCTGCCGACGTCAGCGTCCACGAGGAGCCGGCGCAACCCGTATTGCCGCCCTTGCCCGCGGCGATTGCCCCACACCGCGCGCCCGCTTCCCTGCGCCAGCAAGACCATGAGCGCCTGCAGAGTGAGGCGGATCTCGGCGCGTATGCCAGCGAGTTGCAAACCCGCGCCAATGCCGGGGATGCGGATGCGGCGATGACGCTGTCGGATTTGATGGGAATCTGTGGAATCGCGGCCGAATGGGATGCCGGCAAGGCCGAATTCGCCGACCATGAGCTGAATAATCTGCGCATCACGGGAATGAGCGAGACGCAGATCCAGCAATTGCAGTCCTATCTGCTGTTCAGTGGGCGCCGCTGCGCGCAATGGCGCAAGCAATCTGCTGAGGCATGGTGGGAGCAGTCCAGCGCCTGGCGCGCGCGGGCCGTGGAGTTCGATCATCCGGGCGCCTATCTCGATGCGCGGGACGAACTGGTGTACGGCAGTGCTTCCGCCGAAACTCTGGCGCGGGCGCGGCTGATGGGTCTGGAACTGCTGCGCCAGCGCGACCTGGAGGACCTCACGCGCTACGCCGATCGCCTGGCGCCGCTCAGCCCCTACGATGAACTGGGCTTCGTCATGGCCTCTTGTCTGCTCAACGAAGACTGCGCGCGGGATCCGATCGCCTTTGCAGATTCCCCCGGCGCCACGCTGGGTTTGATCCAGGCGACCGGGTACTCGCTGCTGAATTTCGCGGGCCCGCGCGCACGCCTGATAGCCGAGCGCCAGGCGCAGGAAATTGCCGCACTGTGGCGCGCCGGTCGCTTCGAGCTGATTCTTTCGGGGCGCGGCAGCGCCACGCCGGAGGGCGGATGAAGCGTCGCGCGGCCTGGTTGAGCGTTCTCGCGCTGGCGCTGCTGCTGGCGCTGGGATTTCGCGAACATCTGCAGGAGCTCTCATGGTTCCGCGGCGCCGCGGCGCTCGGCGGCGAGACTGCGCCAGTGACGGATCCGGGCGCCGGGGCGAAGAGCGCTGATGCGGCCGCATCGATCGATGCCCAGTCGCCGAACATCGCAACCTATGCGGTAGCTGAGTCAGGGACCGAAAGCCTGTCCAGCGGGCCGGTAGTTGCCGATACCGATGCCGCGCGAACCACTACTGCCATCAGCCCACAGGCAGCCCGGGTGCTGATGGACGACTACGAGCACGAGGTCGATTGTGAATACATACGCATGGCCAAGTTGCCAGGCAGGACGGCCGGCCGCGAGCGCGAATGGCGCTGGCTGCCGCCCGAGATCGCCGCGATGGAGCGCCAGGCCTTCGCCGATGCTTTGAGCCGACTGGGCCGGGGCTGCCCGCGCTGGTCGGATGACGATGCCGCTTATCTGCAGCGCCACCAGCAGCGCCGTTCCAATGCGACGCTGGCCGCCCAGGCCGGTGACCTCAGGGCACGGCTGGTCAACTCCGGTCAGGAACAGGACAACCCAGCATCCACGCTGATCCAGGCCATGTACGACGCCCTGCTCAGCGGCGACCCGGAGCTGATCGCGCGCATCGGCTACGCCGACATGGTCTGGACCAACAACCACAACCGGCCTGAAGCCGGGCGTGGCTGGCTACGCCGGGAGCTCTGGACGCTGGTGGCCTGCGATCTGGGCCTCGACTGCCTGCCTGGCGGCCCGACCCTGGACCACTACTGCCTGCGTACCGGAATCTGCGGCTATCCGAGCGTCGAGGCAACGATCGACCAATGGGTGTCTGACCAGTACCGGCAAACCCTGGAAAATCAGCGCGCCGAACTGCTGCAACGCATCCGCAGCGGCCAGGTCGCCGGCCTGTTTGATCCGCCGCCGGAACCTCTCGCAGGAGATGGTCCATGACCGTGCCAGGACCTCGTCGTGTGCGCGGTCTGCTGCTACTGCTGGCCTTGACGATGATTGGCTGGATCACGGTGGATACCTTGGGTCCAGGGCATCTGCGCCAATGGCTGTCGGCCGACGTGGGGGGCGTGGAGTCGAGCTTGTCGAGTCCCGAGGAGGCAGATCGCCCCAATGCCGAGGCTGCATCGCCAGGCCGGCGGACGAGAGCGGCTGAGGTGGTGCTCCCTGAGGCGGAGAAGGAACACGGAACGGTGGCTGCCAGGCCGGATTCTGAGCACAAGCCAACCATCACCCCGCTTAGCCCTGCCGAGGCAAGGGCTTTGGTCCGCGAACGCCGACGCTTCATCGATTGCCAGATCTCAAGGACCACCAGCCTGAAATGGGAGGACTACCGCGAGCAGAACGAATGGCGCTGGCTGCCCGCAGAGCTCGCCGAAGCGGAGCGTCAGAGCTGGCGCGATGCCATCGGACGCCTGAGTCAGGACTGTGCGCCCGTGCCTGAAGACCGGGAACTGCGCTGGCAACTGAGGCGGCAACGTGATGCCAATCTGCAGGCTGCCGCCGAGGCTGGCGATCTGCTGGCCAGGTTTCGTCTGGAGCCACGTGGCGAGCGGACGCCCGAGACCGAGGCCCGCGTCCGCGCGCTGCTCTACGACATGGTCTTGTCCGGTGATTCGGAAGTCATTGCCCAGATAGGCATGGCCGATATGTGGCTCAACACCATTGATCACGACGAGAACATCGCCGCCATGCTGCGACTGCCGGCATGGCAATTGCTCGCCTGCGATCTGGGCCTGGATTGTCGACAGGGCAGCCTCATTTTCGATCAGGAATGCACGCAGAATCTCGCCGCTTGCAGCGCCGCCGATCTGTCTGCCAGCCTGCGTCAGCGCTACCCAGACGCAATGTGGGATCAGATTCAGGCCTTTCGCGGGGAATGGCTGCAGCGCATCCGCAGCGGCCAGATCGCAGGGCTGTTTGATCCGCCGCCCGACCCGCCGCCGGGCGGTCCTTAGCCGCGACGCATAGTTCGGCCTTTCGCATCTGTGGGAGCGGCTTCAGCCGCGAAGGCTGCTGGCGAGGATGGAGAAGCGTCCAGACAAGTCTGGACCTACGCCAGCAAGAGCACCAGCAACAGCCATAGCCGAAGCAACAGCCGAAGCAACAGCCATAGCCGAAGCAACAGCCACAGCAACAGCCACAACCACAGCCACAACCACAGCTACAGCCACAGCCACAGCGACAGCGACAGCAATCGCGGCTGAAGCCGCACCCACAGGGTGCTGCTGCGATAGACGATCGGTCACCACTGGACTCGTGCGCGCAATCCCGGATTGGCGTTCTCGAAACTGAGTGTGGCCTGGTGGTGCTCGGCGATGGCGCGTGACAGGGCCAGGCCGATGCCGAAGCCTGGCGCGCTGCGGGCGGGGTCGGCGCGGAAGAAGCGTTCGCCCAGGCGCGTCAGCAGTTCGTCGCTGACGCCGGGGCCGTGATCCCGCACGCTGAGGCCGTGTTCGGCATCCAGTTCGATCTCTATCGTGCCGGCGCCGTGGTTGAGCGCGTTCTCGATCAGGTTCTGCAGCAGCTGGAACCACAGGTGGCGATCGCCGCGCAGATTGACCGGCGTGGCCTGGACGCGAATCTCGCGGCCCATGTCGGCGGCTACCGGTTGATACATCTCGACGGCGTCGGCGACGATCTGGTCGAGCGCGATCTGGTGTTCGCTGCGCTCGAAACCGCCGGCCTGCAGGCGGGCCAGACGCAGCAGCGCGGCGAAGGTGGCGAGCAGGGTGTCGATCTCGGCGATGCTGGCCTGGATGGTCTGTTCGGCGTCGGCGTCCAGAGAGTGGCTGTTGGCCAGCTCCTCCAGCCGCTGGCGGGCAGCCTGCAGCGGCCGCCGCAGATCGTGGGCCAGATGGCTGCTGACCTGGCGGGTGCCGTCGACCAGTCGCTCCAGATCGGCAAAAGTGCGGTTGAAGCGGTCGGCCAGGGTGTCGATTTCATCCAGGCGCGGCGAGATCACCAGACGGCGACCGAGATCGCCGCCGCGGATGGCCTCGGCGTCCATGGCCAGGCCCGCCAGACGTTTGCGCATGCGGCTGGTGAACCATGCGGCGGCCAGCGCCGACAGCAGGAACACCGCAACCACCGCGACGCCCAGCTGCAGCGCCAGATGTTCATCGAAGCTGGCCAGCGGCGAGCGCCGCCCGACCAGCAGGCTGCGGCCGCCGAAGAGCTGGAACACCTGGCCCTCGGCGTGCTCGCCGTCCTCGGCCTGGAACTGGGCCCAGCTGTGATCCTGTCGTGGCACGCCCGCCGGCCAGCGGTCCAGATTGCCGGCGAGCACCTGATCGCGGTTATCGACCAGCAGATAGATGGTGCGTGGATCGAGTTCGCGCTCGGTGCGTTTGTCCAGCTCGTCGATCAGGCCGTCGATGCCGTTCTCGTGGAACTCGACCTCCAGATCCCAGCTTTCGCGTTCGATCGCCGCGCGCACCTCGCTGGCGATGTGGCCGACCGCCTCGCGGTAGATCGGCACGAAGATGAGTCCGGCCACCAGACTGATCAGCAGCGGCAGCAGCACCGCGAAGCGGAAGAAGGCGCTGTGCCCGGGGCCGGTTCGGGCCATCGTCAGTCGCGGTCCGGTCCCAGCCGGTAGCCGACCCCGCGTACGGTGTGGATCAGGGTCTGGTCTTCGCCGCGATCGATCTTGTTGCGCAGATTCGAGACATGCACGTCGATGACATTGGTCTTGGGGTCAAAGTGATAGTCCCACACGCCCTCCAGCAGCATGGTCCGGGTCACCACCTGATCGGCGTGACGCATCAGGTATTCCAGCAACTGGAATTCCTTGGGCTGCAGATCGATGCGGCGCTCGCCACGGCGCACCGTGCGCTTGAGCCGGTCGAGTTCCAGATCCTGCACCTTGAGCACGGTGTCCTGCACCGGGCTGTCGCTGCGCGGCCGGCGCAACAGCGCTTCCACCCGCGCCAGCAACTCCGACAGCGCGAAGGGCTTGATCAGATAATCATCGCCGCCGGCGCGCAGGCCCTCGACCCGGTCATCGACATCGCCCAGCGCGCTCAGGATCAGCACCGGCGTGGTGATCTTGCTGGCGCGCAGTGTGCGCAGCACGGTCAGTCCGTCCACCTGCGGCAGCATGCGATCGAGCAGCAGCAGATCGAAGGGCTCGGTGGTGGCCATGAACAGACCGTCGCGGCCATTGCCGGTGGCATCCACGGTGTAGCCCGATTCGCGCAGGGCGCGTTCGATGAACTCGCGGGTGTTGCGGTCATCTTCAACGATCAAGACGCGCATGCGTAGTTCGCTCCTGTGGCCGATGGTGGATCAAGGCAGGGCGAAGACGATGGGTACCTGCACCCAGACGTGCTCACCCGGCTCTTCGCTGCGATAGGTTTCAAAGCGCCATTGCTTGACTGCCCGCACCGCGGCCTTGTCCAGGGCTTCGGTGCCGCTGCTGATCAGCAGTTCGGTCGAGATCACCGATCCATCCGGCGCCACTTCGGCGGCGACATGGGCAATGCCGCTGCGGCCGCGACGGTAGGCCGAGCGCGGATAGTTCGGCTGCGGCATCTTGATCGAGACCAGATTCAGCCAGCGGCGGCCGTCATCCGGCGGCAGTTCGCCATTGCTGGAAATGGCGATGTCACTGAGCGGTCGGCGTTTGGCACTGGCCGGACTGCGCGGGATGAAGCGCGGATCGATTTCCTTGATGCGGTCGAAATCCAGCGCCCGGATGCTGTCGATGCGACAGCTGCGACCATCATCGGTGATGATCTGCGACCAGGTGGCGCGCAGGCTGTTGCGTCCCGGCCGCTGGTAATCGGCGATGCGCAGCGTCAGCTGCTTCATCAGGTTGTAGCAGCGCTCCCGCAGATTGACCAGATAGGGCTCCTCGCGCCCCAGCCACAGCACCAGGCTGTGTTCGTCCACCGGTTGCCAGTAGTAGACGCGGAAAAAACGCACGGACTCCTGCGGCTGCCCGGCGATGGCTTCAAAGCGCTGGTACTGTTCCGAGCGCTGGCCTTCATCGGCCTCGTCCTCGGCCAGCGCCGGCGACAGCCAGGTGGCCAGGCACAGCCACAGGGCCAGGCACCAGCTCCAGCATGGCAAAGGGCGCGGCTTGCGGGGTAGGGTCAGGATCATCGGGCAACGATAGCAAGAGCGCGCTGACCTCATGCCTGCCTGCGGATTAATGCCGCTTAAGGTCAGAGCGAGGGAAGCCCGGATCCGAGGTAGGCCGTCAGATCCCCGCCCAGCCCAGCGTCCACCCCAATGCCGCCAGGGCCAGCGCCGAATAGACGCCGGCCACGGCGTCGTCCGCCATGGCGCCGAGCCCGCCGCCGAGATCGCGATCGAGCGTGGATGCCGGCCAGGGTTTGACGATGTCGCTGAGCCGGAACAGCAGAAAGCCGGCCAGCAGCATCCAGCCCGGATGCAGTTGCGGCGGCCACAGCAGCGCGCCGGCACAGAGGGTCAGCCACTGGCCGACCCATTCGTCGATGACAATGGGCGCGGCGTCGTCGGTGGCCAGCGAAGCGCAGGCCCAGCTGCTGGCCGCGACGCCGATGCCGAATCCGGCGAGCAGCACCAGCGCGTGCAGCCACAGCGGCCAGTTCATGGCGCCTGCGGCCCAATAGATCGCCACCGCGGCGGCCGATCCGGTGGTTCCCGAGGCGAACGGCGAGAGCCCGCTGCCCAGGCCACAGGCAATCCAGCCCCAGGGATGGGCCAGCAGAATGCGCGCCTCGCGGCGAACGTTGCGGCTCATCGGAAGTGCTCGTAACCGCGGGCGGGAGCGGCCATCAGTTCTCCAGCTTCGTCCAGATAATGCACGCCTTCGCCCGGGGCCATGATGCCGATCCGGGTGAGCGGCGTGTGCGTGGCGCTGGCAATCTGCGCCAGGGCCGATTCGCGTTCGGGCGGCACGGTGAAGCACAGCTCGTAGTCGTCGCCGGCCAGCTGCAGCGCCAGCTGCTGCTGCGGATCGGTGATCCAGGTGGTCAACGCCCGCGAGGCCGGCAGGCTCGCGCTTTCGAGCACCGCCGCCAGGCCACTGGCGCGGCAGATATGGCCGAGATCGGCGCCGAGGCCATCGGAAACATCGATGCAGCTGTGAGCGATACCGCGCAAGGCCGTGCCCAGCGCCAGTCGCGGGCTCGGGCGGGCCAGGCGCTGCAACAATCGCTTGCGCGCCAGCTTGTGCTCGCCTTCGGCGCCGGCATGTTCGGCGCCGCGCAGCCTCAGACCGGCAGCGGCGTCACCAAGACTGCCGCTGACATACACACCATCACCGGCGCGGGCGCCAGCGCGGGTCAGCGCCGTGCCCGCTGGCAGGCTGCCGATGGCGGTCAAAGTCAGTGACAGCGGGCCCCGGGTGGTATCGCCGCCCACCAGCGCCACGGCATGGCTGTCGAGCAGTTCCAGCAGGCCATCGATCAGCGCCGCGGCGTAGCCGGCGTCCAGGCTCGGCAGGGTCAGGGCCAGGGTGCAGAAGCGCGCCTGCGCACCCATTGCGGCCAGATCGCTGAGATTGACCGCCGCGGTCTTGTAGCCGATGTCGGCCGGTGCCGTGTCCAACGGAAAATGTACGCCCGCGACCAGCGTGTCGGTGCTGACCACGCAGTGATCGCCAGCGTCGAATTGCAGCAGCGCGGCGTCGTCACCGATGCCGCAGATCACCCCGGGTCGGTTCTGCGCGCGCTGGCGCAACGACTCGATGAAATCGAATTCGCCGGCCACGGCGATCAGCGCGCCTGTTGCTCTGCCTGACGCGCGCCGCGGGCAATGCGATCGAGCACGCCGTTGACATAGGTGTGGCCGCCCTCGGCGCCGAAATCCTTGGCCAGATCGATGGCCTCGTTCAGCACCACCCGGTAGGGCACATCCAGCCGATGCAGCAGCTCGAAGGTGGCCAGCCGCAGCGTGGCCCGCTCAATGGCGTCGATTTCCTCGATGCCACGGTCGACGAAGGGGAGGATCGTGGCGTCGATCGCTTCCAGATGCTGCTCCACGCCCAGCAGCAGTTCCGAGAAGTAGGCGCCGTCAGCGATCGCCATATCCTGCTCTTCGTTGAACTGATCGATGATGCGGCGCATCGGGCCACCCCCGATCTGCCACTGATACAGCGCCTGCAGGGCCCGGCGACGGGCGCGGGCACGCTCCGGAAAGGGTCTGGATGGCTTCATGATTCCGCCTCCAGCTGCTGCAGCAGGTTCAGCTGCTCGATGATGGCCAAGGCTGCGTCGGCGCCCTTGTTGCCGGATTTGCCGCCGGCGCGATCCAGCGCCTGCTCCATGTTGTCCACCGTCAGCACGCCAAAGCCCACCGGCAGGCCATGATCCAGGGAGACCTGCATCAATCCATTGGAGGCGCCACCGGCCACGTAATCGAAATGCGCGGTGTCGCCGCGAATCACGCAGCCGAGCGCGATGATCGCGACGTAGCGGCCGCTGGCGGCCAGCTTGTCGGCGGTCAGCGGCAATTCGAAGGCGCCAGGCACGCGCACCAGCGTCAGCTGATCGGCGTCCACGCCATGGCGCAGCAGCGCGTCCTGCGCTCCTTCCACCAGTTTCGAGACCACCAGTTCATTGAAGCGCGAGGCCAGCAGCGCGATGCGCCCGGTCGGGGCGCGAAAATCACCTTCGATGCGTTCCATGTCATCGATTCATCCAGGTACGGGGCGCAGAGTCTATCGGTTAGAGAGCGGGTACAGCGAGCATGGCTGCATCTGCGGGCCCACCTGTTCAGGCTTGAAAAGGTCCAGATGGCTGAACAGGGGGCTGCCTCCGACGCCGCGCCGATTGACCTCTTTGGCCGATTCAGCGCACCCTTCGAGCCTTGCCAATGAGGCGCCCGCCATGAGCCAGCAAACATCGCAGTCTGCCGAGGCGCCCAGCACCGCGGGCGATCGACTGCATCTGGAGGAGTGGCTGAATGCCCTGACCCATGGCGTCGGCGCCGTGGTGGCGCTGGCTGCCGGCGCGGTACTGATCACGCTGGCTTCGATCTATGGCGATCGCTGGGCGGTCATCGGCGCTTCGGTCTACAGCGCCTCACTGCTGCTGCTGTATCTGGCGTCTACGCTCTATCACGCCGTCCGCCACCTGCCGACCAAGGCCAAGCTCAAGGTCTTTGATCACTGCATGATCTACGTGCTGATCGCCGGTACCTATACCCCGTTCACCCTGACCAGCCTGCGCGGCTCCTGGGGCTGGACCCTGTTCGGACTGATCTGGGGGCTGGCCATCGCTGGCATCGTTTTCAAGCTGTACTTCACCGGGCGTTTCAAGTGGCTGTCGACCGGCATCTACATCGCCATGGGCTGGCTGGTGGTCATCGCCATCGATCCGGTGATGCGGGCGCTGCCGCAATCGGCCTTTGCCTGGCTGCTGGCCGGTGGCATCGCCTACACCGCGGGCACGGTGTTTTACCTGAGCCGTCGCGTGCCCTATGCCCACGCCATCTGGCACGGTTTTGTGATCGTCGGCAGCGTCTGTCATTTTGCCGCCGTCCTGATCCAGGTCCTCGCGCCGGTGCCGCTGGCGGGGTCGTAGTGGGTCGGCACGAGGGCACGCGTAGTGAGCCTCATTGCGAACCACCGGTATCGGCCCGACACTGCCGACTGGCCATGAACCACAAGCTGAATGTAGGAGCGACCTCGCGTCACGACCGGGGGTGATGTCCCGCGGCGTCGCCGGTCACGCCGTGAAGGCGCTCCTACGAGAAGCCGCCTCTGCTGTAGGAGCGACCTCGCGTCGCGACCGGGAGTGATGTCCCGCGGCGTCGCCGGTCGCGCCGTGAAGGCGCTCCTACGAGAAGCCCCGTCTGCTGTAGGAGCGACCTCGCGTCGCGACCGGGGGTGATTAATGCCCGCCGCGTCGCCGGTCGCGCCGTGAAGGCGCTCCTACGAGAAGCCGCCTCTGCTGTAGGAGCGACCTCGCGTCGCGACCGGGAGTGATGTCCCGCGGCGTCGCCGGTCGCGCCGTGAAGGCGCTCCTACGAGAAGCCGCCTCTGCTGTAGGAGCGACCTCGCGTCGCGACCGGGGTGATGTTCCGCCGCGTCGCCGGTCGCGCCGTGAAGGCGCTCCTACCAATGGACGAAGCCGTCGCTGCGCTCCTCGCAATGACGCATCAACAACTTGCGACATGGGTTCGTCGAGAGCTCTTGATCTTGCGTGCCCTGGTGCCCTCAAATTGGCCGGGCCCAGTGTCAGGGGGTTGACGACAACTTCACGCGGACGCGCTCAGTTTTCGCGGCCGATGTAAATAATTTTCCCCAGGGCGGAACTTTGCCCGGTCAGGGCGGTCATTCCGCTTCAGGCCGGAGTTCCGGTCAGATCATTCAACGAGGAGACAGCGATGCGTAATTGGTTCTGGGTGGCGGCCGTGGGCATTCTCGCGAGCGCTCAAGTGGCGGCACAGGACAAGCCCGACGACGTCATCCGGTCGGCGCTGAAAACGCTGAATCCGGACATCCGGGTCGATGAGATCCGTGCGGCGCCGATCGACGGTCTTTACGAAGTGACCGTTCCGGGACAGGTGGTCTATGTCACGGGCGATGGCAAATATCTGGTCCAGGGCATGATTCTGGACATCCCGCAGAAACTCGATCTGACCGAGCAGCGTCGATCGGAACTGCGCAAGGACCTGCTGGCGCAGGCGCCGGAGAGCCAGCGCATCATCTTCAAGCCCAAGGGCGAGGTGAAGCACAAGGTGGCGGTGTTCACCGACATCGATTGCGGCTATTGCCGCGAGCTGCACAAGCACATGGCCGAGTACAACGATCGCGGCATCCAGATCGAGTACATGCTGTTCCCGCGCGCCGGCGTTGGTTCCGATTCCTACCGCAAGGCGGTCGCGACCTGGTGCAACAAGGACCAGCAGGGCACCCTGACCAAGGCCAAGGCTGGCGAAGATCCGGGTAATGCCACCTGCATCAATCCGGTGGAGTCGCAGTACCAGCTCGGACAGCAGCTGGGTGTCACCGGCACGCCCACGCTGGTGCTCCCGGACGGCAACGTGGCCCCGGGCTACGTGACGCCGGACCAGCTGGAACAGCGTCTGATGGCCGCCGAGGCCGCTGTCGCCGCTGAGGCCGACAAGAGCAAGTAATCCGGTTCCACCGGGCGGCGCTGCCGCCCGGTGTGCGCCGCTGGATCGGGCCGCGTTCTTGCACGGGCGTCTGGCCCTGTATCATCCGCCGGCCCTGACTGCGCTACCGCCCCGATGCCGATTCGCTCGATTCCAGGGGCTGCGGCCCTCTCCCGCTTTCGACTTGATGCGCTGAATCAGCGGCTGGCGCCGCTGGCTGCGCGGCTCACTGCCGTCAGCGAGACCTTCATTGCTTTCGGCGTGGCGCCACAGATCAGTGACGCGCAGCTGGCGGAAGTGCTGCAATGGGGCGCACCGGTCGATGCAGCGGCCTCGACTGGCGTCGTCCGCTACGTGGCTCCCCGCCTCGGCACCCGCTCGCCCTGGTCGAGCAAGGCCACCGATATCCTGCATCGCTGCGGGTTGGCCGTGGAGCGGGTCGAGCGCGTGCTCCGCTATGAGTTTGCGCAGTGGCCAGAGCAGCCGGCGCAGGCCGAGCAGGTTGAAGCCCTGCTGCACGATCCGATGACCCAGAGCGTGTTGCGCGATCCGGCCGAATTCGCCGGGCTGCACCGGCATCCGGTGGCAGCCCCGCTGGTCCAGGTGGCCTCCGATCTGCCGGCGCTGACCGAGGCCAATCAGCGCCTGGGGTTGGCGCTGAGCGAGGATGAGCTGGAATACCTCGCCGCCCGCTACGCCGAGCTCGGGCGAGCCGCCAGCGATGCCGAGCTGATGATGTTCGCGCAGGCCAATTCCGAGCATTGCCGGCACAAGGTCTTCAATGCCAGCTGGACCATCGACGGCATCGACCAGAGCTCCAGCCTGTTTGGCCATATCAAGCACACCCACGCCAGCACGCCGCAGGGCACGCTGGTGGCGTACAAGGACAATGCCGCCGTGCTGGCCGGGCATGTCGGTCAACGCTTCTATGCCGACGCTCAGGGTCTCTATCGCGCTGTCGCCGAACCGGTGCACCTGGCGATCAAGGTCGAGACCCACAATCACCCGACGGCGATCGCGCCGCATGCGGGTGCCGCAACGGGCGCCGGCGGTGAGATTCGCGACGAGGGCGCAACCGGTCGCGGCGCGCGGCCCAAAGCCGGATTGACCGGGTTCACCGTCTCGCATCTGCGTTTTGCCGATGCGCCGCAGCCCTGGGAGCAGCCGCGGCCACTGCCGCAGCATCTGGCCAGCGCCCGTCGCATCATGGTCGAAGGGCCGATCGGCGCCGCCGCCTTCAACAATGAATTCGGACGCCCGGCCCTGGGTGGCTATTTCCGCACTTTCGAGCATTTCCCCGATCGGCTGGATCAGGGCTACGCCTATGACAAGCCGATCATGATCGCCGGCGGTCTGGGCAGCGTGCGTGCCGGAGATGTCGATAAGCGACTGCTGCAGGAGGGCGATATCGTCATCGTGCTCGGTGGTCCGGCCATGCTGATCGGCCTTGGCGGTGGTGCGGCCTCCTCCCAGGCCAGCGGCATCGGCAGCGCCGCGCGCGATTTCGCCTCGGTGCAGCGCGACAACCCGGAGATGGAGCGGCGCTGTCAGGAGGTCATCGACCGCTGCATCGCGCTGGGCGAGGCCAATCCCATCGTCAGCATCCATGATGTCGGCGCCGGCGGCCTGTCCAATGCCATCCCGGAACTGCTGCACGACAGCGGCGTCGGTGGCCGCATCGATCTGGGCGCGGTGCTCAACGACGATCCGGGCATGAGCCCGATGCAGATCTGGTGCAACGAGGCCCAGGAGCGTTACGTGCTCGGCCTGCGGCCGCAGAGCCTGCCGCAATTCATCGAACTGGCCGAGCGCGAGCGCTGCCTCTATGCCGCGGTCGGCACGGCAACGGCGGTCGAGCATCTGAGCGTGCAGCTGGGCGACACCAAGGTCATCGATCTGCCGATGGATGTGCTTTTCGGCAAGGCCCCGAAGATGCACCGGCAGGCGCTCAGCCATCAGCCGCAGGCCGGTGTGACGCTGGATCTGGCCGCCATCAAGCCGCTGGAGGCGCTGCTGCGGGTGCTGCGCTTTCCGGCCGTGGCCAGCAAGCAGTTCCTGATCACCATCGGCGATCGCACGGTCGGTGGCCTCAGCCACCGAGACCAGATGGTCGGCCCCTGGCAGACGCCGGTGGCCGATGTGGCGGTCACGCTGGCCGATTTCGAGGGCTACAGTGGCGAAGCCATGTGCATGGGCGAGCGCACGCCGCTGGCGGTGCTGGACGCCCGGGCCGCTGCGCGCATGGCCGTGGGCGAGGCGCTGACCAATCTCTATGCGGCGCCGGTGGCGGCCCTGGAGCAGGTCAAGCTGTCGGCCAACTGGATGGCTGCGGTCGGCGATCCGCAGATGGACGGCGCGCTCTACGCGGCGGTCGAGGCCGTCGGCCGCGAGCTCTGCCCGGCCCTGGGCCTGGGGATCCCGGTGGGCAAGGACTCGCTGTCGATGCGCGCCCAGTGGCGCGATGCCGATGGCAGTGACTGCCGCACGCGGGCGCCGATCTCCCTGATCATCAGCGCCTTCGCGCCGATTGCCGATGTGCGTGGCACGCTGACGCCCGAACTCAAGGTTCGCGACGGCAGCGCCGCCTTGCTGCTGCTCGATCTGGGTGGCGGTCGCCGACTCGGGGGCAGCGTGCTGGCCCAGGTGCATGGCGTGATCGGCGATGTGGCGCCGGATTTGGATGATCCGCTCGAATTCCGTCGCGGTCTGGAATGGCTGGCCGCCGAGAAGGCCAGCGGCCGAATTCTGGCCTGGCACGATCGCAGCGATGGTGGCTTGATCGTGGCGGCGCTGGAAATGGCTTTCGCCGCGCGTCTTGGGCTGGAGTTGGACCTCGGCAGCGAGGCCGATCTGCTGGCCGAGCTGTTCAACGAAGAGCTCGGCGTGCTGATCGAGGTGGCCGGTTCGGATCTGGATGCACTGCAGGCGAGCGCCGCCGCCGCCGGTCTGGGCCCGCGCCTGCGCCGCATCGGTGTGGCCGCCGACCACGCCCGGCTGCGCGTGCACGCCGCCGGAAGCCCGGTGTTCGAGGCCGACATGGCGGACCTGCTGGCGGCCTGGGGCGAGACTTCCTGGCGGATCCAGCGCGAGCGCGACAATCCCGACAGTGCCGACCAGGAATTCGAGCGGCTGCGAAACTACCGCACGCCCGGTCTGGTCGAAGCCCCCAGTTTCGATGTCGATGAGGATATTGCCGCGCCCTACATCGCTCGTGGCGCCCGGCCGCGCGTGGCGATCCTGCGCGAGCAGGGCGTCAACGGTCAGCTGGAAATGGCGGCCGCCTTCGTGCGCGCCGGCTTCGATGCCATCGACGTCCATGTCAGCGATCTGGAGAGCGGTCGTCGGCGCCTGGCCGATTTCCGCGGTCTGGCGGTCTGCGGCGGCTTTTCTTACGGCGACGTGCTTGGCGCCGGCCAGGGCTGGGCCAAGGGCATCGCCCACCACCCGGAGCTGGCCGAGCAGTTTCGGCGCTTCTTCGCCGACAGCGGCAGCTTCACTCTCGGTGTCTGCAACGGCTGCCAGATGCTCAGCGGACTGGCCGATCTGGTGCCCGGTGCCGAAGGCTGGCCGCGCTTCCTGCGCAATCATTCCGAGCAGTACGAAGCCCGACTGGTGCAGGTCGAAGTGCTCGATTCGCCCAGTGTGCTGCTGGCCGGCATGGCCGGTTCACGGCTGCCGCTGGTGGTCTCGCACGGCGAGGGCCGTGCCGATTGGGGCGGCGCCGCCATGCCGGCGCAGGCTCGGCCGGCACTGCGGTTCATCGAGAGTGACGGCAGCAGGGCGCAGACTTATCCGGCCAATCCCAATGGTTCGCCGGAGGGTTACAGCGGATTCTGCAGCAGCGATGGCCGCGCCCTGATCCTGATGCCGCATCCGGAACGGGTGTTCCGTCGGGTTCAGCTCAGCTGGGCGGCGCCGGGCGGTGACGCCTCGCCCTGGTTGCGGCTGTTCCGCAATGCCCGGGCTTTCGTGGCTTGAACGGGCGCTGTCGGTACAGTTCCGAGCCGCACAGCCCGCGCCCGTGATTCGAGCGGGCGTCGCGCACAGGCTAGAATGCGCCTCCCGATGCTGCGGTACAGGGCGGGTGGCGTCGTTGTCCCGGTCGGAATGCTGCCCGACCACCAGCTTCGTCATGACCGACCCTCGCCGGGCCGATTCCGCGACACATCCGTCGCCTGATTGCACAGCCTACTCATAATCCAGACATGTTCGGTCCACTCAAATCCCTGTTGTTCCTGGCGGTGCTCTGGCTGCCGCTGTCCTTCTTTGTGTGGTTCTATTTCGCGCAGATCTTCGTCATGCCGATCGCCTCGATGGCGAACTGGGTGCTGCAGCATCTGCTGCCCAATGTGTTCACCGGCGTCGAGCAGACCCGCCATATCCTGGCCTTCATCACCACGCTGCCCATCGATCCGGCGCTGTTGGTGGGGGTGGACACCAGTCAGGGCACGCCGGCGGTGGTGGTTGAGGCCAACCCGATGATCTACGGCTATTGCATCCCGGTGCTGGTAGGCCTGGTCATGGCCACGCCGCTGCGCAACTGGCAACGGCTGTGGCAGATCGGCGTGGGCGTGATCATCCTGTCGGCGGTGCAGACCTTCGGCACGGTCTTTGATGTGCTCAAGAGTCTGGGCCTGCAGGCCGGCGACGAGGCCTCCCGGGTCATTACCGACGCCGGCCTGTCGCTGAACCTCATCGCTTTCTGCTACCAGTTCGGCTATCTGGTGCTGCCGGCCATCACCCCGGTCATTCTCTGGGTGGTGTTCAATCAGGCCTTCATCCAGGGCCTGATCACCACCGAGGGCAGTGAATTGCCCGAGGTGGGAACCAGCAGCCCCGAAACGAAGTCTCAGTAATCCCGTCCCCTGTTTCCGCCATCGAGTGCCCGACGCGTGAATGCCATCGTTGAATCCGAACACGCTGCCCAGCCGCTGCCGCAGACGGCCGTGGACGTCGAACATCTCGACGAGCGCATTTGCCAGTTTCTGCTGCGCAAGGGCAGGCTCAAGGATGCCGATCTGGTGCGCGCGCGGCGGGTGCATGAGGAACAGGACGATGTCGGGCTGGTCTCGCTGCTGACTCGCCTGGGTCTGGCCTCCGAGCGCGATGTCGCCGAGGCCATGAGCGAGCTGCTGGAACTGCCGCTGGTCAACGCCAAGGACGCGCCGGAAGTGCCGCCCGCCGGCGTGACCCTGTCGGTACGTTTCCTGAAACAGTTCCACATTGTGCCGATCGGCGAAACCGAGCAGGCCATCCGTCTGCTGGTGGCCGATCCCCAGGATGACTACGCCCGCGATGCCGTGTTTCTGGCCACCGGCAAGCCGGTCGAGATTGCGGTCGGTCTGCGCACCGAAATCGATGATCTGATCGAGCGCTACTACGGTCAGGGGCGTTCGGCCATGGGCACCATCGTCGAGAATCTCTCGGGCGAAGAGGGTGGCGGCGAGGATGACGTCGAACACCTGCGCGATCTGGCTTCGGAAGCGCCGGTGATCCGGCTGGTCAATCTGGTGATGCAGCGCGCGGTCGAACAGCGCGCCAGTGATATCCACATCGAACCCTTCGAGAACCGCCTCAAGGTGCGTTACCGCATCGACGGAGTGCTCCAGGAGGTCGAATCGCCGCCGGCCAGTTCCACCGCCGCGGTGATCAGCCGCATCAAGATCATGGCCAAGCTCAACATCGCCGAGCGCCGGCTCCCGCAGGACGGCCGCATCATGCTGCGGGTGCAGGGCAAGGAGCTGGATCTGCGCGTGTCCACGGTGCCGACCAGCTACGGCGAAAGCGTGGTCATGCGTATCCTCGATCGCGAAAGCGTGGTGCTGGACTTCAAGGCACTGGGCTTTACCGACGACTTCCTGCCGAAGTTCATGAATGTGCTGGAGATGCCGCACGGCATTCTGCTGGTCACCGGTCCCACCGGCTCGGGCAAGACCACCACGCTGTACACCGCGCTCAGCAAGATCAACACCCCCGAGGTCAAGATCATCACGGTCGAAGACCCGGTCGAATACCAGCTCGAAGGCGTCAACCAGATCCAGGTCAAGCCGCAGATCGGTCTCGATTTCGCCGGCGCCCTGCGCTCCATCGTGCGTCAGGATCCGGACATCATCATGATCGGCGAAATGCGCGATCTGGAAACCGCCAAGATCGCCATCCAGTCCGCCCTCACCGGCCACTTGGTGCTGTCGACGCTGCATACGAACAACGCCGCCGGCGCGGTCACCCGCCTGCTCGACATGGGCGTGGACGATTATCTGATGTGCTCGACCGTCAACGGCGTGCTCGCGCAGCGTCTGGTGCGACGTCTGGATCGCGAATCCAGCCAGCGCTACCAGGCCCTCCCCGAAGTGGTCGAGGAACACAAGCTGCGCAAGTTCACCCGCCACGATCCGATCTATCTGCATCGCCCGGTCGCTTCCGAACGCAGCGCCACCGGCTACATCGGCCGGACCACGATCATGGAATTCCTGACCATGACCGATCCGATCCGCCGTCTGGTCATGCAGCACGCCGACCACGGCAAGATCGAAGCCCTGGCCCGCGAAGAGGGCATGCGCACCATGTACGAAGACGGCATCGCCAAGGCCCTGACCGGATTGACGACCATCGAGGAAGTGCTGAGGGTGTGTCAGGAAGGGTAGCTGGGTCGAGTTTTCCGGCGTTCTGAGGCAAGCAAGGTGAAACGTAAAACGTAAAACGTCAATTGGGGTAGCGGCGGGGTTGGGGTTCTGAGGCGGTGCCGCGCCGGGTTTTCTGCAGCGCTGAGGCAAGCAAGGTGAAAAGTGAAACGTAGAACGTCAATTGGGGTAGCGGCGGGGTTGGGGTTCTGAGGCGGTGCCGCGGCGGGTTTTCTGCAGCGCTGAGGCAAGCAAGGTGAAACGTAAAACGTAAAACGTCAATTGGGGTAGCGGCGGGGTTGGGGTTCTGAGGCGGTGCCGCGCCGGGTTTTCTGCAGCGTTGAGGCAAGCAAGGTGAAAAG